>JAEWRC010000096.1 GCA_023460175.1 Actinomycetes bacterium
GTGCGGGGGCGACCGCGGTAGCGGCGCCGATCGCCGGCTCGTAGTCCACGACCGGGCTCACGGTCGCGTGGGGGACAGCGGGTGCGGTACTGCTCGCAACGGTCACGTCGGAACCCTCCAGTCTGCGCGGCGAAAATACGCTCGACCTGCTGGAGAGTGGCAGGAACGACGACAGTGATCGTGGCACAGACCGCGCCGGCGCGTGTGCACCCGTTGTGCACAACCACCGCCGCGCCGGATAACGTGGCACCAGCAGGTTGACACGCAAGGGGGGACGACACCGGCAATGGTGACCAGGTTGTCGGCATCGGACGCGTCGTTCTATCAACTCGAGAACACCTCGACACCGATGTACGTCGGATCGCTGTCGATTCTGCGCCGACCGCGCTCCGGACTGAGCTACGAGACCCTGCTGGACACCGTCGAGCAGCGGCTGCCGCAGGTGCCCCGGTACCGGCAGAAGGTCCGGGAGATCACGCTGGGGCTGGCGCGCCCGGTCTGGATCGACGACCCGGACTTCGACATCACCTACCACATCCGCCGTTCGGCGCTGCCGTCCCCGGGCAACGACGCCCAGCTGCACGACCTGGTGGCCCGGCTGGGCTCGCGGCCGCTGGACAAGACCCGCCCGCTGTGGGAGATGTACCTGGTCGAGGGTCTGGCCAACAACCGCATCGCGATCTACACCAAGAGTCATCAGGCGCTGGTCAACGGGATGAGCGCGGTCGAGATCGGTCACGTGATCGCCGACCGCACGCAGAAGCCGCCGGCCTTCGGCGAGGACATCTGGATCCCGGCGCGCGAGCCCGGCACCGCCGAGTTGGTGCTCGGGGCGGTGGGGGACTGGTTCTCCGGGCCGCGCCAGCAACTGGCCGCCGTGCAGTCCGCGGTGACCGGCATCGTCACCAGCTCCGATCAGCTCGTGGAGACCGGGCGCCGGCTCGCCGACGCGGCCCGCATCGTCGCGCGTGGCACGGCGCCGAGCAGCCCGCTGAACACCCGGGTGTCGCGCAATCGGCGGTTCACGGTGGCCAGCGGCAGCCTCGAGGACTACCGGCGGCTGCGGGTGCGCTACGACTGCGACGTCAACGACGTGATCCTGGCCGTCGTCGCCGCGGCCCTGCGCAACTGGTTGCTGTCCCGCGGCGAGCCCGTGACACCGACGACGACGGTGCGCGCCATGGCACCGATGTCGGTCTACCCCGAGCTCGACGACGACGGGGCGGCCGGCCCGGGCCAGGCGATCAGCGAGGTGACGCCGTTCCTGGTGGATCTGCCGGTCGGGGAGGGCAACGCGGTGGTCCGGCTGTCCCAGATCGCGCACGCCACCGAGTCGCACCCGACGGCCACCAGCCTGGTCGACGCGCGCACCATCGTGACGCTGTCGGGGTTCGCGCCACCGACGCTGCACGCCATGGGGATCCGGGTGGCCACCAGCTTCGCCGCGCGGATGTTCAACTTGCTGATCACCAACGTGCCGGGCGCGCAGACCCAGATGTATGTCGCGGGGGCCAAGTTGTTGGAGACCTACGCGGTGCCGCCGTTGCTGCACAACCAGGTGCTGGCCATCGGGGTGACGTCGTACTGCGGGCGGGTGTACTTCGGGATCAACGCCGATCGGGAGGCGATGAGCGATGTCGAGGTGCTGCCCGCGCTGCTGCGCGAATCGCTCGAGGAATTGCTGGAAGCCGCTCAGTAAACCGGACCGAACTTTGCCGGATTAACTTTGCCGGATTGATTGACCTCGCCCGCGCAACGCGGTCTGATAAGTGCACCATGTCGAAAACTGAATCAGGACGCCCCGACCGCCGGAGCCCGACGCGCGCCACGCAGGACGCGCTTCGGTCAGGGACCGGTGCCGTCGTGCCCCAGCACCACCCGGTGCTCGACCAACCCGTCGAGCACAAGGCGTACGGGCGCGGCGGCGGCATCGACTGGGTGGTCTTCGGCGTCACCGCCCTGATCGCGATCGCGTTCCTGACGTGGGGTTTCGTCGACACCGAAGCCTTGGCGTCCGCGGCGGCGACGGCCCTGGGCTGGGTGATGGACAACACCGGCTGGCTGTTCGTGCTGACCGCGACGGGGTTCGTGGTGTTCGTGGTGTGGCTGGCGCTGAGCCGGTACGGAAACATTCCGTTGGGTCGCGACGACGAGGAGCCGGAGTTCCGGACGATCTCCTGGATCGCGATGATGTTCAGCGCCGGCATGGGGATCGGGCTGATGTTCTTCGGTGTGGCCGAACCGCTGTCGCACTTCACCGACCCGCCCCCGGGGACCGGAGCGGCGACCGTGGAGGCCGCGATGGCCACGACGCTGTTCCACTGGACCCTGCATCCGTGGGCGATCTACGCCGTGGTCGGGCTGGCGATCAGCTACGGGGTGTACCGCAAGGGCCGGTTGCAGCTGATCAGCGCGGCCTTCGAACCGTTGATCGGCGATCGCGCGAACGGTGCGTGGGGCAAGGTCATCGACATGTTGGCGATCTTCGCCACGCTGTTCGGGTCGGCCGCCTCCCTGGGCCTGGGCGCGCTGCAGATCCGCAGCGGGCTGGGCATCGTGGCCGGGATCGGGGAAACCGGCAACACCATCCTGATCGTCATCATCACGATCCTGACCATGGCGTTCGTGCTGTCTGCGGTGTCCGGGATCGCGCGCGGGATCCAGTGGTTGTCCAACATCAACATGGTGCTGGCCACCTTGTTGGCGCTGTTCGTATTCGTGGTGGGCCCAACGATTTTCGTGCTGAATCTGCTTCCGACCGCGCTGGGTAGCTACTTCCAGGATCTGGCGATGATGTCGGCCCGCACCGGCGCCGAGGGCGCCGAGGTGAACGCCTGGCTGGAATCGTGGACCATCTTCTACTGGGCGTGGTGGATCTCCTGGACCCCGTTCGTCGGGATGTTCATCGCGCGCATCTCCCGGGGCCGCACCATCCGGCAGTTCGTCGCCGGTGTGCTGTTTGTGCCCAGCGTCGTTTCGCTGATCTGGTTCTGCGTGTTCGGCGGTGCGGCCATCCGGGAGCAACAACAGGGCGCCGACCTCGCCGGCCAGGGCAGTGTCGAGGAGCAGCTCTTCAGTCTGCTGGCGCAGTATCCGTGGGCGGCGGCCGTCAGCGTCGTCGTGATGCTGCTGGTGGCCATCTTCTTCGTCTCGGGCGCCGATGCCGCCTCGATCGTGATGGGCTCGCTGTCGGAGCGGGGCACCATCGCACCCTCGCGGCCCACCGTGATCTTCTGGGGTTGCGCCACCGGCGCGGTGGCCGCGGTGATGTTGCTCGTCGGCGGGGCGGACGCGTTGACCGGGCTGCAGTCCATCACGATCATCGCCGCGGTGCCGTTCGTGCTGGTGATGGTGGGCCTGGCGGTGTCACTGGTCCGGGACCTGAGCCGCGACCCGATGGTGGTTCGGCGCGAGTACGCCGTGGACGCCGTCAATTCCGCGGTGATCACCGGCGTCACCCACCACGGTGACGACTTCGTGATCGCGGTGGAAAAGGATCCGAACGCCGACGACTGAGCGCGCTGGGACCACCCGGTGCACGCCGATCCCGGGAAACGCGCGCCGCCGGTTCAGTAGGATTCGGCGATGGCCAAGCGCGTGAAGATCCCCGGCGAGCTCTACACGACCGAATTGTTCCGCCTGCAAACCGAATTCGTGAAGCTGCAGGAATGGGTCAAGCACACCGGGACCCGCCTGGTGGTGGTGTTCGAGGGCCGCGACGCCGCCGGTAAGGGCGGCACCATCAAGCGCATCACCGAATATCTCAGTCCCCGGGTCGCGCGGATCGCCGCGTTGCCCATCCCCACCGAGCGGGAACGCGGACAGTGGTACTTCCAGCGCTACGTCGCCGAGCTGCCGACCCGCGGCGAGATCGTCCTGTTCGACCGGTCCTGGTACAACCGGGCCGGGGTGGAGAAGGTCATGGGTTTCTGTAGCCCGCACGAACATTCGTTGTTCCTGCATCAGGCGCCGATCTTCGAGCAGATGCTGATCGACGACGGGGTCCTGCTGCGCAAGTATTGGTTCTCGGTGTCGGACGTGGAGCAGTTGCGCCGATTCCGCAAGCGGTTGAAGGACCCGGTCCGGCAGTGGAAACTCTCGCCGATGGATCTGGACTCGGTGTACCGCTGGCAGGACTATTCGCGGGCCAAGGACGAGATGATGGCGCACACCGACACCCCGGTGAGCCCTTGGTACGTCGTGGAATCCGACGTCAAGAAGCACGCCCGCCTGAACATGATGAGCCACCTGCTCTCCACCATCGACTACCACGAGGTCAAGCGGCCCAAGGTGAAGCTGCCGGAGCGGCCCCAGCAGGCGCGCGACTACCAGCGCCTGCCCCGGGAGCTGTCCACCTACGTGCCCGACCACGTCGCGACCCTGTTGGACCGATAGTCTGCGGGCATGCGGGTTTACCTCCCGGCGACGCTGGGCATGCTGCGCCAACTGGTTTCCGACGGCGAGTTGTTCCCGGTCGGCGGCACGGCGTTCGCGGTGACCCCGACGTTGCGGGAGGCCTACGCCGAGGGCGACGACGACGAGTTGGCCGAGGTGGCACTCGGCGAGGCGGCGCGCGCGTCGCTGCGGCTGTTGGCCGCCGAGGCGCCCGAGGATGCCGAGGACGCGCAGGAGTCCGACCCGCGGGAGGGGGCCCTGCCGCTGCGCCGCGCGGTGATCGTGGCCGACATCGAGCCGGTGAAGGCCCGCCCCGACCTCGACGACGCCGTGGTGCGGGTGGGGGCGCCGTGCCGGCTCGATGCGGTGGCGGCGGTCTACGTCGACGTCGGGGACGCCGAGGCCGCGGTCCGCGCGGCGATGGCCGTCATCGACGAGGCGGACCTGGGTGACGAGGACGCCGAACTGACCGTCGGCGATGCGCTGGACCACGATCTGGCCTGGTACGCGACGCAGGAACTGCCTTTCCTGCTGGAACTGCTGTAGCGGATTTCCCGACGCCGGCGCTGGATACGGTACCGTAAGTTACGGTACCGTAGGTTACCTCCCGGGCTCGGGAATTTTCATGCACCGCCACCGAGGCAGGAGCTCTCATGGCCAAGAACTACATCAAGGTCAGCGCCAAGGTGGGTGACACTGTCCGTCCCACCGTGGCCGGCGCCGACAAGCATCCGGGCTGGCATGTGCTGCGCAATCTGGTCGCCCGGATCACCACGCCGCTGCTGCCCGACGACTACCTGCATCTGGCCAATCCGCTCTGGTCGGCGCGCGAACTTCGGGGCCGCATCCTGGAGGTCCGCCGCGAGACCGAGGATTCGGCGACGCTGGTGATCAAGCCCGGCTGGGGTTTCACCTTCGATTACGAGCCGGGGCAGTACATCGGCATCGGCGTGCTGATGGACGGTCGGTGGCGCTGGCGGTCGTACTCGCTCACCTCGGCGCCGGTGGCGGGTTCGAACACCATCACGATCACCGTCAAGGCCATGCCGGAGGGGTTCCTGTCCAGCCATCTGGTGGGCGGGGTGGCGCCGGGCACCATCGTGCGGCTGGCGGCCCCGCAGGGCAATTTCGTGATGCCCGATCCCGCGCCCGCCAAGGTGTTGTTCCTCACCGCCGGCTCCGGGATCACCCCGGTGATGTCGATGTTGCGCACGCTGGCGCGCCGCGATCAGGTCTTCGACATCGTGCATCTGCATTCGGCGCCCACCGAGGCCGACGTCATGTTCGCCGACGAGTTGGCCGCGCTGGCCGAGACCCATTCCGGCTATCGGCTGCGGCTGCGGGCCACCCGCGCCGAGGGCCGGCTGGATCTGGCCAAGCTCGACACCGAGGTCCCGGACTGGCGCGAGCGGCAGAGCTGGGCCTGCGGCCCGGAGGCTATGCTCGCGGACGCCGAACGGCTGTGGTCCGGCGGCGGGCGCAGTGATCAGCTGCATCTGGAGCGGTTCGCCGTGTCGCGGGCCGCCCCGCACGGCGCCGGTGGCACCGTCACCTTCGAGCGCAGCGGCAAGACCGTCCACGCCGACGCCGCCACCTCGCTGATGGATGCGGGGGAGCAGGCGGGGGTGCAGATGCCGTTCGGCTGCCGAATGGGTATCTGTCAGACCTGCGTCGTCGGTCTGGTCGACGGCCACGTTCGCGACCTGCGCACCGGCGACGAGCACGAGCCGGGCACCCGGGTGCAGACGTGTGTGTCGGCGGCATCCGGCGATTGTGTGTTGGACATCTGACAATTACTCCCTGGTAACCTACGGAGCCGTAGGTTACGCTAGCGTAGGTACGACGAGAGGAGGTCGACGATGGCAATCACTGACATTCCGGCATTCACGCATTTGACTGAGGCCGACATCGAGAGCCTGGCGTTCGAGTTGGACGCCATCCGGCAGGACATCGAAGACTCCCGTGGTGAGCGAGATGCGCGGTACATCCGGCGCACCATCGCCACGCAGCGCGGACTCGAAGTGGCCGGCCGACTGCTGCTGTTGGGCAGCTCCAAGCGTTCGTTCTGGTGGGCCGGGACCGCGACGCTGGGCGTGGCCAAGATCATCGAGAACATGGAGATCGGCCACAACGTCATGCACGGTCAGTGGGATTGGATGAACGATCCCGAGATCCACTCCTCGAGCTGGGAGTGGGACATGACGGGGGCGTCGAAGCACTGGCGGTTCACCCACAACTTCATGCATCACAAGTACACCAACATCCTGGGCATGGACGACGACGTGGGCTTCGGCCTGATCCGCGTCACCCGCGACCAGAAGTGGACGCCGAGCAACCTGTTCAACCTGGTCTACAACACGATGTTGGCGGCGCTGTTCGAGTGGGGCGTCGGCCTGCAGCACCTCGAACTCGGCAAGATCTTCAAGGGCCGCGACGACCGCGCCGCCACGCTGGTGCGGATGCGCGAGTTCGGCGTCAAGACCGGTCAGCAGCTGATCAAGGACTACGTGGCCTTCCCGGCGCTGACGGCCCTGTCGCCGGGGGCGACCTTCAAGTCCACCGCCAAGGCCAACGCGGTGGCCAACATCATCCGCAACATCTGGGCGAATGCCGTGATCTTCTGCGGCCACTTCCCCGATGGCGCAGAGAAATTCACCAAGACCGACATGGTCGGCGAGTCCCAGGGGCATTGGTACCTGCGGCAGATGCTGGGCAGCGCGAACTTCGAGGGTGGGCCGCTGCTGCGCTTCATGAGCGGCAACCTGTGCCATCAGATCGAACATCACCTGTATCCGGACCTGCCCAGCAACCGGTTGCACGAGATCTCGATGCGGGTGCGCGAGGTGTGCGAGAAGTACGACCTGCCCTACACCACCGGGTCGTTCCTGGTGCAGTACGGCAAGACCTGGCGGACCATCGCCAAACTGTCGCTGCCGAACAAGTTCCTGCGCGACACCGCCCACGACGCGCCGGAGACGCGCAGTGAGTGGATGTTCGCCGACCTGGGACCGGATTTCGCGACCACCGATCACCGCACCGGGCGTCGGCGCGGGCTCAAGAGCGCCATCCGGCGGGTGCGCGCGGCACGGCAAGCCCGCCGCCTCAACCAGATCGACGACGACCGGACCGATCGCGCGGCGTGACCTGCGCCTAGTTCTCCGCCCCCTCGCGCAGCGCGCGGAGTAGGTTGCGCGCGGCGGCAACTCGACCCGCCGCCGGCCCGGACAGCTCATCGAGGGCGCATTCCGGGTCGGCCGGCGGACCCATGTGGCCGCACCCGCGCGGGCAGTCGGCGATGGCCTCGGTCAGGTCGGAGAAGGCCAGCAGTACATCGTCGGTCTCGATGTGCGCCAGCCCGAAGGACCGGATGCCCGGGGTGTCGATCACCCAACCGCCCCCGGCCAGCGGTAGCGCCACCGACTGTGTGGAGGTGTGCTTGCCCTTGCCGACGCCGGACACCTCGCCGATCGCCCGATCCGCCTCGGGCACAATGCGATTCACCAGCGTTGATTTCCCGACCCCGGAGTGCCCGAGCAGCACGGTCAGCTTGCCTGCCAGCATCGGTTCCACGGCATCCAGGGGATCGTCGCGCCCGGCGGTCAGCACGGTGAGGTCCAGGTCGGCGAACTGTGCGGCGAAGGGTTCCGGCGGCGCCAGATCCGACTTTGTCAGGCACAGGATCGGGCGCAGTCCGCCGGCGTAGGCGGCGATCAACGCCCGCTGCACCAACCCCGCCCGCGGCGGGGGATCGGCCAGCGCGACGACGATCAGCAGTTGATCGGCGTTGGCCACCACCACCCGTTCGGTGGGGTCGGTGTCATCGGCGGTGCGGCGCAACACTGTTCGGCGTTCCCGGCGCCGGACGATGCGCGCCAGCGTGTCCGGCCGGCCCGACAGGTCGCCGACCACGTCGACGTCGTCGCCCACCACGATGGGGGTGCGGCCAAGCTCTCGTGCCCGCATCGCCGTCACCGGACGGTGCGGATCTCCGCCCAGCACGCAGCCCCAGCGGCCCCGGTCCACCGTGACCACCATCGCCGACTCGGCGTCGGCATGGTCGGGGCGGTTCTTGGTGCGCGGTCGCGAGCCCTTGCCCGGACGGATCCGGACATCGGATTCGTCGTAGTGGTGCGTCCGCCCCGCCATCGGCGGCCCTACCCCTGGCCCGCCAGCATGTCGGCCCACAGTTCGGGAAACTCCGGCAGGGTCTTGGCGGTGGTGTCGATGTCATCGATCTCGACACCGCTCACCCGGAGCCCGATGATGGCCCCCGCCATGGCCATTCGGTGATCGGCGTAGGAGTGCCAGGTGCCGGCGCGCAGCGGTGTCGCGGTGATCGTCAGACCGTCCTCGGTCTCCTCGCACTGCCCGCCGAGGCCGTTGATCTCGGCGCTGAGCGCGGCCAGGCGGTCGGTTTCGTGCCCGCGCAGATGCGCGATCCCGCGCAGCCGGGAGACCGAGCCCTCGACGGCCAGCGCGGCCAGCGCCGCCACGGCCGGGGTCAGCTCGCCCACCTCGTTGAGGTCGACGTCGAAACCGTCGTAGGACAGCGCGCCGCGCACCTCCAGATGGGAATCCGTCTGCGTCACGGTGGCATCGGCGAGCCGGAGCACCCGCAGGATGGTGTCGGAGGCCTGCAGGCTCGGCGAGGGCCACCCCGTGATGCGCACCGCGCCACCGGTGACCACCGCGGCCGACAGGAACGGCACCGCGTTGGACAGGTCCGGTTCGACCTGCCAGTGCCGGGCGCTGACCGGGCCGGGTTCCACCCGCCACTGATCAGGGGTGCTGTCGTCGACGCGGACCCCGGCCTGGCGCAGCATCTGCACCGTCATCGCGATGTGCGGGGCCGAGGGCACCGTGGCCCCGGTGTGCCGGACGGTGACCCCGTCGGTGAACGACGGGCCGCACAGCAACAGCCCGGAGACGAACTGCGACGACGCCGAGGCGTCGATGTCGACCGGGCCGCCTGCCACCGCACCGGAACCGATGACCTTGAACGGCAGGCCGTCGCCGTCGATCTGCACGCCGAGGGTGCGCAGGCCGGCCAGCAGCGGGGCGATGGGCCGCGTGCGGGCCTGCTCGTCGCCGTCGAACTCGACGGGGACCGTCCCGAGCGCCGCCAGCGCCGGCACGAACCGCAGCACCGTGCCCGCCAGTCCGCAGTCCACCCGCGCGGCCGGCGGCGGCGCCACCGCGCCGGAGATGGTCAGTTCGGAGTTGTCGCCGTCGACGTCGAGTCCCAGGGTGCGCAGCGCGCCGATCATCAGGTCGGTGTCGCGGCTGCGCAGCGCCCCGCTGATCGACGAGGGGCCCGCGCCCTGCGCGGCGGCCAGGGCCGAGAGCAGCAGCGTGCGGTTGGTCAGGGACTTCGACCCGGGGACGGTGACGGTGGCGTGGACGGGCGTGGCCGTCTGCGGGGCCGTCCAACTGTGTTGCGGCACGGATCCATCCTGCCTTGTCGTCGTCGTCTGGAAGCATGGAGGCCATGTGTGGACGGTTTGCGGTCACCACCGACCCGGCGCTGCTGGCGCAGAAGATCCAGGCGCTCGACGAGACCGCCGGCAGCGGGCCCGGTGTCGCAAATTACAACGTCGCCCCCACCACGACCATCAGCAGCGTCGTCAAACGGCACACCGAACCGGAGGACGAATCGACGCGCCGGGTGCGCTCGATGCGGTGGGGCCTGGTCCCGCCGTGGGTCAAGGCCGGACCGGACGGCGGGCCCGAGAACAAGGGTCCGCTGCTGATCAACGCGCGCGCCGAGACGGTCACCGAGTCGCCGGCCTTCCGCAACTCGGCCAAGAACAAGCGCTGCCTGATCCCGATGGACGGCTGGTACGAGTGGATGCCGCACAAGGGCGTGGGCGAGGGCAAGGCCAAGGGCCCCAAGACCCCGTTCTACATGTACGCCGAGGACGGCGAGCAACTGTTCGCCGCCGGCCTGTGGACCACCTGGCGGCCCAAGGGGGCGGACAGGGACGTGCCGCCGCTGCTGAGCTGCACCATCATCACCACCGATTCCGTCGGGCCGCTGGCCGAGATCCACGACCGGATGCCGCTGACCATCAGCAGCGCGGATTGGGATCGGTGGATGGATCCGGACGCCCCGGCCGACGAGGGTCTGCTGCGCGGCCACGGCGACCTGGACCGGATCGTCGTGCGGGAGGTATCGACGCTGGTCAACAACGTCCGCAACAACGGGCCCGAACTCGTCGCGCCGGCGCCGCCGCAGCCCGAACAGGCCGAGCTGTTTTGAACCCGACCAGCCTGGATCCGGCGCTGCTCGACGCCGTTGGGGCCGACCTGCGCGCCGCCGGTTTCAGCACCGCCGGGGTGGCCGAACTGCTCGGCGAGCAGGCCGAGGCCGCACTCGGCCGCGGGGTGTGGTGGCCCGCGCTGCGCGTCACCCGGACCTGTCCGGCCGACCGCCAACCCCTGGCGGTGCTGGTGCGGCTGTTCCTGCTGGGCTCCGAGGAACCCGTCGAGCAGATCGCGCGGGCGTTCCCCACCGTGCCGGTGGCGACCCTGGCCGCCCACGGCGTCCTCGAGTTGACCGAACACGGGACGGCGTGCGCCGTCCTGGACATCCGCCCGCACAGCGACGGGGCGCGCGACTTCCTGGTGATCTCCGACCAGGACGCCGTGCTGCGCGCCGCGCCGGTACGGCACGACCACGTCCTCGGCATCGGCGGCGCATCGGTGTCGCTGGCGCGCGCGGTGATCCGCACCCCGGTGGCCCGCGCCCTGGACCTGGGCACCGGCTGCGGCATCCAGGCGCTGCACCTCGACGCGCACTGCGAACAGATCGTGGCCACCGACACCAACGAACGGGCCCTGGCACTGGCCGCGGGCACCGCCCGGCTCAACGGGATGAGCTGGGATCTGCGCCGCGGCAGCCTGTTCGAGCCCGTGGCCGGGGAACGCTTCGACCTGATCGTGAGCAACCCGCCGTTCGTGGTGGGCGCCGGGGCGACGGACTACCTCTACCGCGACTCCGGGATGGCCGGGGATGCGGTGTGCCGGCAGCTGATCGAGCGGGTCGGCGACCACCTGACCCCCGGTGGGACGGCGCAGATCATGGCCAACTGGATCGTCCGGGACGGTCAGGACTGGCGCACGCGGGTCGGCGGCTGGCTGGCCGACACCGGCCTGCACGCCTGGGTGGTGCAGCGCGAACTCGCCGACCCGGTCAGCTACGTCTCGCTGTGGCTCGCCGACGCCGGCGAGACGCCGGAGGACGGGGCGCGCCGCGGCGGGCAGTGGCTGGACTGGTTCGCCGAGCAGGGCATCACCGGCGTCGGGATGGGCATCATCGCGCTGCGCGCGCCGGCGGTCGGCGAAACCGGCGCCCCCGAACACATCCTGGAGGAGATCACCGAGGCCGACGAGGTTCTCACGGGCCCCGAGGTCGAGGCGTTCTTCGCCCGGCGGGCCTACCTGCGCGACACCAGCGACGAGCGGCTGCTGGCCGCCCGGCTGTCGACCGCCCCGGTGTTCCTGGAGGAGCACGCGCTGCCCGGACCCGAGGGTTGGCAACAGGTCTCCTCCGCGGTGCGGCGCCCGGGCGGCCCGGCGGCGCTGCTCGGCGTCGACGAGGTGTCCAAGGCGCTGCTGGCGGGCTGCCGCGGCGAGGTGCCCCTGGGCGTGCTGCTGGAACTGTTGGCTCACCACCACGGCGTCGACGCCGACGCGCTGGCGCAGGCGGCCCTGCCGGTGGTCCGGGTGGCGATCGGCCGCGGGATCCTCTACGAGGCGCGGTGAGTCACGGGCCGTCGTAGCCCGGTGGGTTGGCGGAGTCGACCCACAGGTCCACGCCCAGGTCGACCTCGCCGGGGGTGCAGTTGTACACCGACAGGTCGGTGACCCCGGATTCCAGAAGCACGTCCTCGCACAGCGCGCTGTTGCCGGTGTACTCCCGGGCGGGCCGGGTCAGGATGGCGTAGGCCGCGTCCGAGTACACCTCGGGCTTGCGGGAGCGCTTCATCGACTCGTCGCCGCCGAGCAGGTTCTGCACCGCCGCGGTGGCCACCATGGTGCGCGGCCACAGGGTGTTCGAGGCGACGCCGGCGGACCGCAGCTCCTCGGCGATGCCCAACGCGCACAACGTCATCCCGTACTTGGCCATCATGTACGGCGTGGGTTGCAGCCACTTCGGCTCCATCCGGATCGGCGGCGACAACGTCAGGATGTGCGGATTGTCGCCGCCCTTCAGGTGCGGGATGCAGGCCTGGGACACCGCGTAGGTGCCGCGCACCTGGATGCCGTTCATCAGGTCGAAGCGTTTCAACGGCACCTCCTCGATGGAACCGAGGTTGATCGCCGAGGCGTTGTTGACGCAGATGTCGATGCCGCCGAACTGTTCGACGGCCTTGGCGACCGCGGCGGCCACCACGTCGCCGTCGCGGATGTCGCCGACGATCGGCAGCGCCCGGCCGCCGGCCGCCTCGATCTCCTCGGCCGCGGTGTAGATGGTGCCCGGCAGCGTCGGGTGGGGTTCGGCGGTCTTGGCGACCAGCGCGACGTTCGCCCCGTCGGCGGCGACCCGCTTGGCGATCGCCAGCCCGATGCCCCGGCTGGCGCCCGAAATGAACATCGTCTTGCCCTCGAGCGGGCGTGCTTCCCGCGAGCTTGTTGTGGCCATGCCCGAACCCTAATCAGCGGTGATGGGGGCCAGCACGGCATCGGTGAGATCCACCAGGTCCCGGGGCGCCAGAGCGATGTCCAGACCACGCTTGCCGCCGCTGCACAGGATGCGGTCCCAGTCGCACGCCGACGCGTCGATCACGGTCGGCCGGGCGCGGCGCTGCCCCAGCGGCGAGATACCGCCCACCACGTAGCCGGTGGCGCGCTGCGCGTCGGCGGGCTGGGCCATGGCGGCCTTCGGCACGCCGAGCGCGGCCGCGGCGGCCTTGAGCGACAGTGTGCGCGGTACCGGGATGACAGCGACGGCCAGACCCTTGGGCAGCGCCAGGACCAGCGTCTTGAACACCTGCTCGGCGACCACACCGTGGCTGAGGGCCAGGTGTTCGACGGCCTCGGCGCCGAACGAGGTGCTGCGCGGATCGTGCTGGTAGGTGAGTACCTCGTGGGCGATTCCGGCGGCGATCAGGGCGCTGATCGCCGGGGTTGCTGCTTTGGCCACCCGCGCCAGATTAATCACGTTCGGAAATAGGTTGGCGCCGATATCCGTTTGACCATGCAGTCGGCGCTCTTGCGTCGAGGTTTGTCAGCATGCGGCCCTACGATGGGGCGGATAGGGGAGTCTGGTGTCAACGATATGCCTGGAAACTCCCACCGCGGCGGAGCTCGCAGCGGTGTTCGGGTGTTCGGTGACGGAAGGGACTGTGTCAACCACAATGACCGACATCGACGGTAAGACCGCCACGGCGGTGGAACCCGAGGAGACCGACGCCGAGCTGACGGCGCGGTTCGAACGGGATGCGATCCCGATGGTGGATCAGCTGTACGGCGGTGCGCTGCGGATGACCCGCAACCCCGCCGACGCCGAGGATCTGCTGCAGGAAACCATGGTCAAGGCCTATTCGGGGTTCCGCTCGTTCCGCGAGGGCACCAACCTCAAGGCGTGGCTGTACCGCATCCTGACCAACACCTACATCAACAGCTATCGCAAGAAGCAGCGCCAGCCCGCGGAATACCCCACCGAGGAGATCACCGACTGGCAGTTGGCGGCCAACGCGCAGCATTCGTCGACCGGTCTGCGCTCCGCCGAGGTGGAGGCCCTGGAGTCGTTGCCGGATACTGAGATCAAGGAAGCGCTGCAGAAGCTGCCCGAGGACTTTCGGATGGCGGTTTACTATGCCGACGTCGAAGGTTTCCCCTACAAGGAGATCGCCGAGATCATGGACACGCCGATCGGGACCGTCATGTCCCGGCTTCATCGCGGCCGGCGTCAGCTGCGTGACCTGCTGACCGACGTGGCCAAGGACCGCGGTTACATCCGGGGTACCCAGGCCGCGACGCCCGAGGAGGTGTCCTCATGACCTCGACTCCGGACGGGGACAAGGGCCCCGAGGCGCAGATCGACCCCCTCGACGTCCAGCATCCGGCCTGCTCGGCCGTGATCGCCGAGGTGTGGACGCTGCTCGACGGCGAATGCACCGCCGACTCGCGGGAGCGGCTGCAGCGCCACCTCGACGAATGCCCCGCCTGCCTGCGCCACTACGGCGTCGAGGAGCGGATCAAGCGGCTGATCGCCACCAGTTGCAGCGGTGAGAAGGCCCCGGAGGGGCTGCGCCAGCGGCTGCAGATCGAGATCAGCCGGACCACCATCCGGCGCATCTAGCACCCGCCCGAGACGCGCCCGCCCGAGACGCAAAAGACCGCCCGGTTCGAGTGAACCCGGGCGGTCTTTTCGGTGGCGGACCTAGGCGTGGGTCGGATTGCCCGATTCCTCGCGCCTCGTTCCTCGGCGCTTCGTCGTCAGGCGTTGGGCCGCTTGCCGTGGTTTGCCTTGCTGTGCTTGCGATCGCGCTTCTTGCGGCCACGCTTGGCCATGACTACCTCCAGGTTGATGATGTCGTCGAGGACTCGACTGCGGTGCCCGCAGGTCGGGCCCGCGATGCAGTGCCCCCATTGTCGCATGAGTGGCCGCCGGGACCAGAATCCGCGTGCCGAGCGCGCATGCTGCACCGATTCCGGCGGCGGCCCAGCTTTGTAAGGTTGAAGGTCGACCGAACCGAAAGGACTGCCGAATGTCTTCCGCCCACGGCGGCTCGCGGGTCGGGACCCGATTCGGTCCCTACGAACTGCGGTCGGTGATCGGTGTCGGCGGCATGGGCGAGGTCTACCGCGCCTATGACACCGGCAAGGAGCGGATGGTCGCGGTCAAGCTGTTGCGCGCCGAGTTGGCCGCCGACCCCAAGTTCCAGGAGCGCTTCCGGCGCGAATCGCGCGTCGCGGCGCGCCTGCAGGAACCGCACGTCATCCCGGTGCACGACTTCGGCGACATCGACGGCGTCCTCTACATCGAGATGCGCCTGGTCGAGGGCCCCAGTCTGCGGGAACTGCTGCACAGCGGCGGCCCGCTCGAACCGCGCCGGGCGGCGTCGATCATCACCCAGGTGGCCTCCGCGCTGGACGCCGCGCACGCCGACGGCCTGGTGCACCGCGACATCAAACCCGAGAATGTGCTGCTGACCCACGACGACTTCGCCTATCTCGTCGACTTCGGCATCGCCCACGCCGGCGGCGACGCGAGCGTGACGATGACCGGCATGGTGGTCGGCTCGTCGGCCTACATGGCCGCCGAGCGGTTCAGCGGTTCGAACCCGCCCGGGCCGTCCTCCGACATCTACTCGCTGACCTGCGTGCTGTTCGAGGCATTGACCGGCCGCCCGCCGTTCGACAGCCAGGATCTGCAGCAGCTGCTGGGGGCGCACATGTTCGCCGCCCCGCCGCGGCCCAGCGTGCTGCGTCCCGAGATCGGCCACGCCTTCGACGACGTCATCGCGCGCGGCATGGCCAAGCAACCCGGCGACCGGTTTCCGTCGGCCGCGCAGTTGGCGAAGGCGGCCGCCGCCGCGGCCTCGACGGCGTCGCCGCTGATGTCCCAGCACGGGCGGCCACCGCCGGCGGGCCGGCCCGCGAGCACCCGCCAGTTCACCTCGCTGTACGCCAACCCGGCGGCCACCGGCTACACCCCGTATCCGCCGCCGGCGCGGCCCACGCCCCCGCCCGCGCCGGTGCGCAAGGCGCGGTTCGGCCCCGCGCAGATCGCGCTGGCGGCGGCGACCCTCCTGCTGTTCGGCACCGCCGCGGTCCTGGCCGTGCTGTTGGTCAACGGGGGCGGCGGCTCGACGTCGCCCAGCCGGCTGGCGGCGCCGCCGACGAGCACCACCCCGAACCCGACCGGCACCACTGCGCCCACCACCACGACCACCACGACGCCCACCACCACGAGTCCGGGGTCGGTACCCATGTCCGGCGCCGACGCGCAGGGCTTCGTCGGCCACACCGCGCGCTGCGACGCCGGTAGCTCGCCGGCCGCGATGATCCGCACCGCGCAATCCCTGGCGGTGATCTGCCAGAGCGGCTCGAACGACTTCTACTACCGCGGCGAGCGGCTACGCGACGGCGCCGCCCTCGAACTCGCCCACGCGGTGCCCTCCGGCGGCGGTTTCGACGCCGTCAACCCGGCTGACGGCGCGCGCTACCAGGTGCGCCCCGACGGCCTCACCATCCTCAGCGACCGCGGCGTCGATTCCGCCGAACCGGCCCTGCAATACGCCGCCGAACGGCCGTAGCCGGCCGCACCGGCGGGGGTCAGGCGGTGCGGCGGGGCCTTGTGGTTCGATAGAGCGTCAGTAGCACCGGTGGACGCCGCCGTGGGAATGAAGAGTGGGGTGAAGATGGCCGAGGATGTTCGCGCGGAGATCGTGGCTAGCGTGCTCGAGGTGGTTGTCCGCGAGGGTGACCAGATCGGCGAGGGCGACACCGTGGTGCTGCTGGAGTCGATGAAGATGGAGATCCCGGTGCTGGCCGAGGGTGCGGGCACCGTCACCAAGGTGAACGTCAACGTCGGTGACGTCATCCAGGCGGGCCATCTCATCGCCGTGATCAGCTAGCCGGCCCATGTCGACCCTCGGTGAGCTTCTTGCCGAGCACACCGTCCTGCCGGGCGAGGCCGTCGACCATCTGCACGCCGTGGTCAGCGAATGGCAACTGCTGGCCGACCTTTCCTTTGCCGACTACCTGATGTGGGTGCGCCGCGACGACGGCGACCTGGTCTGCGTCGCGCAGTGCCGTCCCAACACCGCGGCCACGGTGCTGCTGTCCGATGCCGTGGGCACCACCACCGCCTCCGCGCAGCTCCCGCTGGTGGCGGCCGCGTTCTCCTCCGGTGCCATCGGCCACGACGAGGATCCGAACCCCGCCCTGACCGACCGCACCGGGCTGAACGTGGAAGCCGTGCCCGTCCGGCACGGCGACACCGTGGTGGCGGTGCTGACCCACCAGACCGCGCTGGCCGCGCTGCGCCAGTCCAGCCCGCTGGAGAGTGCCTACCTGGATTGCGCCGACGACCTGGTGCACATGCTCTCCGAGGGCACCTTTCCCGACGTCGGCGACCTGGCGGCGTCCTGGTCGAGCCCGCGGGTGGGCGACGGGTTCATCCGCCTCGACGGCAACGGCGACGTGCTGTTCGCCAGCCCGAACGCGCTCTCGGCGTATCACCGGATGGGGCTGACCGCCGAGCTGGAGGGCCAGAATCTGGTCGCGGTGACCGGGCCGCTGATCTCGGATCCGTTCGAGGCCCAGGAGGTCGCCGAGCACATCCGCGCCTCGCTGGCCGGCGGTTCGAGCATGCGCATGGAGGTCGACGCCGGGGGAGCGGCGGTGCTGCTGCGCACCATCCCGCTGGTGGTGCACGGTGCGGCGGCCGGCGCGGCGGTCCTGGTGCGCGATGTCACCGAGATCAAGCGCCGCGACCGCGCCCTGCTGAGCAAGGACGCCACGATCCGCGAGATCCACCACCGGGTGAAGAACAACCTGCAGACGGTGGCCGCGCTGCTGCGGCTGCAGGCGCGGCGCAGCAGCAGCCCGGAAAGCCGCGAGGCGCTGATGGAATCGGTGCGGCGGGTGACCTCGATCGCGCTCGTGCACGACGCCCTGTCGATGTCGGTGGACGAGGAGGTGAACCTCGACGACGTGATCGACCGGATCCTGCCGATCATGAACGACGTGGCCTCGGTGGACGCACCGATCAAGATCACCCGGGTGGGTGCGCTCGGGGTCCTCGACGCCGACCGCGCGACCGCGCTGATCATGGTGGTCACCGAACTGGTGCAGAACGCCCTCGAGCACGCCTTCGACGCCGACGCTCCGCGCGGGTCGGTCACCATCCGGGCCGAGCGGTCGGCCCGGTGGCTCGACGTCGTCGTCACCGACGACGGACGCGGCCTACCGGAGGGATTCAGCCTGGAGAAGTCCGACCGGCTGGGGCTGCAGATCGTCCGCACCCTGGTGTCCGCCGAACTCGACGGCTCGCTGGACATGCACGACGTGCCCGACGGCGGCACCGACGTGGTGCTGCGGGTGCCGATCGGGCGACGGCTGCGGTTGCCGCAGTAGCCGGCTGCAGACACAGCGATGGCCCCGGCCGATGCCGGGGCCATCGCTGAAAGATCGCCTCGTCAGACTCCGGTGCGGGTCCGGGTCCGGGCGTTGCGACGCTTGAGCGCACGGCGCTCGTCCTCGCTCATGCCGCCCCACACGCCGGCGTCCTGACCGGACTCCAACGCCCAGCTCAGACACTCGGTGGTGACGGGACACCGGTTGCAGACGAGCTTCGCGTCGGCAATCTGCGCGAGCGCGGGACCGCTGTTCCCCACCGGGAAGAACAGTTCCGGATCCTCGTCACGACAGACCGCCTTATGCCGCCAATCCATGGCAATTACTCCTAACTGAGGCGCGCGGCGAAGCACACCGTTTATTTGGTCTCGGGCTAACACGTGCACCGAATGTTTCTGCACTGTTGCATCTGATAGTTCCAGAGGCTGAACAGATGTCAATAGAACTCAGTTAACACGTGGGCAATGTCACTGCCGGGGGTCGTTCGCGGTTGGGCTACCCGTTTGTACTACACTTACACTCACTTACGCCCGAAATTTTCGACCCAGTTTCTATTACTGCAGGTCAGGCGAGGTATTCGCCGGTGGGGCAACTACGTCCAACGCATCCGGCACCGACCGGAAGTTCATGGTTTCGCGCTCCCCGAGGTAATCCCCGTCGATCTGAGTGGCGATTGGAGTGTCGCTCGTCACGGTCACCGAATGGACATCATCGGAGCGAATCAGATGCTTTGCAGCCAACTTCGGTCGCTTTGACAACATCTGTCGCACCAGGCCGAGATTGCGCCACACGCTCATGCTCGTGGTCGCGAAGACGCCGAGGTTGGTCTCGAAGCGGGTGTCGGGGTTGGTCCAGACCGGACGCTTGTTGGCGTAGGTCCACGGGCTCGAGTTGGAGACGAACACGAAGTGCACACCCGCGACGGGTTCCTGGCCGGGCAGTCGCAACGTGAGCCGGGGTTGCCGCCGCGCGCTGCGCAGCACCGCCGGCACCGCCACCCGGATGTAGCGCGACGCGGTGACGCCCTTCTGCTTGCGACCGCGGTTGCGGTGCGCCTCCACCGCGGCGACCACTTCGCCGTCGACGCCCATCCCCGCGGTGAACACGCCCCATCGTTCGCCGCAGTCCATCAGGCCGATGCGGCGCCAGTTACGTCTCGGGCCAACGGAATCCAGGAGATCCACCAGCATGTTGGTGGCCTCGACGGGGTCGGGGGAGATGCCCAGTGAGCGGGCGAAGACATTGGCGGATCCGCCCGGCACCACGGCCACGGCGGGGGCGTTGACGGGCCGGCGACCGCCGGGCGGGCCGAGTAGGCCGTTGACGACCTCGTTCACCGTCCCGTCGCCGCCGTGCACGATCACCACGTCGACGCCGTCGGCGGTGGCCCGGGCCGCGATCTCGGTGGCGTGCCCGGCGTGGTTGGTGTGCTCGACGGCGAGGCGGACGCGGCTCTCCAGCGCGTGGGCCAGCAGGTCGCGGCCGGCAGCCGTGGTGGAGGTGGCATTGGGGTTCACGATGAGCACGGCACGCACGAGCCACCAGCCTAATGGGCCGCGCCGCGAACTCGCCCCTCTGCGCGAGGGTGCGCAAACCACGCGAAGTTTGCGGCGTGTCGGGCGGGGACGCCCCTGCAAGCGGGGGACCCCAGAACGTTCGCGCTGAGAAGGGGAGGGCCTCTCAGGCGATGGTGCGCAGGACGGCGAGCACGCGGTCGATCAGCGGGGAGGCCGTGGCCATCCGGGCCGCGACCAGTTCGACGCCCAGGGTGGGCGGCTCCAGCGGCAGATAGCGGACCCCGGCGACGTCCAGGGCGGCGGTCGGGTCCGGCACCACGGCGGCGCCCAGCCCGGCGGCCACCAGCGTCACCAGCGTCGAGGTCTCCATCACCTCGTGGCGGACCCGCGGGACGAACCCGGCCTCGGCGCAGATCGCCGTCAGCATGCTGCCCATCACCGACCGGCCGCCGCCGGCGTGGGCGACGAAGTCCTCGTCGCGCAGATCGGCGACCCGCAACTCGGTGCGTCCGGCGAGGCGGTGGCCGGCCGGCAGCGCCACCAGCAGCCGGTCGCGGCGTACCACCTCGGTGTGCACCCCGGCGTGCTGCACCGGCGGGCGCAGCAGCGCCAGGTCGATCTCGCCGGCGGTCAGCGCGGCCAGCTGCGCCGGGGCCAGCATCTCGCCGCGGACCCGGACCTCCACGCCCGGTATGGCCTCGCCGAGGGCGCGGACCAGCAGCGGCAGCAGCGAGTAGGTCGCCGAGCCGACACAGCCGATGGCCAGCAGCCCCTCGGTGCCCTCGGCGATGCGCCGGGCCTGCTCGCCGGCGTCGTCGACGGCGTCGAGGATTCGCACCACGCGCTGCAGGTAGGCCGCGCCGGCCGGGGTCAGCTCCACGCTGCGGGTGGTGCGGATCAGCAGCGCCACCCCGAGCTCGGTCTCGAGTGCGCGGATCTGCTGGGACAGCGGGGGCTGGGCGATGTGCAGTCGCTGCGCGGCGCGGCCGAAGTGCAGTTCCTCGGCGACGGCGCGGAAGTACCGCAGGTGACGCAGTTCCACACTAAGACTCTAAACCTATCAATAGTGGGAATCTAAGTACTTCAGAATATTGTCGCTGGCACCTACCGTCGAAGGCATGGACGTCGTGATCTGCAGCCCCCTCCGCACGTCGGTGGGCCGGATGGGCGGGGCGCTGGCCCCGCTGACGGCCGCCGACCTGGCCACCACGACGCTGCGCGCCCTCATCGAGCGCACCGGGCTGGGCGAGGACGACGTCGACGACGTGATCCTGGGCAACGGGTACGCCAACGGCGAGGCGCCGGCCATCGGCCGGATCGCCGCCCTGGACGCCGGGCTGGGGACCCGGGTGCCCGGCCTGCAGATCGATCGTCGCTGCGGCTCGGGCCTGCAGGCCGTGCTGTATGCGGCCGGGCAGGTCGCCACGGGCGCGGGCCGGCTGATCGTGGCCGGCGGCGCCGAGTCGATGTCCAACGTCGAGCACTACGCGCTGGGCCTGCGCACCGGCGTGCGCCAGGGCGGCATCGCGCTGGCCGACCGGCTGGACCGCGCCCGCGAGACGGCCGGCGGCACCAGCCATCCCATCGCCGGCGGCATGATCGAGACGGCCGAGAACCTGCGCCGCCAGTACGGCCTCACCCGCGCCGATCAGGACGAGCTTGCGGTCCGCTCGCATCGCCGCGCGGTCAGCGCCCACGACGACGGGCGCTTTGCCGACGAACTGATCCCCGTCACCATCCCCGGCCGGCGCGGAAAGCCGGACACCGTCATCGACCGCGACGAGCATCCGCGCGCCGACATCACCGTCGAGCGCCTCGCCGAGCTGCGGCCGATCCGCGGCAAGGTCGACCCGGAGGCCACCGTCACGGCGGGCAACGCCTCGGGTCAGAACGACGGCGCCGCGATGTGCGTGGTCACCACCGCCGACGAGGCCGCGCGGCGTGGCCTGACCCCGCTGCTGGCGCTGCGGTCCTGGGCGGTCACCGGCTGCGCGCCCGAGACCATGGGCATCGGGCCGGTCGGTGCCACCGCCGCGGCCCTGCAGCGGGCCGGGCTGACGCTCGACGAGATCGATCTCATCGAACTCAACGAGGCCTTCGCCGCGCAGGTGCTGGCCGTGTTGGCCGAGTGGAAGCTCGACGCCGACGACGAGCGGCTCAACCCGTGCGGGTCGGGCATCTCGCTGGGCCACCCGATCGGGGCCACCGGCGCCCGCATCCTGGCCACCGCGGCCTACGAGGCGCGTCGGCGGCAGGCCCGCTACGTCCTGGAAACCCTGTGTATCGGCGGCGGTCAGGGACTGGCCGCGGTCTTCGAAGCAGTGAGGTGAAGTGAAATGACCGTGTGTGAGGTCCACGCCGTCGTCAGCGGCCGATCCGACGGGCCCGCGGTGGTGCTGTCGAACTCGCTGGGTTCGACCCACCGGATGTGGGACGCCCAGCTCGCCGAGCTGGAGAGCCGGTTCAAGGTGGTGCGCTACGACACCCGCGGCCACGGCGGATCGCCCGTGCCCGACGGCCCCTACTCGATCGACGACCTGGCCGACGACGTCGTGGCCCTGCTGGACCGCCTCGACATCGCCCGCGCGCACGTGGTGGGCCTGTCGCTGGGCGGCATGACCGCGATGCGGCTGGCCGCGCGCAACCCCGAGCGGGTCGACCGGATGGCGCTGCTGTGCACCAGCACCCAGCTGCCGCCGGCCGCCGCCTGGACCGAACGCGCCAAGACGGTGCGCACGGGCGGGTCCGGGGCCGTCGCGGCGGCCGTGGTGGCGCGCTGGTTCACCCCCGAGCACCTGGCCGCCCACCCGGACGTCCGGATCGAGGCCGAGCACATGGTGGCGGCCACCCCGGCCGAGGGCTACGCCGGCTGCTGCGAGGCGATCGCCAAACTCGATCTGCGCGAGGACCTTCCGTCGATCAAGGCCCCGACGCTGGCGATCGCCGGTGCCGACGACCCGGCCACCCCGCCGGCCATGCTGCGCGACATCGCCGACCACATCCCCGGCGCGCGAGTGCTCGTGGTGCCCCGCTCGGCGCACCTGGCCAACGCCGAACAGCCCGGCACCATCACCGCGGCCATCTTCGAACACCTGGAGCAGTCATGACCTTGAACAAAGTGGTGGGCTCGGCCGCCGAGGCGGTCGCCGACATCCCGCACGGCGCGAGCCTGGCCGTCGGCGGCTTCGGCCTGGCCGGCATTCCCTGGTATCTCATCGAGGCGCTGCTCGAGCAGGGCGCCGGCGACCTGACGATCGTGAGCAACAACTGCGGCGTCGACGGCGCCGGGTTGGGTCTGCTGCTCGACGCGCGCCGGATCAGCCGCGTGATCGCCTCCTACGTCGGGGAGAACAAGGAATTCGCGCGCCAGTACCTGGCCGGTGAGTTGACCGTCGAGCTGACCCCGCAGGGCACGCTGGCCGAGCGGTTGCGCGCCGGCGGCAGCGGCATCGGCGCCTTCTACACCCCCACCGGGGTGGGCACGCTGGTCGCCGAGGGCGGGATGCCGTGGCGCTACGCCGCCGACGGCAGCATCGCGCTGGCCTCACCGCCCAAGGAGGTGCGGACCTTCAACGGCCGCGAGATGCTGCTCGAGGAGGGCATCGTCACCGACTTCGCGCTGGTGCGCGCCGCCGTCGCCGACAAGGCCGGCAACTGCGTATTCCACGCCGCCGCACGCAATTTCAACCCGCCCGCGGCCATGTCCGGCCGGGTCGCCATCGTCGAGGCCGAACGCGTGGTCGAGGTCGGCGAGCTGCACCCCGACGAGATCCACCTGTCGGGCATCTTCGTGCAGCGTGTGCACGAGCTCACCCCCGAGCAGGCCAACCGCAAGAGCATCGAGAAGCTGACCACCCGGGTACGACAGGAGGCCCACCAATGAGCTGGACCCGCAACGAGATGGCCGCCCGCGCCGCGCGGGAACTGCGCGACGGCGACTACGTCAACCTGGGCATCGGCCTGCCCACACTGATCCCCGATCACCTGCCCGCGGACTCCGACGTGCAGTTGCACGCCGAGAACGGCATCCTGGGCGTCGGGCCGTTCCCGTACGAGGACGAGGTGGACCCCGACCTGGTCAACGCCGGCAAGCAGACCGTGTCGGTGCTGCCCGGTGCCTCGTTCTTCGACTCCGCCACCAGTTTCGCGATGATCCGCGGCGCGCACGTCGACGTCGCGGTGCTCGGCGGCATGCAGGTGGCCGGCAACGGTGACCTGGCCAACTGGATGGTGCCGGGCTCCATGGTCAAGGGGATGGGTGGCGCGATGGACCTGGTCAACGGCGCCGGCCGGGTGATCGTCCTGATGGACCACGTCGCGAAATCCGGTGCGGCCAAGCTGGTCACGGCCTGCGACCTGCCGCTGACCGGTAAGGCCGTCGTCAGCCGCGTCATCACCGACCTCGGTGTCTTCGACGTCACCGGCGACGGCTTCCGGGTCGTCGAACTGGCACCCGAGGTGGACTACGACGACGTGGTGGCCAAGACCGCCGCGCCGCTCACCGACGGCCGGGTCCGCGAACCCGCCTGAGCGCCAACCCGTCTCGACTTCACCCCGCGGCGTTGGGCAGCAGCGGCGGGCAGTGGCCGTAGGCGTCGACGGCCAGCTCGAAGTGCCAGGACTCGTTGGCGTAGATCTGGCAGAGCCCGAACTGCCGGCCGTGGGCGATCAGCCACTGCGCGGCCTCGGGGCCGCCGATGTCCACCGCCTGGCCCACCACGTGCCGGGACTCGGTGGGGGTCTGCACGTACTGGCGGGCCGCGGCGTAGCTGCCGTAGGTGAGCACCGCGTCGTCGAGCAACCGCTGCTGGAACTCGGGGGAGCGCCACCCGGAGTTGACGGTCATCGTGATGCCCTGCGCGGCGGCCGCGGTCGCGGCGTTCTGGACGGCGGTGCGCAGCGCCGGGTCCAGGTTGCCGATGCTCGGATCGGCCACGTCGAACGGGGTCACCCGCGTCACCGAGTTGTCGGTCAGGCGCACCTGATCGGCGGTGCTGGGCGCCGCCAGCGCCAGCGTCGCGGCCGTGACGGCCGCCAGCGTCAGTCCCGCCGTGATTCGCATCGTGTTACCCCTCGCCGCAAGTTCACCCCGACCCCTGCTGCCGCCGCCCACCTTACGCATCGGCGCCCCACGGCCCCCGGGCCGCCAGCTCGGTGCGGGACCGGATGCCGAGCTTGGCGTAGATGCGGGTGAGGTGGTACTGCACGGTCTTGGGGGAGACATACAGCTCCGCGGCCACCTCGCGGTTCGACTTGCCCTGCGACACCAGCGCGGTGACGGCCTCCTCCTGCGGCGTGAGCTCGACGCTGTGCCGGGTGCCGCGCAGCTGGTTGAGGCCGCCGGCCTTCAGCTCCCGTTCGCAGCGCGCGACGTAGGTGTGGGCCCCCAGCGCGACGTACAGGTCACGCGCGGTGCCGATCACCGCGTCGGCCTCACGGCGCTTACCGGCCCGGCGCAGCGTCTGACCGTAGGCGAAGTTCACCCGGGCCCGGTCGTAGCGCAGCGGCAACCCGTCGAGCAGCGCCAACGATTCCTCGAAGGCCGCGCGCGCGGCCGCCAGATCGCCGCGCGCGCCGAGCAGTCGGCCGCGGGCGTAGCCCAGCCGCGCAATCGCCGAGCGGTGGTTGCGCTCCCGCGCCCGCCGCTCGTGCGGGGCCAGGAACGCCTCGGCGTCGTCGAGGCGCCCGTCGAGCACCAGGGCGTTGGCCAGCACGTCCGGCCACGGCCAGTAGCCCGGTTCGTGCAGCGAGGTCCCCGGCGCCATCCGGACCAGCGGCTCGAGCGTGCGGCGCACCCGGGCGTAATCGGCCTCGGCCTCGGCAATCTGCGCGCGCCCCAACAACATCGGGATCTGCATCATCTCGTAGTCCTGGGTCACCACGTCGGCGGCTTGGACCGCCGCGGTGGCCGCGGACCAGTCGCCGCGCAGCGCATGGATCTGCGCGGCCGTCCACTCCAGCAGCGGGGTCACGACGACGATGCCGCTCGAGGCCGCCAGCGCGCGACCCGACTCGACCGCGGCCAGCGCGCTGTCCCACTCGCCGGTGACGAGGTGCACCCGCGCCAGCCAGCCCAGCGACCACAGCGTGATGCGTCGCGAACCACCCAGACCCGCGGTGGCGACGGCGGTTTCGAGTTGGCTGCGGGCACCGTCGATGTCGTCGCCGAGCAGTTGCACCC
The DNA here is from genome assembly GCA_023460175.1 of Actinomycetes bacterium. Classification (GTDB taxonomy): domain Bacteria; phylum Actinomycetota; class Actinomycetes; order Mycobacteriales; family Mycobacteriaceae; genus Mycobacterium. The sequence goes on from JAEWRC010000096.1 coordinate 26,185, forward strand.
AGCCGCGCCCCATGGTGACCCGCTGGGCCTGGGCGCCGTGGCGGACCCGGGCGGCCAACTCCTCGTAGGCGGTCGCGGCGTCGCCCGGGTGCCCCGCGGCCAGCAGGCCCAGGCCCCGCACCGCGGCGGCCTCGATGGCCTCGGGGGTGTCGGGCGGGGCCAGTTGCAGCGCCGTGTCCGCCCAGTCGACGAGTTCGTCGCCGCGGCCCCGGATCAGCGTGTGCAGCACGTAGCGCTGGGCGATCAGGGCGGCGATCTCCGGTTCGCGTTCGGCGTTGACGATGGTCCACGCGCGCCGCAGCCGGACCTCGGCCTCGGTGGCGCGGCCGCGCAGGATCGCCAGGTAACCCAGAACCGCGTTGCGCAGCGGTGTTTCGCGCATGCTCTCCACCGCGGGGATCAGCGCGCCGGCGGCCCCGCAGTCCCCGGCCGCGACCAGGCCGTCGACGGCCAGGGTCAGTCGCTCGTCGCGCAGCAGCGGGTCCGGGGTCAGCCGGGCGGCGTCGCGCAGCAGCGC
>JAEWRC010000097.1 GCA_023460175.1 Actinomycetes bacterium
GTGCACGAGGCCCGCGGCAGCCAGGCGTGCTCGGACATCACAGCCCCGCCCCGGTGGCCGCCATCGACCGCAGCCGCCGCAGGTAGCGGGTGTCGGCGCGGCTCTTGGCCAGCAGCGCGGGGAAATCACCGACGCCGAAATCGGGGTCGTGGGCGGGTTCGCCGCACACCTGGGCGCCCAGGCGCAGATAGCCGCGCAGCAGCGGCGGCAACGCCGGGCGCGCGGGCGGGTCGATGTCATCGAGGCCGCGGCCGTCGATGACCACGGGCCGGTACGGGAAGACGGTGTGTTCGGGGGCCGCGGCGTGGCGGCGGTTCACGAAATCGCGAACCCCGCGGATCTCGGCGCCCGGGGCCAGGTCGCCGTGCGGGTTGTTCACCGGCACCGACACGCACCCCGCGACGTAGTCGTAACCGCAGCGGTCCAGATAAGCCAGAATGCCGGTCCACATCATCAACACCACCGCGCCGTTGCGGTGCTCGGCGCGGACCACCGCGCGGCCCATCTCGACCAGCGACGGGCGCAGCGCATCGAGGCCGCGGACGTCGAATTCCGTTGCGGTGTACAGGCCGCCGGCGGCGATCGCCCCGGGCGGCGGCAACATGCGGTAGCACCCGACCAGTTCGCCACTGTCGTCGTCGCGCACCAGGATGTGGTCGCAGAACTCGTCGAACTCGTCGTGATCGCGCCCGTCCGGGCTCCGCAACGCGAACCCCGGCTCGGTGCTGAACACGTCGTGACGCAGCCGCTGCGCGGCCTCGATCAGCTCGGCATCGGTGGACAGCAGCAGCGAATAGCGGGCCGCGGTGGTCGAGGCGGCGGATTTCTCGGCGGGAATGAGTACGGCTGCAGTGCTCATGGCCTGCACGTTCGCGCAGCCAGCGGGCGTGGCGGCAAGCACCGCGTGACGTGTTCGTGAGCGTCAGGTGACGACTTCGCCGCACCCTGCACGCAGAAGGCCCCCGGACCTCATGGGTCCGGGGGCCGTCATGCGAAACAGATCAGCCCTTGCGGGACTTGACCGCCTCGGTCAGCTGCGGGGAGACGTTGAACAGGTCACCCACGATGCCGTAGTCGGCGATCTCGAAGATCGGCGCCTCTTCGTCCTTGTTGACGGCGACGATGGTCTTCGAGGTCTGCATGCCGGCGCGGTGCTGGATGGCCCCGGAGATCCCGAGGGCGATGTACAGCTGCGGCGACACGGTCTTACCGGTCTGACCGATCTGGAACTGGCCCGGGTAGTAGCCCGAGTCGACCGCGGCACGCGAGGCACCGACGGCCGCGCCGAGGGCGTCGGCGAGTTCCTCGACCACCGAGAACTTCTCGGCGGATCCCACACCACGACCACCGGCCACGACGACCGAGGCCTCGGTCAGCTCCGGACGGTCACCGGCCACCGCGGGCTCGCGCGCGGTGATCCTGGTGGCGTTCTCGGCCTGCGCGGGCACCTCGACGGTGACCTGCTCGCCGGCACCGGCCGACGGCGCCGCCTCGACGGCACCCGGACGCACGGTGATGACCGGCGAGTCGCCGTTGGCCTGGGCCTCGACGGTGAACGCGCCACCGAAGATCGAGTGGACGCCCTTGGCGCCCTCCTTGACCTCGACGACGTCGACCAGCAGGCCGGCGCCCTGGCGCGCGGCCAACCGACCCGCGATCTCCTTGCCGTCGGCGTTGGCGGCAATCAGCACCGCGGCCGGGGCGTTCTGCTCGACCAGACCGGCCAGCACGTCGACGAAGGGCGTGATGAGGAAGCTGTCCACTTCCTCGGACTCGGCGACGTAGATCTTGGCCGCACCGGCGGCCTTCAACTCGTCGGCCAGGCCGGCCGCGGTCCCGGGGGCGCCCACCACGACGGCGGAGGGCTCACCCAGCACGTTGGCGGCGGTGATCAATTCAGCGGTGACCTTCTTGAGGGCACCTTCGGCGTGCTCGACGAGCACAAGTACTTCAGCCATGGATTCTTTAGCCTCTTTGCTCTGAGTTGGACGTCTTAGATCAGCTTCTGGGCGACCAGGTAGTCGGCGATCTTGGTGCCACCGTCACCCTCGTCGGCGATCTTCTCGCCCGCGGTCTTGGGCGGCTTCGGGGTCGAGGCCAGCACGGTCGAACCGGCGTTGGCGACGCCCACCTCATCACCCTCGACGCCGATCTCGGCCAGGGTCAGAGTGGTGACTTCCTTCTTCTTGGCGGCCATGATGCCCTTGAAGGACGGGAAGCGCGGCTCGTTGATCTTCTCGTTGACGCTGACCACGGCGGGCAGCGCGGCCTCCAGGGTGAAGACACCCTCGTCGGTCTCACGCTCGCCGGTGACCTTGCCGTTCTCGACGTTCAGCTTGCGCACGTGGGTCAGCTGCGGCAGGCCCAGGTACTCGGCGATGACCGCCGGGACCGCGCCGCCGACGCCGTCGGTGGCCTCGTTGCCGGCGATGACCAGCTCGGTGCCCTCGATGGTGCCCAGCGCGCGGGCCAGGGCCCAGCCGGTCTGGACGACGTCGGAACCGTGCATACCTTCGTCATTGAGGTGGACCGCCTTGTCGGCACCCATCGACAGGGCCTTGCGGATCGCCTCGGTGGCGCGCTCGGGTCCGGCGGTGAGCACCGTGACCGTGCTGTCGCCGCCTTCCCTCTCCTTGATCAGCAGCGCCTCTTCCACGGCGCGCTCGTTGATCTCGTCCAGCACGGCGTCGGCGGCCTCACGGTCCAGCGTGAAGTCGCCGTCGGACAGCTTGCGCTCCGACCACGTGTCTGGGACCTGTTTGATCAGGACCACGATGTTCGTCATGACTCTGGTTCGTCCTCCTCGACGGGCCCCACGGCGGCGGCAACCGCTGTGAGTAACTTTGGGCCTTTGGCCAGTGTTCGTCCCACCTCGCAATGTTACTAGCCGGTAACTTATGGTGGTCCGCTCGTACACCATAACCGAGCACGCTGCATGTTCTTACGGTCCGGTTACCCGCTACCACAACGCGGCACTGTGTCAGTTCAGCGCTTCGGGTTAGCCTGCCTGCACCATGAGCGCATTAGAGACCGACGGTCCAGTTGACCCGAATACCGCCCAGCCGCCGTCGCGGCCCGGCACCGTGCCGCCGTCGGAATTGCCGCTCACCGGGGAGCGAACCATCCCCGGACTGGATGTCGAGAACTACTGGTTTCGCCGGCACGAAGTCGTTTACCTGCAGTTAGCGCCGCTGTGCGCCGATCGCGACGTCCTCGAAGCGGGATTCGGCGAGGGCTACGGCGCCGATCTGCTCGCCGGTGTCGCCCGCGGTGTCATCGGGGTGGATTACGACGAATCGGCCGTCGCGCACGTCCGCTCGCGCTACCCGCGAGTGGACGCCCGGCAGGGGAATCTCGCTGAACTTCCGCTGCCGGATGGGTCGGTCGACATTGTGGTCAACTTCCAGGTCATCGAGCACCTGTGGGATCAGTCACAATTCGTCGCCGAGTGTTTGCGCGTGTTGCGGCCGGGCGGCAAATTGCTGATGTCCACGCCCAACCGGATCACGTTCACCCCCGGCAGCGACACCCCGATCAACCCGTTCCACACCCGCGAACTCAACGCCGCCGAACTCACCGAACTGCTGGTCGAGGGTGGATTCACCGTCGAGTCGATGCGCGGCGTCTACCACGGGGCGACGCTGCGGGCCCTCGATGACAAGCACGGTGGATCGATCATCGAGGCCCAGATTGCCCGCGCGCTGGCCGACGCACCCTGGCCCACCGAGTTGCTGGCCGACGTCGCCGGGGTCGCCAGCGCCGACTTCGACCTGCTCGACGCCGAGGACGCGGGCGTGGACATCGACGCGAGCCTGGACCTGGTCGCCATCGCGGTGCGGCCATGACGACACCGGTCCCGGGCATGTTCAGCCTGGTCCTGCACACCCACCTGCCCTGGCTGGCCCATCACGGCCGCTGGCCCGTCGGCGAGGAGTGGCTCTACCAATCGTGGTCGGCCTGCTATCTGCCGCTGATGCGGGTGCTGCGCCGGCTGGCCGCCGAGGACCGGCGCGGGGTGCTCACCCTGGGCATGACGCCGGTGGTGACCGCGCAACTCGACGACCCGTACTGCCTCGACGGGATGCACCACTGGCTGGCCAACTGGCAGCTGCGCGCCCTGGAAGCCACCACGCTGACCGGCGACAACTCGGAGGCGTTGCGGCAGTTCGGTATTCGTGAGCACGGCCACGCCACCGAGGCGCTCGAGGACTTCACCACACTGTGGCGACACGGCGGCAGCCCGCTGCTGCGCGAGTTGATCGACGCCGGCACCCTGGAGTTGCTCGGCGGTCCCCTGGCCCATCCGTTCCAGCCGCTGCTGGCGCCCCGGCTGCGCGAGTTCGCGTTGCGCGAGGGCCTGGCCGACGCACAGCAACGCTTCGCGCACAGGCCCGACGGGATCTGGGCGCCCGAATGCGCCTACGCGCCCGGCATGGAGACCGGCTACGCCGCCGCCGGGGTCACCCACTTCATGGTCGACGGGCCGTCGCTGCACGGCGATACCGCGCTGGGCCGGCCGGTGGGCGACAGCGACGTGCTGGCCTTCGGGCGCGACCTGCAGGTCAGCTACCGGGTGTGGTCGCCGAAGTCCGGCTACCCCGGCCACGGCGCCTACCGCGACTTCCACACCTACGACCACACCACCGGTCTCAAGCCGGCGCGGGTGACCGGGCGCAAGGTGGCCTCCGAGGACAAGGCGCCGTATGACCCGGCGCGCGCCGAGGCCGCCGTCGACGCCCACGTCGCCGACTTCGTCGAGGTGATCCGGCGCCGGCTGATCTCGGAGTCTGAGCGCATCGGCCGGCCCGCCCATGTCGTCGCCGCCTTCGACACCGAGCTGTTCGGGCACTGGTGGTACGAGGGGCCGATGTGGCTGGAGAAGGTGCTGCGCGCCCTGCCCGAGGCGGGCATCGAGGTCGGCACGCTGCGCGCCGCCGCGGCCGCCGGGTTCACCGGCTCCCCCGTCGAATTACCGCCCAGCTCTTGGGGTTCCGGCAAGGACTGGCAGGTGTGGTCCGGCGAGCAGGTGGCCGACCTGGTGCAGCTCAACGCCGAGGTGGTCGACACGGCGCTGGCCAGCGTGGACAAGGCGCTGGCGCACGCGGCCAGCCCGGGTCGCACCCCGGCCCGCGACCACGTGGCCGATCAGATTTTGCGCGAGACGCTGCTGACGGTGTCCAGCGACTGGCCCTTCATGGTCAGCAAGGACTCCGCGGCCGAGTACGCGCGCTACCGCGCGCATCTGCACGCGCACGCCACCCGGGAGATGGCCGCCGCGCTGGATTCGGGCCGCCGCGATGCCGCCACCCGCCTGGCCGAGGGCTGGAACCGCGCCGACGGCCTGTTCGGCGCGCTGGATGCGAGGCGGTTACCCCGCCCATGACTGCTCCTCTTTTGCGCGAGCGGGCGCGTCCCCGGGCGACACGCCTCACCTTTTCCGTAGTTTCCGCACACTCGACCCGTTGTGAGGCAGGCCAGTGAAGATCCTGATGGTGTCGTGGGAGTACCCCCCGGTCGTGATCGGCGGGCTCGGCCGACACGTGCACCACCTGGCCACCGACCTGGTCGCGGCCGGCCACGAGGTCGTCGTGCTGTCCCGGCGTCCCACCGGCACCGATCCCAGCACGCACCCGTCGACCGACGAGGTCTCCGAGGGCGTGCGCGTCATCGCCGCCGCGCAGGACCCGCACGAGTTCACCTTCGGCACGGACATGATGGCCTGGACGCTGGCGATGGGGCACGCCATGGTCCGCTCCGGTCTCACGCTGCGCGACTGGCAGCCCGACGTGGTACACGCCCACGACTGGCTGGTGGCCCACCCGGCCGTCGCATTGGCCGAATTCTTCGATGTGCCACTGGTTTCCACCATCCACGCCACCGAGGCCGGCCGGCACTCCGGCTGGATCTCCGGGCAGGTCAGTCGGCAGGTGCACGCGCTGGAATCCTGGCTGGTGCACGAATCCGATTCGCTCATCGCATGTTCGGTCTCGATGCGCGAGGAGATCACCCGACTGTTCGGGCCCGGACTGTCGGAGATCAGCGTCATTCCCAACGGAATCGACACCGCCGGTTGGCCGTTCGCGCCGCGGCAACCGCACGACGGTCCCCCGGAACTGTTGTACTTCGGCCGCCTCGAGTACGAGAAGGGCGTGCACGAGGCCATTGCCGCCCTGCCCCGGATCCGCCGGGCGCACCCGGGCACCACGCTGACCATCGCCGGCGACGGCACCCAGTTGGACTGGCTCGTCGAGCTCGCGCGGAAGCACAAGGTGCGCAAGGCAACCAAGTTCATCGGCCGCGTGGACCATCAGGAGCTGTTGCGGCTGCTGCATCGGGCCGACGCCGCGGTGCTGCCCTCGCACTACGAGCCGTTCGGCATCGTCGCACTCGAGGCGGCCGCGACCGGCACTCCCCTGGTGACCTCCACCGTGGGCGGGCTCGGCGAGGCCGTCATCGACGGCTTCACCGGGGTCTCGTGCCCGCCGCGCGATGTGGCCGCGCTGGCCGCGGCGGTGCGCACGGTGCTCGACGATCCGGCCGCGGCCCAGCAGCGCGCCGTCGCCGCGCGGGAGCGCCTCACCGCGGACTTCTCCTGGTCGACGGTGGCCGACGACACCTCACAGGTGTACCTGGCCGCCAAGCGCGCCGAGCGGGAACCGCAGCGGCGCCGCGTCATCATCGAGCGACCGCTGCCGGATTACGGCTGAGCCCTGGCGCGAGCGTGCGCAAAGCCGGGATTTTGGACGGCGTGTTGCCCGGGGGCGCGCACGTTCGCGCTGAGGAAGGGTGGGGACCCGGTTAGCGGGCGGCTTTCTTGCGCTCGATGTCGGCCAGCGCCGCGGCCAGCTCCGCGCGCTGGGCGGCCGAGTTCTCCCAGGCCAGCTTGCGGTTCTTGACCACCTTCGCCGGCGCGCCGACGGCGATCGAAAAGTCCGGCACCTCACCGCGCACCACCGCGTGCGAACCGAGCACGCAGCCGCGGCCGATGGACGTGCCACGCAGGACGCTGACCTTGGCCGCCACCCAGGTGTCCGGACCGATCCGCACCGGGCTCTTCACGATGCCCTGATCCTTGATCGGCAGGTTGATGTCGTCCATCTTGTGGTCGAAGTCCACGATGTAGCACCAGTCGGCCATCAGCACCGAGTCGCCGAGTTCGATGTCCAGGTAGGTGTTGATGACGTTGTCGCGGCCCAGCACCACCTTGTCGCCGATGCGCAGCGACCCCTCGTGGCAGCGGATGGTGTTCTTGTCCCCGATGTGCACCCAGCGGCCGATCTCCATCTGGGACAACTCGGGGGTCGCCTGGATCTCCACGTCCTTGCCCAGGAACACCATGCCGCGGGTGATGATGTGCGGGTTGGTCAGCTTGAACTTCAGCAGCCGCCAGTACCGGACCAGGTACCAGGGGGTGTAGGCCCGATTGGACAGCACCCATCTCAGCGATGCGCGCGTCAAGAACTTGGCCTGACGCGGATCACCGAGCCGCGAACCGCGCCACCGCTTGTGGATTGGTGCACCCCACATGGTCGTCATGGGCGGGAAGCATACGCGAGGGCCAATCCCCGACGGGTTACCCTCGGTGGACTTCGATCGTCGGAAAGGATCCCCCTGGTGCTTCGGCGACTTGCTGCACTGGCATCCGCCACCCTGGTCGCCGCGGTGGTACTCGCCGGCTGCACCGACAGCGACCCGTGGGTGCACGCCACCCCGGCCGACGGCTGGCCCGCCCCGTACGCCGACGCGGCCAACAGCAGCTACAGCGGCACCGACGGCGCCCGGGACCTCGAGGCCGGCTGGATCCGGTCGGTCAAGGGCGAACTCGGTGCCGGGGTCGCTTTGGGCGCCTTCGGCTATCTGGCCGCCAACGCCCAGACCGAGACCGGCTGCTCGCTGATGGTGTGGGAGAACGACAACAACGGCCGGCAGCGCTGGTGCACCCGGCTGGCCCAGGGCGGGGGCTTCGGCGGTCCGCTGTTCGACGGCTTCGACAACCTCTACGTCGGCCAGCCCGGCGCCATCCTGTCCTTCCCACCCACGCAGTGGATCCGCTGGCGCCAGCAGGTCATCGGAATGCCGTTGACGCCAAGGCTTCTGGGCCACGGCGAGCTTTTGGTGGTCACCCACCTGGGCCAGGTGCTGGTGTTCGATTCGCACCGCGGCACCGTGATCGGCAACCCCATCGATCTGGTCGACGGGGTCGATCCGACCGATCCCGAGCGCGGCCTCGAGGACTGCGCACCGGCCCGGTCGCGCTGCCCCGTCGCGGCCCCGCCGGCCTTCTCCCCGCAGTCCAACATCATCGTGGTGAGCCTGTGGCAGCCGGGCGCCGACGCGGCGACCCTGGTCGGGCTGCGCTACCGGCACGGTGAGAATCCGCTGCTGACCCGGGAGTGGACCAGCGACGCGGTCGAGGACGGGGTGCTGGCCGCGCCGACCATGTCCGCCGACGGATCCACCGTCTACGTCAACGGGCGCGACCGGCAACTGTGGGCGCTCAACGCGGCCGACGGCGAGGTGAAGTGGTCGGTGCCGCTGGACTACCTGGCGCAGACCCCGCCCACCGTGGCCCCGGACGGGACCATCGTGGCCGGCGGCGGGCCGGACGCCACGCTGACCGGCATCGAGGACACCGGCGATGACGCCGAGATCCGTTGGCGCCGCGGCGATGTCGAGACCCTAACCTCGGCGAGCCAGGCCGGGGCGGAGGTCGCCTACACCGTGGTGCGCGACGAGGGCGAAGCGGGCCTGGCGCTGCTGGTCTTCGATCCGCGCGACGGCCAGTCCGCCAACAGCTATCCGCTACCCGATGCGCGCGGCTTCCCGGTCGGGGTGGCCGTCGGCAACGATCGCCGGGTGGTGGCCGCAACCAGCGCCGGACAGGTCTACAGCTTCCAGGCCCGCTGAGCGGGCCTCAGGCCAGTAGCGAGTTGATCGGCTCGCGCGGCACGCTGACCTGGAAGGCGCCGACGGTCTCGGCCAGCAGGGTCCCGCTGTCGAAGAAGAAGATCACCGAATCGTCGGTGAGCACGAAGTTCTGGTAGGTCCGCGGATTCGTCCCGGCACCGCGCAAGATGGGTTCGGTGACACCGAACTGCTTGGTCACCGCGTCCTGGACCAAAGCGCGCAACACCGGGAACGGGGCGGTGCCCGCCCGGAACAGGCTGTCGATGGTGACCGCTTCGCGGCGGCCCTGATCCCAGGTGAACGCCCGGTAGAAGGTGGCCGCGTGCGGGCCGCCCACATTCTCGTAGGTCTCGAGGACCACGGACTGGGTGTCGCGCGGCGGCACCGCCGCCCGGTACTCGTGGGACTTCATCTCCAACACGTACGGCGCCGGGCGGGCATCGGGGGTGCGCGCGACGTTGAGGAACCCGTCGCGGGTCTGGGTGACGTAGTCGAACAGCGATTCGGCGTCCGGGTAGGTGGCCGGGACGGTGATGTCCACGCGGTAGCCGGGCTCGGACAGCTGGATCTGGCACGTCTGTCCCACCGCGGTCGCGTCGATGTCGGCACACGTCGGCGGTGCGGCAGCGGCGGGTCCGGCGACGCCGAGGGCGCCCAGAGTCAGGACGGCCGCGGCGGCCAGCGAACGGGTCAGCATGGGCGTCACGATACCGACCCGGAGCGTCGAGTCAGACCGCCAACGGGGGCAACTGCGCGCGCGGTAGCGCCACCGTGTGGGCGCCCGCGGCGCCGGCCATGAGCGCGCCGCGGTCGAAGTAGAAGATCAGCTGGTCCGGCGTGATCGCGAAGCTCTGATAGCTGGCCGCGTCCAGACCCGGCTTCGGCGACACCGGGTCCGGCACCCCGAGGCGGTCGGCCAACTCGCGCTGCACCAGCGGGTAGATCGTCTCCAGTGGCCGGGTGTCGGGGGCGAACAGCGCGTCGAAGGTGATGGGCCGCTGGCGCGCCAGGTCGTAGTTGAACGTCTGGTACCAGGACGACGGATGGGCCCCGCCGACGTTCTGGTAGACCTCGAACGCGACCGACCGGGTCGTCTCGGTGGCGTGCTCGGTCGCCTGGATCTCCATCCGGTAGGGCAGGTTGTGCGCGCGCCGGTCGAGCGCCGTGTCGACGAAACCGTCGCGGGTGGTGGTGATGAACTCGGTGATGGCCGCCTGGTCCGGATAGTCCACCGGGAACGCGATGTTCAGGTCGTAGTGGGTCCGCGATTCCTGCGTGCGGCACATTCCCTCCTGGTCGAGGGTGCCGCCCAGGTCGCCGCAGCCGTTGGCGGCGCCGGCCGCCGGCGTCCATCCCAGCAGGGCCGCCGCGAGCAGCGCGGTGAACAACCAGACGCGCATCATGGCCCGAGCCTAGTCCCGCGCCGCTTCCGGCCGCGGCGAACGGCAGACGAAGGCGACGGCGCGGGCGGCCTGACCGGCGCCGATGCGGGTGATCACCACCGACAGCGGGGTGTCGCCGCGCGGGCGCATCCGGCGCCGCAGCTGATCGGGGTCCACCCGCACGCCGCGCACCAAGATCTCCAGGGCGCCGCAGTCCAGCGCCGAAAGCGTTTGCCGCAATGTTTTTTCCGTGAACGGGATCTGCTCGATGACCTCGAAGCCGCGGATCCCGGGCGGTACCGCGTCGCCGGTGAGGTAGGCGATCTCGGGGTCCAGCTGCCACAACCCGTGCCGCGCGCCGTAATGGCGAACCAACCCCGCGCGGACCACGGCACCGTCGGGGTCGACGATCCAGCGTCCCACCGGGCCCAGGCCGCAGTCGTCGCTGTCGGCGTCGGTGACCTGCTCCCCCGTGTCGAGCACGGTGGCCCGCCGGGCGATGCCGGGCTCGGCCAGTCCCGCCGACCACAGGCAGGCCTCACGCACCGAGCCGCGCCACGAGGTGATCTCGACCTCGCCGCGAAATCTCATGTCCGCCAACGCATCGAAGTCGATGCCGGGAGCGCATTTCACCACCAGGTCCCGGCCGGCGTACACCGCGAGCAGGTCGTCGAGAGCCGGGGCGTAGTCCCGCGGGTCGAAGCGGCGCCGCCCGCCGCTGCGCCGGGCCGGATCCGCGATCACCACGGCCTCGGCGGTGATCGGCGCCAAAGCGTCGGCGCGACACAGCAACACCGGTGCGCCCGCGAGGTTGTGTCGGGCCATCGCCAGCCGGAGGGGGTCGATGTCGCTGCCGATCACCGCGCCCGCGGTGGCTTGCAGGGCCGCCAATTCCGCACCGATCGAACAGGTGACGTCGGCGACCGTGCGGCCGGCCAGCCGACGCGCGCGCTGCGCGGCGACCGGCGCCGCGGTGGCCTGCTGCAACGCCTCGTCGGTGAACAGCCAGCGCTCGGCGCCGGGCAGCTTCTGCGGCGCCTTACGCCGCAGCAGCGTGGTCTCCACGAGGACGGCGGTGCGCGCGCCGTGGCGCGCCCGCACGGCGGCAATGTCGGCGATCCGGTCGCCGGCCAGGTCCAGCGCGGCCACCTCGGCCAGGGCCGCCGCGCCCCGCGGCGACGTCAGGTACTCGACGTCGTCGAGGGTGAAGGCCAGCCCGGAACTCAGCTGTCGGCGGCCTCGGCCGGGGATCCGGGCTTCACGCCGGTCACCATGACGTTGTAGAACCAGCCCTTGGGCACCACCCGGCGCCACAGGTTCGCGTCGACCCAGCTCAGCGAGATCCAGCTGCCGAACGCGAACTTGGCCCAGCCCCAGCCCAGCTTGCCGTCGGGCACCGCGGCCTCGAACGTGCGCACCGGCCAGCCGAGCATCGCGGCGGTGAATTCCTCGCTGGCCGTGCGGATCTCGACGGCGCCGGCGTTGCGGGCCATCCGCTCGAGGTCGGCGGGATCGAAGGTGTGCAGGTCGACGACGGCTTCCAGGGCCGCGGCGCGCGAGGACTCGTCGAGTTCGGTCTGCGGACGACGCCAGCCGCGCAGAGCGGGCAGCTTCGTGACGTTGGTGGCGATCCGCCAGGTCAGGGTCGACAGCTCGCGGGCGTACCGGTTGCCGACGGTGGTGGGCTCGCCGGCGAAGATGAACCGCCCGCCCGGCTTGAGCACGCGAACCACCTCGCGCAGCGACAGTTCGACGTCGGGGATGTGGTGCAGCACGGCGTGGCCGACCACCAGGTCGAAGGTGTTGTCCTCGTACGGGATGCCCTCGGCGTCGGCGACACGGCCGTCGATGTCCAGCCCGAGGCCCTGGCCGTTGCGGGTGGCGACCTTGACCATGCCCGGCGACAGGTCGGTGACCGAACCGCGGCGCGCGACCCCGGCCTGGATCAGGTTGAGCAGGAAGAACCCGGTGCCGCAGCCCAGTTCCAGGGCCCGGTCGTAGGGCAGCTCGCGCTGCACCTCGTCGGGGACCGCGGCGTCGAACCGGCCCCGGGCGTAGTCGACGCAGCGCTGGTCGTACGAGATCGACCACTTGTCGTCGTAGCTCTCGGCTTCCCAGTCGTGGTAGAGCACCTGGGCGAGCTTGCTGTCCTTCATCGCCGCTTCGACCTGCTCCGCGGTGGCGTGCGGGTTGGGCGCCGGCGATTCGTGCGTGCTGGTCATGGGGAGCCAGCCTAAACGGTGGTGTCGGCGGTGAACACCTCGAGGTAGCGGCGGCGCCGCTCAGCGTCGTCGCAGCGGCCGTCGATGATGTCCTTGGCGGCGGCCACGGCCACACCCGGCGCCGTCAGGTAGCGCCGGGCCCGGGCGCACGCCGCGTCGTACACCCCGTCGGGGGCCACCAGTTGGTCCAGCAGCCCGACGGCGGCGGCCTCCTCGGCGTCGACGAAGCGTCCGCTGAACACCATGTCCTTGGCGCGGCCGGGGCCCACGACCGCGGTCAGCCGGTCCAGGGCGGCGCCGCCGGGGATCAGATCGGCGAGGATCTCCGAGGCGGCGACCTTGACGTTGTCCCCGGCCACCCGCCAGTCCGCGGCCAGCGCCAGCCACAGCCCCGCGCCCAGTGCGTACCCGGTGACGGCGGCGACGGTGGGCTTGGGGATGGCCGCGACCGCCTCGATGGCGGTGTCCCGGACGGTGGCCGCCCGGTCGGCCTGCTCGGGGGTCAGGGTGCGCAGTTCCGGCACGTCGTCGCCGGCGGAGAAGATCTCGTGCCCGCCGAACAGGATCACCACCGCGACGTCGTCGCGCGCGGCGGCCTCCTCGGCGGTGGCCGTCAGCTCCCGGTACAGCTGCCGGGACAGGGCGTTGGTGGGCGGCCGGGACAGCCAGATGGTGCCGATCCCCGGCTGCTCGGGGTCGGTGTGCAGGCTGACGAACTCGCGCGAAATGGTCACGGGGCGCGTCCGGCGCGCGCGGCGTTGTAGCGGTCGCTGTCGAAGAACTCGATCTCCCAGTTGCCGTTGGCCTCGCTCAGGTGCGGCTGCACGGGGACGATCTGGCGTTCGACGGCCAGGATGTCGGCGACGGTGCGGCCGCCGGCCAACGAGTCCAGCTGGGTCCAGGTGGGCGGCAGCAGGAAGATGCGCTGCGCGGCGAACTCGGTGAGCGCGGCCTCGGGCTTGGCCCAGGCGACCCGGTCCGATTCGGTGTTCTCGCCGTCGGCGAGCTGGCCCGGGGGCAGCGCCCCGACGAAGAAGTAGGTGTCGTAGCGCCGGGTGCGTTCCTCCTCGGGGGTCACCCAGTTGGCCCACGGCCGCAGCAGGTCGGCGCGCAGCATCAGGTTCTCGCTGCGCAGGAAGTCCCCGAACGCCAGCGAGTTGTCGGCCAGGGCCTTGCGCGCCTGCCGGTAGACGCTCGCGTCGTCGACCAGCAGATCGGGGTCGTCGGCGGCGCCGGCGAACAGCACGCCGGATTCCTCGAAGGTCTCGCGGGCCGCCGCGCACACCAGCGCCAGGGCCAGCCCCTCGTCGATGCCGAGGCGCTGCGCCCACCACGACGGCGGCGGGCCGTGCCAGTCGATGTCGGCGTTGCGGTCGCGCTCGTCGACTCCGCCGCCGGGGAAGACCACCACGCCGCCGACGAACTCCATCGCCCGGTGCCGGCGCATCAGGAAGACCTCGGTGCCGTCGGCCTCCTCCCGCACGAGCATGACCGTCGCGGCGGGCCGGACGGGCAGCGGCTCGGGTCGGTGCTCGCTCATGCGCGCCTCCTGTGTGCGGCGCGACTGCGCACCCGTCGCGCGAAGTACCGTCCGTCGATGGTGTCGACGGTGATGGCCTGGCCGAAGGCCTTGGACAAATTCTCCGACGTCAGGACGTCGGTGAGCAGACCGCTGGCCACCGGTTCGCCCTCGGCGAGCAGCAGGCAGTGGGTGAAGCCCGGCGGGATCTCCTCGACGTGGTGGGTGACCAGCACGATGGCCGGCGCGTCGGGGTCGGCGGCCAGATCGGCCATCCGCGCGACGAGTTCTTCGCGACCGCCGAGGTCCAGCCCGGCGGCCGGTTCGTCGAGCAGCAGCAGTTCCGGGTCGGTCATCAGGGACCGGGCGATGAGCACGCGCTTGCGCTCGCCCTCCGAGAGCGTGCCGTAGGTCCGGTCGGCCAGGTGTTCGCCGCCGACGCTCTCCAGCATGTCGATGGCTTGGACGTAGTCGACGTCGTCGTAGCGTTCCCGCCAGCGGCCCAGCACCGAGTAGCCGGCCGAGACCACGAGGTCGCGCACCACCTCGTCGTCGGGCACCCGCTGCGACAGCGCCGAGGACGACAGCCCGACCCGCGAGCGCAGTTCGGAGGCGTCGGTGCGGCCCAGCCGCTCCCCCAGCACGAACGCGATGCCGGCGGAGGGATGCTCGGTGGCCGCGGCGATGCGCAACAGTGAGGTCTTGCCCGCACCGTTGGGGCCGACGATCACCCACCGCTCGTCGAGTTCGACCTGCCAGTCGAGCGGTCCGACGAGGGTCCGCCCGCCGCGGCGCAATTCGACGCCGCGGAAGTCGATCAGCAGGTCGGCGTCGGTGACGTCGGCTTGGTCGGTATCGGCTTCGGGCACTCGACCATGGTAGTCATGCGATTTCGGGACTCGCGCGCCCGCCGCACCCCGTCGGCACCGAAGTCGTCGAACAGCAGCGCGGCCGGGGTCAGCCGCAGGAACAGCTGCACCAGGGGGCCGATGCCGAGCGCGTAGAGCACGGTGCCCACGCCCACCGAACCACCCAGCAGTGCCCCGACGGTGAACACGGCGAGTTCGATCGCGGTCCGCACCCCGCGCACCGATCGGCCGGTGCGCGCCACCAGTCCGGTCATCAGCCCGTCGCGCGGCCCCGGCCCCAGCCCGGCACCGATGTAGAGCACCGTGGCGATGGCGTTGAGGACCACCCCGCCGACGAGCATGGCGGCCGCCGTCGGCAGCGCCGACGGGGCCGGCAGGAACGCCAGGGAGAGGTCCACCGCGACCGCGATGACGACGACGTTGGCGATGGTGCCGATGCCCGGCTTGATCCGCAGCGGGATCCACACGAGCAGCACGACGAGTCCCACGACGGCGGTCGTGGTGCCCAGGCTCCAGCCGGTGTGGCGCGACAGGCCCTGATGGAAGACGTCCCATGGATTCAGGCCCAGGCCGGCGCGCACCATCAACGCCATCGAGAAGCCGTAGCCGAGGAGCCCGGTCAGCAACAGGGCGGTGCGCAGGGCGGCGCGCGCGGCGGTCCGGTACGGCTGGCGAAGCTCCATGACACCGATGATCCGAAGAAAGTGGCCTGTTATTCAATAGCCAGTCGTGGCAAACTGGCCTGTGATGAGCACGGAGACGGCGAGTCGCAGGCTGGATGTGGCGCTGCTGGCCCGCGAGCTGGGCAACTGGCGCACCGCCAACGGTGCCGGCCCGGTGTACCGGGGGCTCGCCGACGGATTGCGCATGCTGATCGTCGACGGACGGCTTCCGGTCGGCTCGCGGCTGCCCAGCGAACGGTCGCTCGCCGAGACGCTGCGGATCTCGCGCACCACCGTGACCACCGCCTACGCGCAGATGCGCGAGGAGGGCTACCTCACCGCGCGCCGCGGCGCCCGCAGCACCGTCGCCCTGCCCCGCCACGACACCATCGCCGCGTGGGCACCCGAACCCGGCGACGACCGGCCGATCAACTTCGCCGCCGCGGCAATGTCGGCGCCGGCCTCGGCCATCCGCGACGCCTTCACCGCGGCCGCCCACGACGTGGCCTCCTATCTGCACCACACCGGCCTCGAGTTGTACGGCGTCGAGCCGCTGCGCATCGCGATCGCCGAAATGTACTGTCGCCGTGGGCTGCCCACCGAACCGGATCAGGTGATGGTGACTTCGGGTGCGCTCGCGGCCACCGGCCTGATCCTGGCCAGCTTCGTCGAACCCGGCGATCGGGTGCTCGTCGAGCAACCGACGTTCACCGGTGCGCTGGCGGCGATCTCGGCCCGCGGCGCCCGCGCCGTGCCGGTCTCGCTGCCGCCCGACGAGGGGTGGGACATCGACACCATGCACGTCGCGATCCGTCAGCTCGCGCCCAACCTCGCGTATCTGGTTCCCGACCAGCACAATCCGACCGGCCTGACCATGCCCGCCGACCAGCGCGACCGACTGGCCGGCATCATCGCCGAGACCCGCACCCGCACCGTCATCGACGAGACGCTGAGCGAAATCTGGCTCGACACCCCGACGCCGACGCCGGTGGCCGCCTCGATGACCAGGCGCGCCGACCTGCTGCTGACCGTGGGGTCGATGTCCAAGGCGTTCTGGGGCGGCCTGCGGATCGGCTGGATCCGCGCCGAGCGGGCCACCCTGGCGGTCCTCGCCGCGCGCCGCCCGGCCCTGGATCTCGGCACCCCGATCCTCGAGCAACTCGCCGCGGCCCGCCTGCTCGACAACGCCCGGGACGTGCTTCCCGAGCGCCGCGAACTGATCGCCGCCCGACGCCGCCTGCTACGCGAACTGCTGGCCGAACACCTACCGCAGTGGCGGCAGTCCAACGCGGACCTACCCACCGGCGGGCTGGGGTTGTGGATGCGGTTGCCGACGCCGATGAGTTCGGCGCTGTCGGCCGCGGCCTCCCGGCTGGGTGTCGACATCCCGCCCGGGCCGCGCTTCGGCGTCGACGGGACGCTGGAGCGTTTCATCCGGGTGCCCTACACGCTGCCCGAAGATCAACTGGCCGAGGGGGTTTCGCGGCTCGCGCAGGCCTGGGCCACGGTGACCGGGGCCGAGCTGGTGACGACTCCGAAGACCGGCGCGCCGGTGGTCTGACCTACTGGGCCGGCGGGATCTCGACGCGTCGCAGCGTGCCGTCCACGGCATCGGCGGCTTCGATCTCGCCGCGGGTCACGCCCAGGAAGAACAGGACCGTGTCGAGATAGGGGTGGCTCAGCGACGCGTCGGCGACCTCGCGCAGCGCGGGTTTGGCGTTGAACGCCACCCCCAGGCCCGCGGCCGCGAGCATGTCGATGTCGTTGGCGCCGTCGCCCACCGCCACGGTCTGCTCCATCGGCACCCCGGCCTGACTGGCGAAGTCCCGCAGCGCCTTGGCCTTACCGGGCCGATCGATGATGGGTCCGGTGACCCGGCCGGTGAGCTTGCCGTCGACGATCTCGAGGTGGTTGGCCGCCACGTAGTCGAGCATGAGTTCCTCGGCCAGCGGCTCGATGACCTGCCGGAAACCCCCGGAGACCACACCGCAGTGAAAACCGAGCCGGCGCAGGGTCCGCAGCGTCGTGCGCGCCCCCGGGGTCAACTGCAGTTCCTGGGCCACCTCGTCGACCACCTCGGCGGGCAGCCCGGCCAGGGTGGCGACCCGCTCCCGCAGCGAGTCCTCGAAGTCGAGTTCCCCGCGCATGGCCGCCTCGGTGATCTGCGCGACCTTGGCTTCGGCGCCCGCGCGTGCGGCGAGCATCTCGATGACCTCGCCCTGGATCAGGGTCGAGTCGACGTCGAAGACGATGAGCCGCTTGGCCCGTCGCTCCAGCGAATAGTTTTCCACCGACAGGTCCACGCCCTGCTCGCCGGACACCCGCGCCAATGCGTTCTGCAACTCCGCGGCGCCGCCCGGCGGCACCGAGACCCGCAGTTCCAACCCGGTGACCGGGTAGTCGGACACGCCGCGAATGGTGTCGATGTTGACGCCGAGCGCCGCGGCCTCGCGGGCCAGCACGCCGAAGGCCTCGGCGGTGATGGGCCGCCCCAGCACCACGATGGTGTGCGTCGAGGGCTCCACGATGACCGGGATGTCGTCGCTGCGCTCGATGGTGACCTCGAGGCCGACCCCATGGATCGCCTTCTCGACGGCCTGGTGGAAGTCCGCTCCGCCGACGGTCTCGGCGGAGCCGGACACCAGGACACCGAGCGTGAGCCGGCCGCGGATCACCACCTGCTCGACGTTCAGCAGCTCCACCTTGTGGGTGGACAGCACGCCGAACAGCGCGGAGGTGACGCCCGGTCGGTCCACACCGGTGACCGTGATGAGGACCGACACCTTCCCCGATGAGGGGGCCACGGTCACCCCTTAGGTGCGGACGTTTGCGTCGTCGAGCCGGGTGACGTCACCGTCGTCGGGGCCGTGTGACCGTCCGACGTGCGCCTCGGCCCGCATCCGCTCGACCATGTGCGGATAGTGCAGCTCGAAGGCGGGCCGCTCGGAACGAATCCGGGGCAGCTCGGTGAAGTTGTGCCGCGGCGGCGGGCAGGTGGTCGCCCACTCCAGGGAGTTACCGAAGCCCCACGGGTCGTCGACCGTGACGACCTCGCCGTAGCGCCAGCTCTTGAAGATGTTCCACACGAACGGCAGCACCGAGATACCCAGGATGAACGAGCCGATGGTGGACACCACGTTCAGCGTGGTGAAGCCGTCGGTGGCCAGGTAGTCGGCGTACCGGCGCGGCATGCCCTCGTCACCGACCCAGTGCTGCACCAGGAAGGTGGTGTGGAAGCCCACCAGGGTCAGCCAGAAGTGCAGCTTGCCCAGGCGCTCGTCGAGCATCCGGCCGGTCATCTTCGGGAACCAGAAGTAGATGCCCGCGTAGGTGGCGAACACGATGGTGCCGAAGAGCACGTAGTGGAAGTGCGCGACCACGAAGTAGCTGTCGGTGACGTGGAAGTCCAGCGGCGGGCTGGCCAGCAGCACGCCCGAGAGGCCACCGAGCAGGAAGGTCACGATGAAGCCGACCGAGAACAGCATCGGTGTCTCGAACGTCAACTGGCCCTTCCACATCGTGCCCACCCAGTTGAAGAACTTGATACCGGTTGGCACGGCGATCAGGAACGTCATGAAGCTGAAGAACGGCAGCAGCACGGCGCCGGTCGCATACATGTGGTGCGCCCACACCGCCAGCGACAGCGCGGCGATGGCCAGCGTCGCGTAGATCAGCGTGGTGTAGCCGAAGATCGGCTTGCGCGAGAACACCGGGAAGATCTCACTGACGATGCCGAAGAACGGCAGCGCAATGATGTACACCTCGGGGTGTCCGAAGAACCAGAACAAGTGTTGCCACAACAGCACACCGCCGTTGGCCGGGTCATAGATGTGCGCACCCAGGTGACGGTCGGCGATCAGGCCCAGCAGGGCGGCGGTCAGGAGCGGGAAGGCCAGCAGCACCAGGATCGAGGTCACCAGGATGTTCCAGGTGAAGATCGGCATCCGGAACATCGTCATGCCCGGGGCGCGCATGCAGACCACCGTGGTGATCATGTTGACGCCACCGAGGATGGTGCCCAGACCACTGACGGCCAGACCCATGATCCACAGGTCGGCGCCGGCACCCGGCGAGTGGATGGCATCCGAGAGCGGCGCGTAGCCGGTCCAGCCGAAGTCGGCGGCGCCACCGGGGGTGATGAACCCGGAGGTGGCGATCAGCGCGCCGAACAGGAACAGCCAGAACGAGAACGCGTTCAGCCGCGGGAACGCCACGTCCGGCGCACCGATCTGCAGCGGTAGCACCAGGTTGGCGAAGCCGAACACGATCGGAGTCGCATAGAACAGCAGCATCACCGTGCCGTGCATGGTGAACAGCTGGTTGAACTGCTCGTTCGACAGGAACTGCAGGCCCGGCATCGCCAACTCCGTGCGCATCAGCAGGGCCATCAGGCCGCCGATGAAGAAGAAGATGAAGCAGACGACGCAGTACATGATGCCGATCAGCTTGTGATCGGTCGTCGTGATGAGCTTGTAGATCAGGTTGCCCTTGGGACCCATTCGCTCCCTATAGGGACGAGTGGCCTCGAGTTCCCGCAACGGGGGCGCTTCGGCGGTCAAGAACTCCTCCAAACATCCGAGTATCCGGGCATGGCGCCAGGGGACTTTAGATCTTCTGTGCCTGAATCCTATCCCCCATCTCCGCCGGTGTCGGCACGGGTCCGACAATCTGTCGTAGATGTCGCGATCCGGCCGGGTGTTACCGTCGGGTCCGTGCCGATTCGGACCACTCCCGTCGCTCTGGCCGCAACGTTAACGTTGCTGGTCGCTGGCTGTTCCGAGCCGCAAGGCCTGACCCCGGTCCCGCCGACGGACAGCGTCATCACCAGTACTACGACGATCGCCGGCGCGGGCGTGCTGGGCAATCAGCGCCGGCCCGACGAGTCCTGCGCCGCCGAACCGGCCGCCGTCGATCCCGGCGAGTCACCCCGCCGGGTGCCCAGCGGCACCGAACGCGGCGAGGTGGACGTGCCCGCCGATCCGCAGCGCATCGTGGTGCTCGCCGGCGATCAGCTCGACGTGCTGTGCGCGCTGGGTCTGCAGTCCCGGATCGTGGCCGCGGCGGTGCCCGACGGCGCCGATGCCCAACCGTCGTATCTGGGCGCGGTGATCCACGAGCTGCCGGCGGTGGGCAGCCGCACCGAGCTCGACACCGCCGCGATCGCGGCGATGGAGCCGGATCTGATCCTGGGTTCACGGGCGCTGACCCCCAATGCCTACGGCGAGCTCGCCGCCATCGCGCCGACGGTCTGCACCGGCGCCGCGGGTGCCGACTGGCGCGACAACGTCCGGGCGATCGGGACCGCCGCGGGCCGCGCCGGCGCCGCCGACGAGGTGGTCGACAACTTCGACGAGGACGCCGGGCAGGCCGGCGTCGCCAACGACGCGACACACTTCCAGGCCTCGGTCGTGCAGTTCACCGAGGACACCGTGCGGGTGTTCGGCGCCGAGAACTTCCCCGCCAGCGTGCTCGACGCCGTGGGCGTGGATCGTCCCGCGACGCAGCGATTCACCGACAAGCCGTTCGAGGAGATCGACACCACCGACCTCGACGACGCCGACTTCTCCCCCGTCGAGGGCGACATCGTCTACGTGTCGTTCGCCTCCGATGCGGCCAAGGAACGCGCCACCACGGTGCTCGGCAGCGACGCCTGGCGCGCGTTGTCGGCCAATCGCGACAACCGGGTGTTCATCGTCAACAACGAGGTCTGGCAGACCGGCCAGGGCCCGGTGGCCGCCCGCGGCATCCTCGACGACCTGCGCTGGCTCAACGCCCCGATCAACTAGCGCCCAACCCGAAAGGCTCCACCATGTTCCACGTGCTCAAGCTCGACTACCTGCAACCGCTGGAGATCGTCGACCAGACCCGGCCCGCGCACGTGGCGTGGATCGAGCGGGAGATCGAGGCCGGCCGACTGCTGCTGGCCGGCCGCCAGGAGTCCCAGCAGGGCGGCGTGCTGATCACCGGCGACATCGACGCCGCCGAGGCCGAGAAGCTCATGGCCGAGGACCCGTACCAACTGGCCGGGCTGGTGCGCTACGAACGCCTGAGCTTCGCCGGGTCGCTGCGCGCGAACGGCCTGTAGCGCGCGGTTCTGCCACCATGGTTGGGAGACGACGGCTCAGAGACCATCCGGAGAGGGCACGCAGCACATGACCACCACAGTTTCCGCCTACGCCGCCAACTCGGCCACCGACCCGCTGACCAAGACCACCATCGAGCGCCGCGCGCTCGGCCCGCACGACGTGGCCTTCGACATCAAGTTCGCCGGGATCTGCCACTCCGACATCCACACCGTCAAGGGTGAATGGGGCGGGGCGAACTACCCGGTGGTGCCCGGCCACGAGATCGCCGGGGTGGTCACCGAGATCGGCTCGGCCGTCACCAAGTACCAGGTCGGCGATCGCGTGGGCGTCGGCTGTTTCGTCGACTCCTGCCGGGAATGCACCAACTGCCAGGCCGGGCTGCAGCAGTACTGCACGGGCCCGGGCGGCATGCGCGGCACCTACAACTCGACCGAGCGCGACGGCAGCCCCACCTACGGCGGCTACAGCACCGCGATGGTGGTCGACGAGAACTACGTGCTGCGCATCCCCGACGCCCTCCCGCTGGACAAGGCCGCTCCCCTGCTGTGCGCCGGGGTGACGGTGTGGTCGCCGCTGCGGCACTGGAACGCCGGGCCGGACAAGCGCGTCGCCGTCATCGGCCTCGGCGGCCTGGGCCACATGGCCGTCAAGCTGGCCACCGCGATGGGCGCCGAGGTCACGGTACTGAGCCAGTCGCTGAAGAAGATGGAGGACGGGCTGCGGCTGGGCGCCGTCGCCTACCACGCGACCAGCGATCCGGACACCTTCACCCAACTCGCCGGCAGCTTCGACCTGATCATCAACACCGTGTCGGCCAACCTGGACATGGCCGCCTACCTGGGCCTGCTGGCCCTCGACGGCACGCTGGTCGAACTCGGCGCCCCCGAGAAGCCGCTGGTGGTGCCGTTCTTCCCGCTGGGCGCCATGCGCCGCAGCCTGACCGGCTCCATGATCGGCGGCATCCCGGAGACCCAGGACATGCTCGACTTCTGCGCCGAGCACGACGTCACCCCGGAGATCGAGGTGATCGAGGCGTCCTACATCAACGAGGCCTACGAGCGCGTCATCTCCAGCGACGTGCGCTACCGGTTCGTGATCGACGCCTCGACCATCTGACGGGTCAGAAGTCCCAGTCGTCGTCCTCGGTGACGACGGCCTTGCCGATGACGTAGCTCGAGCCCGACCCGGAGAAGAAGTCGTGGTTCTCGTCGGCGTTGGGGCTCAGCGCCGACAGGATCGCTGGGTTGACGTCGGTCTCGTCGCGCGGGAACAGCGCCTCGTAGCCGAGGTTCATCAGCGCCTTGTTGGCGTTGTAGCGCAGGAACTTCTTGACGTCCTCGGTGAGCCCGACCTCGTCGTAGAGGTCCTGGGTGTACTCCACCTCGTTGTCGTAGAGCTCGAACAGCAGCTCGTAGGTGTAGTCCTTGAGCTCCTGCTGGGTGGCGGCGTCCTGCATGGCCAGACCCTTTTGGTACTTGTAGCCGATGTAGTAGCCGTGCACGGCCTCGTCGCGGATGATCAGCCGGATCATGTCGGCGGTGTTGGTGAGCTTGGCCCGGCTGCTCCAGTACATCGGCAAGTAGAAGCCCGAGTAGAACAGGAAGCTCTCGAGCAGCGTGGAGGCCACCTTGCGCTTGAGCGGCTCGTCGCCGTTGTAGTACCGCAGCACGATCTCGGCCTTGCGCTGCAGGTTCTGGTTCTCCTCCGACCAGCGGAACGCGTCGTCGATCTCGGCGGTGGAGCACAGCGTGGAGAAGATCTGGCTGTAGCTCTTGGCGTGCACCGACTCCATGAACGCGATGTTGGTGTACACCGCCTCCTCGTGCGGCGTCAGCGCATCCGGGATCAGGCTGACCGCGCCGACCGTGCCCTGGATGGTGTCCAGCATGGTCAGGCCGGTGAAGACCCGCATGGTGAGTTGCTTCTCGTGGTCGGTCAGCGTGCCCCACGACGGGATGTCGTTGGACACCGGCACCTTCTCCGGCAGCCAGAAGTTACCCGTCAGGCGGTCCCAGACCTCGGCATCCTTCTCGTCTTGCACCCGGTTCCAGTTGATGGCCGAAACCCGATCGATCAGCTTCATTCCGTCGGACACCTGAACCCCTCTTGGACTTGGAACTCGATAGAACTAACCCGTGCCAGCAACACTACCGCTGGGGTGCGACAACACGCGGCAACACAACACCTTGTGTCGCCGGGGCGCTCAGTTCGACGGGATCAACCGGTATTCGTCGAGGTCCAACGACCGCGTCGCCAGCCAGTACTGCCAGGTCATGCCGCTCCACAGCGTCCGGTTGACACCGTGGGCGTCCATGTACCAGCTGCGACACCCGCCGGTGTTGAACACCGTGCCGGCCAGGTCGTCCTGCAACCGGGCGTTGTAGCGCTCGGCGGCGGCGCGCGTCGGCGCCAACCCGGCCGCCCCGGCCTTGTCGGTGGCCGCGATCGCCTGGGCGACGTAGCGGATCTGGGACTCGATCATGAAGACCACCGAGTTGTGGCCCAGCGCGGTGTTCGGCCCGAGCAGGAAGAACAGATTGGGCATGTCGGCCACCGTGATGCCGCGCAGCGCTGACAGCCCCTCCCGATTCCAGCGGTCCACCAGGTCCTCGCCGCCGGGCCCCTTGATGTCGACGTAGGTGTAGGAGTCGGTGACGTGGAAGCCGGTGGCGAACACCACGACATCCACCGGCCGCTCGGTACCGTCGGCGGTGACGATGCCGTCGGCGGTGAATCGGCTGATCCCGTCGGTGATCACGGTGGTCCTGGGATCGGCGATGCCGCGATAGTAGGTGTCGGAGTTGAGGATCCGCTTACATCCGGCCCGGTAGTCGGGGGTGAGTTTGCGGCGCAGCTGCGGATCGTTGATGTGGCGGCGGATGTTCCACTTCCCCAGCAGCTCACCGATTTTGAGCAGCCGGGGAGCTTTGGTCATCGCGAACCCGACGCCCTCGTGGGCCCAGTAGATGCCGGCGCGCAGGGCCGCCCGGGTGCCCGGCACGTACGAGAAGATCCGGCGCAGCGCCGGCGGGATCGGGTTGTTGGGCCGCGGCATCACCCAGGCCGGGGTGCGCTGATAGAGCTGCAATTCGGCGACGTCCCGGACGATCTCGGGCACGATCTGGATGGCGCTGGCCCCGGTGCCGATCACCGCGACCCGCTTTCCGGTGAGGTCGACATCGTGGTCCCAGCGCGCGGAATGGAAAGCGGCCCCGCCGAATTCGTCGAGACCCTCGAACTCCGGGATGGACGGGATGTGCAGCCCGCCGGCGCCGGAGATCAGGAACTGGGCCACGTATTCCGCACCGCCGGTGGTGAATACGTGCCAGCGCAGCTCCTCGTCGTCCCACACCGCACGGTCGACGTGCGCACCGAAGTGGATGTAGCGCCGCAGCCCGTACTTGCGCGTGACGCCGAGCAGATAGTCCTGGATCTCGGGCTGGAACGACCACATGTGCGTCCAGTCGGGTTTCGGCTCGAAGGAGAACGAGTACATATGCGACGGGATGTCGCACGCGCAGCCCGGGTAGGTGTTGTCCCGCCAGGTGCCGCCGATCTCGTCGGACTTCTCCAGCAGGAGGAAATCCACCCCCTGCCGCTGCAGGGCGATGGCCATCCCGATGCCGGAGAATCCGGTGCCGATGATCAGTGCACGGGTGTGCACGGGCGCGTTGGCGTCGGTCATGCGACCACGCTACCGCAATATCCGGAACCGGCGGTACCGGGAACTAGCCGTTACCCTCGTCCCGCGGGACGGCCTTATGAATGGGCAGTTCAGGGTCGATTTTGACGCCCAGCAGTGCCGTCGTACCGATGATCGCGCCCATCATGATGGTGGTCAGGTGCTCGATGAACCTGTCGCGCGGCATCCGCCGGGGACTGTCCGGACTCGGCCCCAGCCACCAGTCGGTCGAGGACGCGGCGGTGCCGAAGGTCGCGAACGCCGCCAGCTCCATCGCTTGGCGGTCAAGCTCCATCTCGCGCAGCTCGTTGTTGAACAGTTCGGCCATCGCCAGCGTGATCTCACGGCCTTCGTTGACCGCGCGCATGGTGGCCTCGGCCTGCTCCGGAAAACGGCCCTGCAGCACGAAACGGACCACATTGGGATGCTGATCCACCAGGTACACGTACTGCTCGATGCTGCGCTTGATCACCTCACTGGCCGAATCGGTGGTCAGGTTGATGACCGGAAAGATCTCGGCCCACAGCATGTCCCGCAACCGCTCACCGATGGCCTGGAACAGGTCCGCCTTGTCGGTGAAGTGCCGGTAGATCTTCGGCTTGGCGGTCCCGGCCTCCTCGGCGATCTCGCGCACGCTGACCTCCGGGCCGCGCTGGTCGATCGCCCGGAAGGCCGCGTCCACGATCTGCGACCGAACCTGCTTGCGGTGCTCGCGCCAACGCTCGCTGCGGGCGTCGACCTTCGGCCCGGCGGTGGTCTCACCGCCCGGCTTCGGCTTGGGTCGAGGCACTACGCGCACGAGAGGCACTGTACTCGCAGGCGCCGCGCTGACCTGCCAATACAGGCCATACACGCCGCGCGGCCCACGATGACATCGGTCACAGATCGGTCAGCACCGGCGAAACTCCTTGCAATCCAAAGTAATTGGCAACCGGCCACACTCACATCACGGCATCGTCGGTGGCGTAGGCGTTAACATGGCCAGAGAGTCCAGAAAGCGAAGTCGACCACAACACAGCGAAGCGAGATCTTTAGTGACGCAGCGATTCGACCTGGCGATCGCGGGCGGAGGACCGGCGGGATCGGCGGCGGCCTGGCAGGCCGCGCAGGTCGGCGCGCGCGTCGTCGTACTGGACAAGGCGGAGTTCCCGCGCGACAAGCCCTGCGGCGACGGGTTGACCGCCCGGGCGGTCAGTTATCTGCAGAAGATGGGGCTGACCGAGAAGGTCGGCAAGTTCCACCGCATCGACCGCGTCACCGTGTTCAGCCCCAGTCAGTGGGAATTGTCCTTTCCCAAGCGCCCCGGCATGCCCGATCACGGGCACACCGTCAGCCGCACCGAACTTGACGCGCTGCTGCTCGCGCACGCCGAATCCGCCGGTGCCACCGTGCGCCAGTCGGCGGAGGTCGCCGGTCCGGAGTTCACCGCCGGCGGCCGGGTCGGCGGCGTGGTCCTCAAGAGCGGCGAAAAGGTGCTCGCCGACGCGGTGATCGCCGCCGACGGGGCCTACTCCCCGATCAAACGCGCGATGAAACTCGATTCGCGTTACAACGGCTACTCGGCCATCGCGATCCGCTCGGAGATGCACGCCAACCGGCCGGACACCGACAGCCTGGACATCTACGTCAAGCTGCTCTTCCAGGGCGATCAACTGCCCGGGTACGGGTGGGTGTTCCCGATGGGCGGCGGCCGGTTCAACATCGGCCTGGGCTACGTCAACAGCTACCGAAACTGGCAGTCCATCAACGCAACTCAGTTCCTCGGCGAGTTTCTGCGCACCCTGCCCACCGAGTGGGAGCTGCCCGGCATCGACGAGCTCAAGAAGAACAAGAGCGTGCGGGCCTGGCGACTGCCGATGGGCTTCACCGCGTGGCCGCCGTGGCGGCCGGGCGTGCTGTTCGCCGGCGACGCGCTGGGGGCCGGCAAACCGGCCTCGGGCGCGGGCATCTCCAAGGCCCTGGAATCGGGCCTGGTCGCCGGGGAGACCGCGATCGCCGCGCTCACCAACGGCGGACCCGAGGACTTCACCAACTATCAGCAACGCCTCGAGGCCAGTTGGGGCCGGGAGTACCGGCGCGGGCGCGCCTTCCACAAGCTGATCGGCCATCCCAAGGTCGCCGAGACCGGACTCAAGCTGCTCGACAACCCCAGGTTCCGGGACCGCCTGCTCAAGGGCTTGTACAAGAAGGCCCAGGGACCGCAGCACAGCTACTGAGTTCTGATCGGTGCCCGCTTCCGAAGTTCGCGAAGCGCTACCCCGCCGGTCCACGGGTCTAGCCTTTCCCCATGGAGCAACGCATCAGCCTGATCACGCTCGGCGTCGACGACCTGGGGCGGTCCCGCGAATTCTTCGAGCACGGCCTGGGCTGGACTCCCGCCCAGGCGCCCGAGGGGGTCGTCTTCTACCAGTTGCCGGGTATCGCGCTCGCCCTGTTCGGCCGCGAGGACCTCGCCGCGGACGCCGGACAGGTGATCGACGGCCGGTTCAGCGGCATCAGCATCGCCATCAACGAACGCAGCGAGGCCGACGTCGACGCCACGTTGGAGCGCGCACAGGCCGCCGGGGCTGCCGTCATCAAGCCGGCCCACAAGACCTACTGGGGCGGCTACTCGGCCTACTTCGCCGACCTCGACGGCCACGTGTGGGAGGTGGCCCACAATCCGTTCTGGACCATCAATGACGATGGGACCGTGACGATCTGAATCAGCGGCGGCCGCGCTCGATGCGCCCCGGCGCGCGGGCAACCTTGCCCGCCTTGGCGCGGGCGGCCTGCTTGGCCAGCGTCTTCTCGCGGGCGGTGCGCTTCGGGGCCGGTGCGGCCTGCCCGCGCGACGACCCGGGCTTGCGGCCCCGCACGATCCCGACGAACTCCTCGATGAGCTCCGGCTGCGGCCCGTCCGGAAAGACAAGGGCCACCGGGCAGGTGGGCGCATCGGCGATCGGACGGTAGGTGAGGTCCTTGCGGTGGTGCAGCCGCGCCAGCGACTGCGGAACGACGAGCACCCCAACGCCGGCGGCGACGAGTTCGATTGCATCGGCGGTGGTCTCGGGCCGGTGCTGCACCGGCGCGCCGGGGGCGTTGGGCCATTCCACGACGTGGTCGAGCGGGACCAGCACGGGCTCGCCGTCGAGGTCCGCGGCGCCGATCTCGTCCCCGGCGCTGAGCAGGTGGTCGGTGGGCACCACAACCACCGTCGTCTCCTCGTACAGCGCGATGACGGCCATCCCGGAGGTGTCGGTCGGCAACCGCAGCACGGCCAGATCGACCGTGCCCGCCCGCACCGCCGCAGCCGCGCCCGCCGCGGCCACGGGATGCGTCTGCAGCGCGACGTCGGGGTGGCGCTGGGCCCAGTTGCGTGCCCACTTGGCCGGTGTCGCGCCGGGGACGTACCCAAGCGTCAGCGAGCGCGCGATCATCGCCTCAGGCTACCGATAGGCTGACCCCATGAGCAGGCCGAACGCGCAGTCCATGAAACCCGCCACGGCGGCCAAGAAGCTCGACGTGTACCTACCGGCCACGCCGACGGAGTTCCAGGAGAACCCGATCACCCGCGGGGAACTCGCGGCGCTGCAGGAGAATCCGCCGCAGTGGCTGGTCGACCTGCGCAAGAACGGGCCACACCCGAAGAACCTGGTGGCCGCCAAGCTGGGCATCTCGATCGCGGGTCTGACCCGCGGCGGTGTGGAGAAGGCCCTGACCACCGAGCAGATCGATGCACTGCTCGAGGAACAGCCGGACTGGCTGGTCGCCGAACGCGAGAGCTACCAGGAAGTGCTGCGCGAGCAGCGGCGCCTCAAGGCGGTGCGCGCCGAGCGGGCCCGCGGGGAGTGACCGGAGCGCCCGACGCGCGGCGACTGTG
>JAEWRC010000098.1 GCA_023460175.1 Actinomycetes bacterium
GGCCCACGGTGATCAGCGTGGCCCGCCGGCCGGCGTCCGGCTCGTCGCGGTCCGCCCCGGGCGCGCGCTCGAAAAGTCGGATCAGGAACCGCAGGGTCAGCACCCCGCACAGCGCGCCCAGGACGGCGGGCGCGGCATCGAGTGCCGTGCTGCCCGGCCGGGACAGCACGGCGGCGCCGCCGAGCACACCCGCGAGCGCGATGAGCAGACTGCCGACCGGGCGCCGCCGCGTCTCCAGCGAGCCGGCGATCGCGGCCACGGTCGCGATCACCACGAGCACCGCGACCGACAAGAAGAGCTTGCCGCCGCCGCCCAGGGTCTGCAGCAACCAATCCCGGATCGCGTCCGGCGTCAGATCGACGACGCTCGCGCCGACCGCCGTGCGGGCGTCAGCCGTCGCGCCCCGGGGAATGGCGGCCAGTTGGGCCACACCCAGCGCGACGGCGGCGGCGGCCACCCCGCCGAGCATCGGCAGATTCGACGGCGGGGTAGCAGGGTCGGCCACCGTCCTCAAAGTAGTCCCGCCGCCGGGATCCGGGGCCGTGTTACCGTCGTAGTGACCAAAGAATCTATTCTGGTCACTACGAAAGGATGGCGCCATGCCCCGGCCCCGGATTCCCGACCGGCGGGAGCGGCTGCTGGCCGCGGCGCGTGAGCTGGCGCTGGACAACGGCTGGCCGGCCACCACCGTGTCCGACATCGCCGCCCGCGCCGGCGTCGGCAAGGGCGCCATCTACCTCGAATTCCCCGACAAGGCGGCCATCCTGGCGGCCGTGCTGAACCGCGGCATGCGGGGGCTGACCGCCGATGTCCATCGCCGGGTGCGCGCCGCGACCGGGGTGATCGACCTGCCCACGGTCTACCGGTTCGGGGTCGAGGCGCTGCTCGGCGATCCGCTGATGCGCGCGCTGCACCTCGGGGACGAGGCCGTCCTGGGCGACCACGTCCGCTCCGTGACCGACGATCGTTATCAGCAGCGGTTCGACTGGCTGATCGAGTACATCGCGGCGCTGCAGGACGCCGGCGTGATCGACCCCGAGGTCGCGACGGAGCCGCTGGTGCGCATGCTCAGCGTCTTCACCATCGGCCTGTTGAACGCGCCGGGCGCCCTCGGGGCCGCCACCGACGATCAGCTGCGCGAGACCGTCGGGCTGTTCGCGGATCTCGTCGGCCGGGGTCTGGCCGGCCAGACGCCGCCGGATGCCGCTGCCGCCCGGCGCGCGCAACTGGCCCTGCTCGACCACCTCGATGCCCAACTCGACCGTCTGGAGGAAACCCCGTGAGCCCCGACTTCGACAGCTACACGGACCTGACCGTCTGCGGCGGACCCGTTCGCCTCTACCGCGCCGGTGACACCGGACCGCCCCTGCTCCTGCTGCACGGGGCCATGCTCGACACCGGGCAGGGGGTGTGGCGCGACGTCGTCGGCCCCCTCGCCGCCGACTATCGGGTCCACGTCATCGATCTGCCGCGACACGGCGGCAGCCGGCCGTGGAAGGGCCTGCTCGACGACGCGTTCTATCGCCGCTTCCTGCTCGAACTCCTCGACCGGCTCGAGCTGCCCCGGGTCGCGCTGCTGGGCCTGTCCATGGGTGGCGGCGTGGCCATCGGTTTCGCGCTGGACCATCCCGATCGCGTCAGCGCCCTGGTGCCGATCGGGCCCGGCGGCGTCGGCCGCAAGCGTCCCTACCAGTTCCTCACCTGGGCGACGATGCGCGTGCCGGGTCTGCTGCGCCTGTGCAGTTGGATCCTGGCGCGCTTCCCCGGCTACCTGCGCTCGTCGATGTCGACCCAGTTGACTGCCGGGACCGCCACCCCGGGCTTCGACGACATCATCGCGCTCGCGGTCGCCGAGGCCCGCGCCAAGAACCGGTACGGGGAGAAGGCGCTCGATGATTGGCAGATCGAGTCCTACGGTCCTCGCGCCATGCGCCTGGACCACACTCCCGAACTGCACCGGCTGCGGGTGCCGACGCTGTGGTTGCGGGGCGCCAACGATCAGCTGGTCGGCGACGCGGAGATCGCTGCCGCCCACGCGGCGACGCCCGATTCCCGGTGCGTCACGATCGCCGACGCCGGCCACATCGTCACCTATGACCAGCCCGCGGAATTCAGCGCTTTGGTCCGCGAGTTCCTGGCCGAGGTGCTCTAGGGGGCTCGGTCATCCTCTACGCCGAGGTCTCTGGTCAGCGGGCGGCTGGGATCCTCTGCGTAAACGGGTTATCCACAGATCGTCGCGGGGCACTGGCGACCCACCACCTGCTTCGTCAGGATCGAACGCGTGGACATCGACGAGGTTCTACTCCTGCAGCACGGAATGATCTCGCGTCGACAGGTACTCGGCGCGGGCCTGTCCGACCACGACATTCGTCGAATGCTGCGGCGCCGGCAGTGGGCGCGCGTCCACGACGGCGTGTACATCGATCACACCGGCCCGCTGACCTGGCGGCAACGGGCCTGGGCCGCGGTGCTGTACGCCGCGCCGGCCGCACTGTGCCTGGACTCGGCGCTGTCGGAACAGGGCGCGCTGATCCACGTCGCCGTCGACCGCGGGCGCGCGATGCTCGTCGAGCCGCCAGGTGTCCGGATCCACCATCTGGCGCGTCTGGGCGAGCGGACGCTCTGGAATGTCGGTCCACCGCGGCTGCGCCTGGAGGAAGCCGTGCTCCACCTGGCGTGTGAGGCAGCCACGGAGTTCGATGCGATCGCGGTGTTGGCCAACGCTTGTCAGTCCCGACGCACCACCGCGACCCGACTGCTGGCTGCCCTGGACGCCCGCCTTCGGGTACCGCGCCGGCGCTGGTTGCGCGCCGTGCTCGTCGATATCGCCGAGGGCAGCTGTTCCGTCCTCGAACGGGCCTATCTGCAGCGGGTGGAGCGGGCCCACGGCCTACCCCGGGCGGTCCGGCAACGCCGTGCGGCCGCCGCGGCGAAGGTGAGCTACCGCGACGCCGAGTACGGCCAACGCCTGATCGTCGAACTGGACGGCCGCCTCTTCCACGATTCGGCGACCGCGCGGAACCGCGATTTCGAGCGCGATCTCGATGCCGCGATCGACGGCCGCTCCACCGTCCGACTCAGCTATCAGCAGGTGCTCGACCGCCCGTGCCAGACAGCCGCCAAGATCGCGCAACTGATAACGCGCCTCGGCATCGCGGTGGACGGCCGCGCCTGCGGGCCCGGGTGTGCGTTCGACCGCCTCGACCTCGCAGCCTGACGACGGCTTATGCCGAGGACCGCAGGCACCAGGTGACTGCGGTCCTCGGCGTAAGCGACGCGGAGGCCATGGCAGAGTCAGCGGCATGGACGACCTGCCGGTGTACTCGCTGCTGGACGCTCCCGAGCACGGGCAGGATTTCAGCACGCTGCGGATTGCATTGTCCGCCAATGAAACAGAACCGTATGGGTTCGCCGCGGGCGAGCAGGTGGCGGTCGTGGCCAGGCACAACGTCAGCCTCGCCTCGCTCGTCGAGGGAATCGCATGTACCCATCACCGCATCGAGATCCACACCCCGCCGGTGCGCACCGGGCTACTCACCATCAGGGTGACGCCGAAGGTCCCGCCGCACGCCTGGCAACACCTCGCAGTGGTGCCGGTGCGGGCATGCCACGAGTTCCTGGCGCATCACCCCGATCGGGCGGCGATGACCGTCCCGGTGCGGCGTCAGGAACCGGGGCGGCGCAAGGTGCGCTACCGCCCCATGCGCCCGGCCGGTGCGTCCGGGCCGGCGCCCGTGCGCGCGCCACAACCGGTGTCCAAACCGGCAGGTCCTGGCCTGTGGACTCGACTGCGCGACTTTTTGAGTGTCCCGACCCCTGCCCCGGCCCCGGCGCCACCGACCGGGGCCGGCGTCGCCGAATTGCTGTGGCAGGCCGCGCTCGACGAGCACAATCGCGTCCTGACCGCCTACCTGGCCTACGAGATGGATCCCGAACTTGTCCTGCTCTACCCGGGGGTCACCGACGTGACCGTCCCGGCCGCCGCTGCCTATCACGACGCGGCGGCGCGCGCCGGTGCGCTGCGCACCGAACATGGCCCGTCCGGGGTCGACCACGCCGAGCGCTATCACGGTGCGGTGGCGGAGTTGGCTCGGCTGTGGCGGGACTGCGAGGAGACCGGGCGTCGGCTCGGGCACTCGCATCTGTCCGAGCAACAGGGTGCTGACCTGGGCAAGGCGGTGAAGCTGATCCGGCACGCCCGCGCATCGCAAACCGATTTCGAACGGGCCAGCTATCTGGACCGGGCACAGTCGCTGATCAGCGGCTTTCTGGCGGAGGCGCCGCTGCGGGTGAGTCCGGCCGCGCGGGCCCAGCTGGAGAATCTGACGGCAGCGCCCGCGCTGACTCGCGGCAATTCCTGACCGTCGTCCACCCCGCGGGAACAAATCCCGAACCCCCGCCGTTGGGCCTACTGACAAACTTGAGCGAATCAGACTCAACTCTGAGTTGACAGCAGACGGTCGATGAGAGCAGTCTTGAGCGAGGTTCACTCAGATCCTATTGAAGCTATACAGGAGGCAGTAACTATGGCTCGTGCGGTCGGAATCGACCTCGGGACCACCAACTCCGTCGTCTCGGTGCTGGAGGGTGGCGACCCCGTCGTCGTAGCCAACTCCGAGGGCTCCCGTACCACCCCGTCGGTCGTGGCGTTCGCGCGCAACGGCGAGGTGCTGGTCGGCCAGCCCGCGAAGAACCAGGCGGTCACCAACGTCGACCGGACCATCCGTTCGGTCAAGCGGCACATGGGTACCGACTGGACCATCGAGATCGATGACAAGAACTACACCCCCCAGGAGATCAGCGCCCGCGTGCTGATGAAGCTCAAGCGCGACGCGGAGGCCTACCTGGGCGAGGACATCACCGACGCGGTGATCACCGTTCCCGCGTACTTCAACGACGCCCAGCGCCAGGCCACCAAGGAAGCCGGCCAGATCGCCGGCATGAACGTGCTGCGCATCGTCAACGAGCCCACCGCGGCCGCGCTGGCCTACGGCCTCGACAAGGGCAGCAAGGAACAGACCATCCTGGTCTTCGACCTCGGCGGCGGCACGTTCGACGTCTCGCTGCTGGAGATCGGCGACGGCGTCGTCGAGGTGCGCGCCACCTCCGGTGACAACCACCTGGGCGGCGACGACTGGGACGACCGGATCGTCGAGTGGCTGGTCGAGAAGTTCAAGGGCACCTCGGGCATCGACCTGACCAAGGACAAGATGGCGATGCAGCGGCTGCGTGAGGCCGCCGAGAAGGCCAAGATCGAGCTGTCGAGCTCGCAGAGCACCTCGATCAACCTGCCCTACATCACCGTCGACGCGGACAAGAACCCGCTGTTCCTCGACGAGCAGCTGACCCGCGCGGAATTCCAGAAGATCACCCAGGATCTGCTGGATCGCACCCGCAAGCCGTTCCAGCAGGTGATCAAGGACGCCGGCGGTTCGGTCGCCGAGGTCGACCACGTGGTCCTGGTCGGCGGTTCGACCCGCATGCCCGCGGTCACCGAGCTGGTCAAGGAGATGACCGGCGGCAAGGAACCCAACAAGGGCGTCAACCCCGACGAGGTCGTCGCGGTCGGCGCAGCCCTGCAGGCCGGTGTGCTCAAGGGTGAGGTCAAGGACGTCCTGCTGCTCGATGTCACCCCGCTGTCGCTGGGTATCGAGACCAAGGGCGGCGTGATGACCAAGCTCATCGAGCGCAACACCACCATCCCGACCAAGCGCTCGGAGACCTTCACCACGGCCGACGACAACCAGCCGTCGGTGCAGATCCAGGTGTACCAGGGCGAGCGCGAGATCGCGGCGCACAACAAGATGCTCGGCTCCTTCGAGCTGACCGGCATCCCGCCGGCCCCGCGCGGTGTCCCGCAGATCGAGGTCACCTTCGACATCGACGCCAACGGCATCGTGCACGTCACCGCCAAGGACAAGGGCACCGGCAAGGAGAACACGATCAAGATCCAGGAAGGCTCCGGCCTGTCCCAGGAGGAGATCGACCGGATGGTCAAGGACGCCGAGGCGCACGCCGAGGAGGACCGGACCCGCCGCGAGGAGGCCGACGTTCGCAACCAGGCCGAGTCGCTGGTCTACCAGACGGAGAAGTTCGTCACCGAGCAGCGCGGTGCCGAGGGTGGCTCGAAGATCCCCGAGGAGACCCTCGGCAAGGTCGACGCCGCGATCGCCGACGCCAAGACGGCGCTGGCCGGTACCGACATCTCCGCAATCAAGACCGCCATGGAGAAGCTCGGCGAGGAATCGCAGAGCCTGGGCCAGGCGATCTACGAGGCCACGCAGGCCGAGCAGGCCGCCGGTGGCGCCGGCGGGGCCGCCCCGTCGGACGACGATGTCGTCGACGCCGAGGTTGTCGAGGATGACCAGGAGCGCAAGTGAGTCAGAACGATTCGCACGAGCCGGTGACCGTCACCGACAAACGGCGCATCGATCCCGACACCGGTGAGGTTCGCGAGGCGACCGCCCCCCCCCCCCCCCCCGGGGCGGGGCC
>JAEWRC010000099.1 GCA_023460175.1 Actinomycetes bacterium
CGCGCTGATGCGCCGCGCCGCCTACGGTTTGGCGGTCGCGGTCGCCCGCGAACTGCGCGCCCGCACCGGCGCGGTGGCCGGGCGCCGGATCTGCGCCGTCGTCGGCTCCGGCGACAACGGCGGCGACGCGCTGTGGGCCGCGACCTTGCTGCGTCGCCGCGGTGTGGCCGCCGACGCGGTGCTGCTCAATCCGGACCGCGCCCACCCGGCGGGCCTGGCGGCGTTCCGGGCCGCCGGCGGCCGGGTGGTGCAAAACATCTCCCCGGCAACCGATCTGGTGCTCGACGGGGTGGTCGGCATCGGTGCCACGGGCCCGCTGCGCCCCGACGCCGCCGCCGTGTTCGCGGGCACCGATGTGCCCGTCGTCGCCGTCGATATCCCCAGCGGCATCGACGTGCACACCGGGGCCCGCCCCGGGCCGGCGGTCCAGGCCGCGCTGACGGTCACCTTCGGCGGCCTCAAACCCGTACACGCACTGGCCGATTGCGGACGCGTCGAACTCGTCGACATCGGTCTGCGGCTGCCCGACACCGACCTGCTCGGATTCGAGGCCGACGACGTCGCCGCCTGCTGGCCGGTTCCGGGCCGCCGCGACGACAAGTACACCCAGGGCGTCACCGGGGTGCTCGCCGGCTCCCAGACCTACCCGGGGGCGGCGATCCTGTCCGCCGGTGCGGCGGTGGCCGCACACTCCGGCATGGTGCGCTACGCGGGAAGCGCCGCCGCCGAGGTGGTTTCGCACTGGCCCGAGGTGGTCGCCGCGCCCACCCCGGAACAGGCCGGCCGGGTGCAGGCATGGGTCGTGGGCCCGGGCCTGGGCACCGACGCGGCCGCCGAGCAGACCCTGCGCTTCGCGCTGTCGGCCGACGTACCGGTCCTCGTCGACGCCGACGGGCTCACGTTGCTGGCCCAACGCCCCGAGCTCGTGACCGAGCGCGCCGCGCCGACCGTGCTGACCCCGCACGCCGGCGAATTCGAGCGGCTCGCCGGGCGGCCTCCCGGCGACGATCGGGTATCCGCGGCGCGCGCGCTGGCCGCGGAACTGGGCGCCGTCGTGCTGCTCAAGGGCCACGTCACCGTCATCGCCGCGCCGGACGGCCCGGTATATCTCAACCCGGCCGGCGGATCCTGGGCGGCCACGGCCGGATCCGGCGACGTGCTCTCCGGGATCATCGGCGCGCTGCTCGCCGCCGGCCTGCCGCCGGTGGAGGCCGCCGCCGCAGGCGCCTTCGTGCACACCCGCGCCGCCGAACTGTCCGCCGCCGACCCCGGCCCCAAGCCCGTGCCCACCTCGGCCGCGGCCATCCTGTCCCATATCCGCGCAGCACTGGCGCACATCCTCTAGAAAGGTCGTCATGCCCAACGTGTCGCACACCTCGTCCCTGGAACCCGCCTACACCGGCCGCCTGTCCGCCGTGCCGGTCCCGGCGCTGCGGCTGCCCGACGAGGCGATGACGCCCGATCAGGCCTACCGCTTCATCCACGACGAGTTGATGCTCGACGGCAGCTCCCGGCTGAACCTCGCCACCTTCGTCACCACCTGGATGGACCCCGAGGCCGGGCAGCTCATGTCGGAGACGTTCGACAAGAACATGATCGACAAGGACGAGTACCCGGTGACCGCGGCCATCGAGCAGCGCTGCGTGTGCATGGTCGCCGACCTGTTCCACGCCGAGAACCTGCGCGACGACGACCCGTCGACGGCCATCGGGGTATCCACCGTCGGCTCCAGCGAGGCCGTCATGCTCGCCGGCCTGGCGATGAAGTGGCGCTGGCGCCAACAGGTCGGCGACGACCCGAAGACCGGCTGGAAGACCCGCACCCCGAACCTGGTGATGGGCTCCAACGTGCAGGTGGTGTGGGAGAAGTTCTGCCGCTACTTCGACGTCGAGGCCCGCTACCTGCCGATGGAGGACGGGCGCTACGTCATCACCCCGGAGCAGGTGACCGCCGCCGTCGACGAGGACACCATCGGGGTGGTCGCCATCCTGGGCACCACCTACACCGGCGAGCTCGAGCCCGTCGCCGAGATCTGCGCCGCGCTCGACGAGTTGGCCCGCGGGCAGGGTCCCGACGTTCCGGTGCACGTCGACGCCGCCAGTGGCGGGTTCGTGGTGCCGTTCCTGCACCCGGACCTCAAGTGGGACTTCCGCCTGCCGCGGGTGGTGTCGATCAACGTCAGCGGCCACAAGTACGGCCTGACCTATCCGGGCATCGGGTTCGTGGTGTGGCGCAACGCCGAGCACCTGCCGGAGGAACTGGTCTTCCGGGTCAACTACCTCGGCGGGGACATGCCCACCTTCACGCTGAACTTCTCCCGGCCCGGCAACCAGGTGGTGGGGCAGTACTACAACTTCCTGCGGCTGGGCCGCGGCGGCTACACCACGGTGATGCGGGCCCTGGCGGACACCGCGCGGTGGCTGGCCGCCGAGATCGCGGCGCTGTCGGTGTTCGAGCTGATCTCCGACGCCACGGCCATCCCGGTGTTGTCGTTCAAGCTCAAGCCGGGCGCCAAGTACACCGTCTTCGACATCTCGGCGATGCTGCGCAGCTACGGCTGGCAGGTGCCGGCCTACACCATGCCCGACGACGCCTCCGACGTCGCGGTGCTGCGCATCGTGGTGCGCGAGGGGTTCTCGGCGAACCTGGCCCGCGCGCTGCGCGACGACCTGGTGGAGGTGCTGGCCAAGCTGGACAAGGTCGGCGTCGGCGGCTTCTCCGACGAGGAACATTTCGCGCACTGACCGCCCGCCTGGGACAATCGACCGCGGTGATCACAACATGAACCGACCCGCCGCCGTCGTCGACCTGGCTGCCATCGCGCACAACGTCGTCAAGCTGCGCGAATGCGCGCAATCGGCACAGGTGATGGGCGGCGTGAAGGCCGACGGCTACGGACACGGCGCCGCCGAGGTGGCGCGCGCGGCCCTGGGCGCCGGCGCCGCCGAACTCGGCGTCGCCACCGTCGAGGAGGCCCTG
Source organism: Actinomycetes bacterium (assembly GCA_023460175.1). GTDB lineage: Bacteria > Actinomycetota > Actinomycetes > Mycobacteriales > Mycobacteriaceae > Mycobacterium. The sequence goes on from JAEWRC010000099.1 coordinate 2,980, forward strand.
GCGCTGCGCGCGGCGGGCATCACCGCCCCGGTGCTGGCCTGGCTGCATCCCCCGGGCACCGACTTCGCCCCGGCCGTGGCCGCCGACGTGCAGATCGGGGTGTCCTCGCGCCGGCAACTCGACGAGGTGTTGGCCGCCGCGCGCCAGACCGGCACCACCGCCGCGGTGACGGTCAAGGTGGACACCGGGCTCAACCGCAGCGGCGTGGCCGCCGTGGACTTCCCCGACCTGGTCGCCGCGCTGGGACGCGGGGTAGCCGAGGGCGCGCTGCACGCCCGCGGCATCATGTCCCACCTGGCCTGCGCCGATGAGCCCGAACATCCCACCAACGACCTGCAGGCCAAGTGCTTCACCGAGCTGATCGCGCAGGCCCGCCGCGCCGGGGTGACGTTCGACGTGGCGCATCTGGCCAATTCGCCGGCCACGCTGACCCGGCCCGACCTGGCCTTCGACATGGTCCGGCCCGGCATCGCCGCCTACGGCCTGAACCCGGTGCCGCAGCACGGCGACGTCGGCCTGATCCCGGCCATGACGCTGACCGCGCCGGTGTCGATGGTCAAGAAGGTGCCCGCCGGGGGCGGGGTGTCCTACGGGCACACCTGGATCGCCGAGCGCGACACCACCGTGGCGCTGATCCCGCTGGGTTACGCCGACGGCGTGTTCCGTTCGCTCAGCGGGCGCTTCGAGGTGGCGATTCGTGGACGACGGCGCCCCAGCGTGGGCCGGGTGTGCATGGATCAGTTCGTCGTCGACCTCGGACCCGGACCCACCGACGTCGTCGAGGGGGACACGGCGATCCTGTTCGGGCCGGGGGATTCGGGGGAGTTGACCGCCGCGGACTGGGCCGAGTTGCTCGGCACCATCCACTACGAGGTGGTGACCAGCCCGCGGGCCCGGGTCACCCGCGTCTACACCGGGGGCGATGCGCAGTGAGCGCACGACGCTGGCTGGCCGGGGTGGCCGGCCTGGGCACGGTGGGTGCGGTGGCCGGGGTGTCGACCGCGCGTTCGCTGACCCGGCGCACACCCCGCGAAGATCCCTATCTCGGTGAGGATTTCACGCTGTTCGACACCGACCGCAGCAGCGTGGTCACCACGCCCGACGGCGTCGACCTCGCGGTGCGCGAGGTGGGGCCGGCCGACGCGCCGGTGACGGTGGTGTTCGTGCACGGCTTCTGTATGGGCATGGGCTCCTTCTACTTTCAGCGCCGCGACCTGGCGCCGTGGTGGGGCGATCAGGTCCGGATGGTGTTCTACGACCAGCGCGGCCACGGCCGATCCGGGATCGCCTCCTACCGCACCTACACCGTCGAGCAACTCGGCCAGGACCTCGATACCGTGCTGACCCTGCTGGCGCCCACCGGGCCCGTGGTCCTGATCGGTCATTCGATGGGCGGCATGACGGTGCTCTCGCACGCCCGCCAGTTCCCGCAGCACTACGGCAAGCGCATTGTCGGTGCGGCGCTGATTTCCTCGGCCGCCGAAGGACTCTCGCGCTCCCCGATCGGCGAGATCCTGCAGAACCCGGCGCTGGAGATGGCCCGCTTCGCCACCCGCTACGCCCCGAACCTGCTGCACCGCGGCCGCGGCGCGGTGCGCACCGTGCTGGCCCCCATCCTGCAGGCCGCCTCGTTCGGTGACGACGAGATCAGCCCCACCGTCGCCCGCTACACCGAGGCGATGATCCACGACACCCCGGTGAAGACCATGGTGGGGTTCCTGCACGCGCTGGGCACCCACGACGAGGCCGACGGCCTGACCACCCTGGCCGGGCTGCCGACGCTGGTGGCCTGCGGTTCCGGCGACGTGCTGACCACCCCGGAACATTCCGCGGAGATGGCCGCGGTGCTGCCCAAGTCCGAATTGCTGGTCATCGGGGACGCCGGTCACCTGGTGCAACTGGAGGAGCCCGAAGTGATCAATGACGCGTTGGCGCGGTTGGTCGACCGGGCCACCCCCAGCAAGCTGGTGGCGATGACGCGCCGGCTGCGTGATCGGACCCGGTCCCGTGGCTGACGACGGACGGCTGAGCTCGGGTTCGGCCACGCTGGAGGCCGCGGAAGACACCCTGGCGCTGGGGCAGCGCCTCGGTGCGCAGCTGCGCGCCGGGGACGTGGTGGTGCTGTCCGGTCCGCTCGGGGCCGGAAAGACCGTGCTGGCCAAGGGAATCGCGGCGGCCATGGATGTCGACGGCCCGGTGACCTCGCCGACGTTCGTGCTGGCCCGGCTGCACCGCGCCCGCCGGGCCGACGCCCCGGCGATGGTGCACGTCGACGTCTACCGCCTGCTCGACCACGCCGCCGCCGACTTGCTGGGCGAGCTGGATTCGCTGGACCTCGACACCGATCTCGACGACGCCGTGGTGGTCGTGGAGTGGGGCGAGGGGTTGGCCGAGCGGCTCTCCGACCGCCACCTCGACATCCGGCTGGAGCGCGGGGTCGACTCCGAGGTGCGCACCGCGACGTGGACCTGGAGTGCGCCGTGACCAACGTTCTGGTGATCGACACCGCCACCCCCGCCGTCACCGCCGCGATCGTGGCCGACGGCGTCCTGCTGGCCGAGCGGGTGACCCGCGACCCGCGCGCCCACGCCGAGTGCCTGACCCCCAATGTGCTTGGCGCACTGGTCGATGCGGCGCTGACCATGGGTGATCTCGACGCGGTGGTGGTGGGCTGCGGGCCGGGGCCCTTCACCGGTCTGCGGGTGGGGATGGCCACCGCCGCGGCCTACGGGCATGCGCTGGACATCCCGGTGCACGGGGTGTGCAGCCTCGACGGCATCGGCGGGCAGACCGCCGGCGAGGTGCTGGTGGTGACCGATGCGCGTCGGCGCGAGGTGTACTGGGCGCGCTACCGCGACGGGCTGCGGGTGGCCGGGCCCGAGGTGGCCGCCGCGGCCGATGTGGCGCTCGACGGCGTGGTCGCCGTCGCGGGCTCGCCCGAGCACGCGGCCCAGTTCGGGCTGCCGGTGAGCGGCCCGGAGTATCCGACGCCGGTGGCCTTGGTTGCCGCGGTGTCGAATTGGGACGGCGAGCCCGAACCGTTGGTGCCGCTGTACCTGCGTCGACCCGACGCCAAGACGCTGGCCGAGCGGGGATTGCAATGACCGGCGAGGTGGAGGCCGTGGTCATCGACGCGCTGCGCGGCACCGACGCCGACCGCTGCGCGCAGCTGGAAGCTGAACTGTTCCCCGGCGACGACCCGTGGCCGGCGCGGGCCTTCCGGCACGCGGTGGCCTCCCCGCACAACCACTACATCGCCGCGCGGGCCGACGGCCGCCTGGTCGGCTACGCCGGGATCACCCGGCTGGGCCGGCTTGCCCCGTTCGAGTACGAGGTGCACACCATCGGCGTCGACCCGGCCTGGCGGGGCCGCGGGATCGGCCGCCGACTGCTCGACGACCTGCTGGCCTTCGCCGACGGCGGCGTCGTCTTCCTGGAGGTGCGCACCGACAACGAGGCGGCCATCGGGCTGTACGAGCGGGCCGGCTTCGTCAGAATGGGAGTGCGTAAGCGTTACTACCCGGGCAGTGGCGCCGACGCCTACACCATGCGACTGGAACCGGGGGAGCCACGATGACCATCATTCTCGCGATCGAGAGTTCCTGCGACGAGACCGGTGTCGGCATCGCGCGCCTCGACGACGACGGCATGGTGACGCTGCTGGCCGACGAGGTGGCCTCCAGCGTCGACGAGCACTCCCGGTTCGGCGGCGTGGTGCCCGAGATCGCCTCGCGCGCGCACCTCGAGGCGCTGGGACCCACGATGCGCCGCGCGCTGGACACCGCCGGTATGGCGCGCCCCGACGTGGTGGCCGCGACGATCGGCCCCGGGCTGGCCGGTGCGCTGCTGGTGGGGGTGGCCGCGGCCAAGGCGTACGCGGCGGCCTGGGAGGTGCCGTTCTACGCGGTCAATCATCTGGGCGGGCACCTGGCCGCCGACGTCTTCGACCACGGCCCGCTGCCGGAGAGCGTCGGGCTGCTGGTGTCCGGCGGGCACACGCATCTGCTGCATGTGCGCTCGCTCGGCGAGCCGATCGTCGAGTTGGGCAGCACCGTCGACGATGCGGCGGGGGAGGCCTACGACAAGGTGGCCCGGCTGCTGGGCTTGGGCTATCCCGGCGGCAGGGTCCTCGACGACCTGGCCCGCACCGGGGACCGGGAGGCGATCGTGTTCCCGCGCGGGATGACCGGACCGCGGGACGCCCCGTACGCGTTCAGCTTCTCGGGCCTCAAGACCGCCGTGGCGCGCCACATGGAGGCCCACCCGGACGCCTCGCCCGCCGATGTGGCCGCCGGCTTCCAGGAGGCCGTCGCCGATGTGCTGACCCGCAAGGCCGTGCGCGCCGCCACCGACCTGGGGGTCTCGACGCTGATCATCGCCGGCGGGGTGGCGGCCAATTCCAGGCTGCGCGAGCTCGCCGAGGAGCGTTGCGCGGCGGCCGGGTTGACGCTGCGGGTGCCGCGGCCGCGGCTGTGCACGGACAACGGCGCGATGATCGCCTCGTTCGCCGCGCACCTGATCGCCGCCGGCGCGCCGGCCTCGCCGCTGGGGGTGGCCAGCGATCCGGGCCTGCCCGTGGTGCAGAGCCAGGTCGCGTGAGCGGCGCGGCATGAGCACCGGGCTGGCCGATCGTCTGGCCATCGCCGAATTGCTCTACCGCTATGCCGAATTGATCGATGCCGGCGACTTCGACGGCGTGGGACGGTTACTGGGCCGCGGCGCCTTCATGGGCGTGACCGGCGCGGAGCACATCGCCGAGCTGTTCGCCGCCACCACCCGCCGCTTCCCCGAGCGCGCCAACACCCCGCGCACCCGGCATCTGGTGCTCAACCCGATCGTCGACCTGGACGGCGCCGCGGCGAGCGCGCGGTCGACGTTCTGCGTGGTGCAGCAGACCGAGTCGGTGTCCCTGCAGCCCATCGTCGTCGGGCGCTACGCCGACACCTTCGCCCGCGACGAGGACGGGTGGTTCTTCACCGACCGCACCGTGGTGATCGAGATGCTCGGCGATGTGTCGGACCACCTGCTGATCGATCCGGGCCAGTTCGGCTAGGACGCCAGTTCGTTTAGAACGGTGGGGGTTTGGTGCGTTCGGCGACGAGGGCGTCGTTGAGTGCGCGTTCGGTTTTGATGCGGTAGGCGCGGGCTTTGGCGCGGGTTTGTTTGCGGCGGGGCATTTTCAGGGTGCGTCCCGGGGTGTCTTGTGGTGGTGGGGTGCCGGGGTCGGTGGGTGGTGCGGGGGTGTGGGTGTTCCAGTCGGGGAACAGCAGCGCGGCACCGGGTTTGGACCGGTAGGTGTGGCCGGTGGGGGTGGTGATGACGATGGTGCCGTCGGGCAGTTGTTCGTCGTGCCAGCCGGGCCAGAAAGTCTTGACCAGGTGGTGTTTTCGGCAGTAGCAGCCGAGGTTGGCGGGGTGGGTGGGGCCGTGTGGGTAGGGGCGGGTGTGGTCGATGTCGGTGGCGAAGGCCGGCCGGTCGCAGCCGGGGAAGCGACACGTCAGGTCGCGCAGGCGCACGAAGGTGTCCAGTTTGGTGGAGGGCCGGTAGCGGGGTTCGGCCGTTGTCGGGGTGGTCACGGGGCGGATGCGGGCGCCGCGGGCGATCAGGTCTTGGAGCAGCGGGGCGGGGATGATCCCGCCGCGGCCTTCGACGAGCAGGGCCGGCTGGGGCCGCGGCCCGGAGGGTGCCGGCGGGGCCGGGGGTGCTGGTTCCGGTCCGGTTTCGGCGGGTTGTTCGCCGTGCAGGCTCTCGCCGGTGTCGGCTGCGGTGGTGAGGGCGGCGTGTTCGGCGAGGACGTGGATGACGATGTTGGTGGCGCGGCCGTCGTCGGCGGTGGCGGGGCATTCGGGGGATCCGCATAGGCAGGTGAGGTGGTCGGCTTTGTTGCCCAGGGCGCCGAGGGCATCGGCGCGGCGTTGGGCCACGGTGCGCGGGTCGCCTGGGCAGACGGCGGTGGCCATGGCGGTCAGGCGCTTGTCGATGGCGGCGGCGTCGGTGGCCAGCAGTCGTCCCCATAGGGCGGTGGTGCCGCTGTGTTCGTCGGGGTCGGCGAAGGTCACGTCGCGGTGGCGGGCGTTGCTGGTGGTGCGGCGCAGCGCGCCGGGGTCGATCTCGTCGACGAGCACGTCCAGGGATTGGATGAGTTTGTAGTCCGACAGTGGGCCCCAGGTGTGGGCTTGTTCGGCGATGCGGGCATCGAGGGTCGCGAGGGCCTCGGGGTTGAAGACCAGGTAGGTGCGGTCGGCGATCAGTTGAGCGGTGTGGGCGGTTATGGTCCCGGCCAGGATCAGGGTGCCGATTTTGGGGAAGCGCTCGCGCACGGTGATGGCCAGGTTCATCAGGGCGGTGGCGCGGTAGTGGCTGATGTTCAAGGCGGCGGCGATCTCGGCGGCGGTGGCATCCCAGTCGTCACAGGCCCAGTCGGGGTGCTCATCGGTGCAGCGGCGGGTGACGAACTCGGCGACCGCGGCCAACCGTCGTCCCTCGGCGGCTGCCGCTGTGGTCGACCAGCCGCAGATGGCGTCGATCAACCCGGCATCGGGGCACCCGCGTAGCGCCCCAGGCTCCGGAAACGACCCATCGAACATGCGTGCGAGTCTAAGTCGCGGCGAGCGCGGTCGGAGCCCGGAAGCTGGGCAACTGTGGATGAAAACCCAACTGTGGATAGAAACCCCGTCGGCACTCGTGAACGCGTGCCAGTGTCGTCGATCGGGAGGTGAATCTCGTCGGCGATGCCGCGTTGCAGATCGTCATCCGCCGGCATCTCCACGGCAGCCGCCGAGGAATGGCAACCAACCTGCGCGTCGCGAAAACCACACCATTAGGCTGACCGGGAGTACTTCATCCGAAGCCGGACCAAAGAGGAGAGACAAGTGACCATCCGGGTTGGCGTAAACGGCTTCGGCCGCATCGGCCGTAACTTCTACCGTGCGCTCGCGGCGCAGAAGGCGCTGGGCCAGAACACCGACATCGAGATCGTTGCCGTCAACGACCTCACCGACAACGCCAGCCTGGCGCACCTGCTGAAGTTCGACTCCATCCTGGGCCGGCTGCCCGAGGACGTCAGCCTCGAGGGCGAGGACACCATCGTCATCGGCGACACCAAGATCAAGGCGCTCGAGGTCAAAGAGGGCCCGGCGGCGCTGCCGTGGGGCGACCTCGGTGTCGACGTCGTCGTCGAGTCCACCGGTATCTTCACCAAGCGCGACAAGGCGCAGGGCCACCTCGACGCCGGCGCCAAGAAGGTCATCATCTCCGCGCCGGCCAGCGATGAGGACATCACCATCGTGCTCGGCGTCAACGACGACAAGTACGACGGCAGCCAGAACATCATCTCCAACGCCTCGTGCACCACGAACTGCCTCGGCCCGCTGGCCAAGGTCCTCAACGACGAGTTCGGCATCGTCAAGGGCCTGATGACCACCATCCACGCCTACACCCAGGATCAGAACCTGCAGGACGGCCCGCACAGCGACCTGCGCCGCGCCCGCGCCGCCGCGGTCAACATCGTGCCGACCTCCACGGGCGCCGCCAAGGCCATCGGCCTGGTGCTGCCCGAGCTCAAGGGCAAGCTGGACGGCTACGCGCTGCGGGTGCCGATCCCCACCGGTTCGGTCACCGACCTGACCGCCGAGCTGGCCAAGCCCGGCAGCGTCGAGGACATCAACGCCGCCATGAAGGCCGCCGCCGACGGACCGCTCAAGGGCATCCTCAAGTACTACGACGCTCCGATCGTCTCCAGCGACATCGTCACCGACCCGCACAGCTCGCTGTACGACGCCGGCCTGACCAAGGTGATCGACAACCAGGCCAAGGTCGTCTCCTGGTACGACAACGAGTGGGGCTACTCGAACCGTCTGGTCGACCTCATCGCGCTGGTCGGCAAGTCGCTCTAGTCGGACTGGACCGATGAGCGTCAAGACACTCGATGATCTTCTGGCGGAGGGTGTTTCGGGTCGGGGCGTGCTCGTACGCTCCGATCTGAACGTCCCGCTGGACGACGACGGCAACATCACCGACCCGGGCCGGATCATCGCCTCGCTGCCCACGCTGCAGGCGTTGGTCGAGGCCGGGGCCAAGGTGGTGGTGACCGCTCACCTCGGCCGCCCCAAGGGGGAGCCGGACCCGAAGTTCTCCCTGGCCCCGGTGGCCAAGGAGCTCGGCGAACGGCTCGGGCGCCACGTGCAGCTCGCCGGCGACGTGGTGGGCACCGACGCGCTCGCCCGCGCCGAGGGGCTCACCGACGGCGATGTGCTGCTGCTGGAGAACATCCGCTTCGACCCGCGCGAGACCAGCAAGGACGAGGCCGAGCGCACCGCGCTGGCCAACGCCCTGATCGAGCTCGTCGACACCCCGGGCGGGCCGACCGCGGCCTTCGTCTCCGACGGCTTCGGCGTGGTGCATCGCAAGCAGGCCTCGGTCTACGACGTCGCCAAGCTGCTCCCGCACTTCGCGGGCAACCTGGTGGCCACCGAGGTCAAGGTGCTGCAGCAGTTGACCGAATCCTCCGATCGCCCCTACGCCGTGGTGCTGGGCGGATCGAAGGTCTCGGACAAGCTGGCGGTCATCGAGAACCTGGCGACCAAGGCCGACAGCCTGATCATCGGCGGCGGCATGTGCTTCACCTTCCTTGCCGCCCAAGGCTTCCCGGTGGGATCCTCGCTGTTGCAGGAGGAGATGGTCGACACCTGCCGCAAGTTGCTGGAGGACTACGGCGACGTGATCCACCTGCCGGTGGACATCGTGGTGGCCGCGAAGTTCGCCGCCGATTCGCCGCCGGAGACGGTGGCCGCCGACCGCATCCCGGACGACAAGATGGGCCTGGACATCGGCCCGGAGTCCGTCAAGCGCTTCACCACCCTGCTGTCCAACGCCAAGACGGTGTTCTGGAACGGCCCGATGGGCGTCTTCGAGTTCCCGGCGTTCTCGGCGGGCACCAAGGGCGTCGCCGAGGCCATCATCAGCGCCACCGAAAAGGGTGGCTTCAGCGTGGTGGGCGGCGGCGACTCCGCCGCGGCGGTGCGCCAACTGGGCCTGCCGGAGGACGGCTTCTCCCACATCTCCACCGGGGGTGGCGCGTCACTGGAGTACCTCGAGGGCAAGGAACTGCCCGGCATCTCGGTCCTGCAGAACTGAACAGATCGCTAGGAGAACCACGTGTCCCGTAAGCCGCTGATCGCCGGCAACTGGAAGATGAACCTCAACCACTTCGAGGCCATCGCCCTGGTGCAGAAGATCGCCTTCTCACTGCCGGACAAGTACTTCGACAAGGTCGACGTCACCGTCATCCCGCCGTTCACCGATCTACGCAGCGTGCAGACCCTGGTCGACGGGGACAAGCTGCGGCTGACCTACGGCGCCCAGGATCTCTCCCAGCACGACGCCGGCGCCTACACCGGCGAGATCAGCGGCGCCTTCCTGGCCAAGCTCGGTTGCACGTTCGCGGTCGTGGGCCATTCGGAGCGCCGCACCTATCACCATGAGGACAACGCGTTGGTCGCCGCCAAGGCGGCCGCCGCGCTCAAGCACGAGCTGACCCCCATCGTCTGCATCGGTGAGGGTCTGGAGGTCCGTGAGGCCGGCGAGCACGTCGCCTACAACGTCACCCAGCTCAAGGAGTCGCTGGCCGGGTTGTCCGCCGAGCAGATCGGCACGCTGGTGATCGCCTACGAACCGGTCTGGGCCATCGGCACCGGCCGGGTGGCCAGCGCCGCCGACGCGCAGGAGGTCTGCGCGGCCATCCGCGCCGCACTCACCGAGCTGGCCGGCGCGGAGATCGCCAACACCGTCCGGGTGCTCTACGGCGGCTCCGTCAACGCCAAGAACGTCGGCGAGATCGTCGCCCAGAAGGACGTCGACGGCGCGCTGGTCGGCGGTGCCTCGCTGGACGGCGAGCAGTTCGCCATGCTCTCGGCGATCGCCGCCGGCGGTCCGCTGCCCTGAATCACCCACGTGTAAGGTGTCTGCCATGGAATTGGCTCTGCAGATCCTCTTGGTGGTCACCAGCCTGCTGGTGATTTTGTTGGTGCTGTTGCACCGCGCCAAGGGCGGCGGCCTGTCCACGTTGTTCGGCGGCGGCGTGCAATCGAGCCTGTCGGGATCGACTGTGGTGGAGAAGAACCTCGACCGGTTGACGCTGTTCGTCACCGGCATCTGGGTGGTCACCATCGTCGGGATCGGCCTGCAGATCAAGTACGGCGCATAATGCTCATCCGGTAGCGGGTCCGATCGGGACCGTCGGTCCCACCACTTCTGGCGGGGCCTGACCCGGGTCGATCTGGATGTCCGGCGCATCGTCGATGATCCTCGGCGGGACGGTCCGCGGACCCTGCGGTGCGACCTGTACCTCGGCCGGCGGCGCGGTGCATCCGTGCGGGTCTGCCGGCAGTGTCGGCACGCCCCCGGAGTCGATGCAGCACTGCCACGCGGCCTTCGTGGTGTTCTGCATGCAGTTGTCGTATTCCTCGATGTCCCAGGTGTTGTCGATGGGTGCCGCCAGCGCGGTCGCCGGTGCGCCGAGCGCCAGGGCGACCGCCCAGCCGACGACCGCCATGCGGGCGGGAAACTGGGTGCGGAATACGGATTCGGAAATCGTGTAGGTCTTCATGGGGTTCCTCCTATCCGTGCCTATAAGCGTGCGCCGATAACGTCCCCGACGTGGCATTTTGCCAATTCCCGTCGGGGCCTGCCAGCGGTAGACGCGGGCTCTGCCGATACTGGTAGCCATGGGCGAAACCTCCGAAGTCCTGGCTCCGATCGGCGCCGTGCACCGCACACAGGTGGGCCGCGAGGCCACCGAACCGATGCGCGAGGATATCCGGCTGCTCGGCACCATCCTGGGCGACACCATTCGCGAGCAGCACGGCGAGACGATCTTCGATCTGGTCGAGCGCGCCCGAGTGGAGTCGTTTCGGGTGCGGCGCTCCGAGATCGACCGCGCCGAACTGGCGGAACTGTTCCGCGGCATCGACGCCCGCGACGCCATCCCGGTCATCCGGGCGTTCACCCAGTTCGCCCTCCTGGCCAACGTGGCCGAGGACATCCACCGGGAACGTCGTCGTGCCATCCACGTCGCCGCCGGCGAACCGCCGCAGGACTCCAGCCTGGCCGCCACCTACGCGAAGCTGGACGCGGCTGATCTGGACGTCGATGGTGTCGCCGACGCGCTGGCCGGGGCCTTGGTGGCGCCGGTGATCACGGCCCATCCGACGGAGACCCGTCGGCGCACCGTGTTCGACACCCAGCACCGCATCACCGAACTGATGCGGGCGCGTGCAGCCGACGGCTCCGCGGAGATCGAGTCGGAGTTGCGGCGCCAGATCCTGACGATGTGGCAGACCGCGCTGATCCGGTTGTCCCGATTGAAGATCTCCGACGAGATCGAAACCGGCCTGCGCTACTACCAGGCCGCGTTCCTCGAGGTCATCCCGCAGGTGAACGCCGAGGTCCGCACGGCATTGCAGCGCCGCTGGCCCGACGCCGATCTGCTGGCGCAACCCCTCCTGCGGCCCGGTTCGTGGATCGGCGGGGACCGCGACGGCAATCCGAACGTCACCGCCGAGATCGTCCGGTTGGCCACCGGCAACGCTGCCGAGGTCGCGTTCGCGCACTACTTCGTGGAACTGACCGCGCTGGAACGGGAACTGTCGATGTCGGCGCGGCTGGTGCGGATCAGCGACGAGGTCGCCGCCCTGGGCCAGGACTGCCACGACGCGGCCCGCGCCGACGAACCGTACCGGCGTGCGGTGCGCGTCATCCACGCCCGCCTGACGGCCACCGCGATCGAGATCCTGGATCGGCGGCCCGACCACGAACTCGACCTCGGTCTGCCGCGCTACGAGACACCCGCGCAGTTGCTGGCCGATCTCGACGCCGTCGATGTCTCCCTGCGCGGCCACGGCAGCGCGCTGCTGGCCGACGACCGGTTGGGTCGGTTGCGGGAAGCGGTGCGGGTCTTCGGATTTCACCTCAGCGGCTTGGATATGCGGCAGAACTCCGATGTGCACGAGGAGGTCGTCGCCGAGCTGCTCGCCTGGGCGGGCGTGCACCCGGAATACTCGGCACTGGACGAGGGGGACCGGGTCGAGCTGCTGATCGGTGAGTTGGCCACCCGTCGACCGTTGACCGGCGACGGTGCCGGGTTGTCCGAGTTGGTCGTCAAGGAACTCGACATCGTGCGCGCGGCGGCCCGCGCGATACGGGTATTCGGCCTCGATGCGGTGCCCAACTACGTCATCTCGATGTGCCGGTCGGTTTCGGATCTGCTCGAGGCCGCGGTCCTACTCAAGGAGGCCGGACTGCTCGACGCCGCCGACGAGCGGCCGTACTGTCCGGTCGGCATCGTGCCGCTGTTCGAGACCATCGAGGATCTGCAACGGGGCGCGTCGGTGATGCGGGACGCGCTGGGGTTACCGCTCTATCGCGCCCTGGTGCGCGCGCGGGGCGACAGCCAGGAGGTGATGCTGGGTTATTCGGACTCCAACAAGGACGGCGGATACCTGGCCGCCAACTGGGCGTTGTACCGCGCCGAGTTGGATCTGGTGGACATGGCGCGCCAGACCGGAATCCGGTTGCGGCTCTTCCATGGTCGCGGCGGCACGGTCGGTCGCGGCGGCGGGCCGAGCTACGACGCGATCCTGGCCCAACCGCCGGGCGCGGTGCGCGGGTCGCTGCGGCTGACCGAGCAGGGCGAGGTGATCGCCGCCAAGTACGCCGAGCCCCGGCTGGCCCGGCGCAACCTGGAGACGTTGGTGTCGGCCACCTTGGAGTCGACGCTGCTGGACACCGAAGGACTCGGCGAGTTCGCCGACACCGCGTATCGGGTGCTCGATGACCTCGCGGCGCGGGCGCAGCGCGCGTACGCCGAACTCGTCCACGAGACACCGGGTTTCGTCGCCTACTTCGAGGCCTCCACACCGGTCAGTGAGATCGGCGCGCTCAACATCGGCAGCCGGCCCACCTCCCGCAAGCCCACCACCGATATCTCCGATCTGCGGGCCATCCCGTGGGTGCTGGCCTGGAGCCAGTCCCGGGTCATGCTGCCGGGCTGGTACGGCACCGGTTCGGCATTCGAACAGTTCATCGCCGACGGCCCGGACCCCGCGGAACGGCTCGAGGTGCTGCGCGACCTGTATCGGCGCTGGCCGTTCTTCGCCACCGTGCTCTCGAATATGGCTCAGGTGCTGGCGAAATCGGACCTGGGGCTGGCGGCGCGGTATGCGGAGCTGGTCGAGAACGTCGAGTTGCGCAACCTGGCCTTCGGCAAGATCCAGGACGAGCACCGACGGACCATCGCGATGCACGAGCAGATCACCAGGCAGGACGACCTGCTGGCCGACAACCCGGCGCTGGCCCGGTCGGTGTTCAATCGATTCCCCTACCTGGAGCCGCTGAATCATCTGCAGGTGGAGTTGTTGCGCCGCTACCGTTCCGGCGACGACGACGAGCGGGTCCAACGCGGCATCCTGCTGACCATGAGCGGGCTGGCCTCCGCGCTGCGCAACAGCGGCTGAGCGCGACACCGATAGACTCGCCCGGTATGGGACGCAGGGGATGGCGGGGTCAGCCGCCCGGCGACGACACGGAGGCGCGCAAGCGCATCGTGGACTCCGCGCTGCGCATGCTCGAGCGGCACGGGCCGCGGCGCACCACCGTCTCCCTGGTGGCCGACGATCTCGGGATCACCCGGCCCACCGTCTACCGGCACTTCGCCACCACCGAGGAACTGCTGGGGGCCGCCGCCGAGGTCGCACTCGCCGGGTGGACCGCCCGCATCGGGGAGTTGACCGCCGGTATGACCGATCCGAAAGAACTGTTGGTCGAGGCGGTGGCGCATCTGGCCGAACGGCTGCCGCAGGAGCCACTGCTGGCGCAACTGCTCGACACCGACCGGGCCCGGTCCGTCGGTCAGGCGATGGTCTCACCGGAGGCCATCGCGCGCTCGCGGGTCATGTTGGAGCACAGCCGGATCGACTGGGAAGCGCTCGGGTTCACCGGCAAGGCGTTCGACGACCTGGTCGAGTACCTGTTGCGGCTGATCCAGTCGATGGTGATCGCGCCGTCGAATCCGCCGCGGTCGGGAGCACAGTTGCGCGCCTACCTCGCGCGCTGGATCGCGCCGGTGCTCAACTGAGTTCGCGCGGCGCCTCGGCAACGGGGACGACGGCCGTCGTCGGCTGCTCGGGCAGATCGTCGGCATGGAACCACCGGAACGACATCAACCCCTCGGGGTGGTCCTTGGTCGACAGCGCATTCGGATGCTCGAGCAGTTCGCGGCTGACGACGATCGTGACGGTGCCGTCGCTGTTGTGCACCGCGGTGCCGGAATTGAGCCCGGCCCGGCCGTAATCGACATCGAGGGCGGCCATGTATTGATTCCACAGCGTGAAGTTCCAGAACCGGGCCTTCGGGTGGCGCGAGGTGATCACCAGCGCCTCACCGGGTTCCAGCGCGAACCCGCCGAGGCCATAGCAGGCGTCCTGCATGGAGTAGCCGTGGGTGGCGCCGCCGGCCCGGTAGGGCGGGGCAATGGTGTTGGTGGTCAGCGCCTGGCCGTCGGCGAGTTCGACCGGTTTGCGTTCCATCAGGATCAGCGGAATCAGGGCGTACATGTCCTGGGCGAAGCGCAGCGCCGAGCGCAGCGAATTTGCTACCGCGGCATCGGTTTTGGCGGGATTGACCGGCAGCCCCGCGTGGTCGAGCACCGCGATCTCCCAGCCGACGCGTCGGCCGGTCTCGGGGTGTTCGTGGTAGTCGCGGGTGATGATCCCGTGGGCGTCGGGGGACAGTTCGATGAACGGGCCGTCGTAACCGTCGGGCCGGGCGGGGCCCAGCACGCAGGAGAACCGGCCGTCGTCATCGAGGGGCATGTCGGTGTCGTAGAGCAACCCCACGGTCCGGTTGGGCCACGCGCCGGGTTCGGGTTCGTTGTAGACCGTCACCGAATACATGGCGCTGTCACCCGGTGCACCGCTGACCCGGTAGGTGCGCCGTGGATCGACCATCGCGTAGCCGTAGTAGCAGTCGGTGTTGTCCCCACCCCACCGTCGGTCGGGGCGAAACGGGGTCAGCGTGTCGATGAATCGCGGGGACACGGGATCGGCGAACAGGCTCATGTCCAGTGTCAACGCCAACATGGTGGCCAGATTGTGGTAGCCCTCGGCCACGGCGACCTCGCCGCGCACCGCCTTCGGACCGTCGAGGAACTGTTGATCGAATTCGGCGAAGGCACTGAGCAACTCGCGCCATGCGGTGGCGCTCTCCGGGGCGGGCATGCCCGTCATCCTAACAACATACAGTGCTACGAAAACTGTAAAATCTGTAACGGATGTGCGTTAGTGTCCGTACCCGTGAACACCTCCGCTGCTTCCCCGTCGGCAACACCGGGGGCCATCCGGATCACGGATCTGGCCCGGCCCACCTTCACCGCCGAGGCGCAGGCCATCATCGACGGGATGTCGGCCATGGCCGACTACTGTCCGCTCACCGCCGACGCGCTGCACGAGCAGGCCACCGCGCAGACCGGCCTGAGCGACTTCGGCTCCCAGGACTACCGCGAACGCATGGACGTGCTGCTGCAGGCGTTCGGGGAACTCCCCAACTTCACCGCATTCGGCCGCACCTACGCGTTCTCGCTGATGCTGACGTTCCTCAAGGGACGGCTGCGGGTCATCGACCACCTCAACCGGCATCCGGAGATCTTCGACGTCGAGATCGCCGCCCCGATGGTCATCGCGGGACTGCCCCGCACCGGCACCACCCACCTGCACAGCCTGCTGGCGGCCGACCCGGCGGTGCGGTCGCTGCCGTACTGGGAGGCCCAGGAACCGCTGCCCGCGCCCGGGGAGGAGGGCACGATCGAACCGCGCCGGCAGCGCACCGGCGACGCCCTCAACATCTCGAACACGTTGATGCCCTACTTCCAGCTGATGCATGAGATGACCATCGACCACATCCACGAGGACATCGGCCTGATGGTGCAGGACTTCGCCAGCGGCTTCTTCACCACGCTGACCCACCTGCCGCGCTGGTCGGACTACCTGCGCGACCACGACCAGACCCCGGGCTACCAGTTTCTCCGGATGATGCTGCAGGTGCTGCAACACCAGGACGGCCGCGACCGGCGCTGGGTTCTGAAGAGCCCGCAGCACCTCGAGCAGTTCGTCCCGATCATGAAGGTATTCCCCGACGCGACTTTCATTGTGACCCATCGGGATCCGGTCGACGTGGCGGTGTCGATGGCGACCATGATGACCTACACCATGCGGATGAGCGTGGACAAGGTCGACGTGCCCACCGTCGCCAACTACTGGATCGGCCGGATCGACGAGATGCTCAGCGCATGCCTGCGCGACCACGCCAAACTGCCGGCCGACCGGACCATCGACGTGCGCTTCGACGAGTTCATGGCCGACGACCTGGCGATGGTGCAGCGGGTCTGGGACGTCGCCGGCTACCAGCCCAGCGACGAATCCCGCGCCGCCGTGGCCGAATACCTCGCCGGACACACCCGGGGCCGGCTGGGCCGGGTCGACTATCGGCCCGCGGACCTGGGGTTGGACCGCGACGACCTGAGCCGACGGTTCGCGCCGTACGTCGAACGCTTCGTGCGGTAGTCCGCGTCGTGGGGTAGTCCTCAGAGCCCGGCGCGGCTGCGCACGGCGCTGATGGCCCCGCGCACCGCGTGTTCGGTGGCCGCGATCGGCGACACCACCGCCTCGCCCACGCCGACGATGCGCTCCACGCGATCCACGATGGCCTCGAGTCGGTCGACCATGCCGATCAGCCGGGGCGCCAACTCGTCGATGCGGGTGATGGTGGCATTGAACCGTTCCATCGTGTCATCGAGCGTCGCGGTGGAGGTGTTGAGCTCACCGAGCGTCTCGGACAGATCCTGCAGGAGCGTGTCGACCTGCCCCACGGTGACGTCGGCGTTCAGCGCCGCCTGCGCCAGGGTCCTGATCCGCTGCTGAGCCGGGCGGGTCCGGCCGGATGGCTGTTCGGTGCTGACGTCTTTGTCTGCCATGTCCGCAAGTATGACGGCTCAGCGGCCTCAGGCCATAGGGTAGAGGCGCACGGTAATCCTGACAGCCCCTGGAGACCCATGTACCCCGGCAGTGCCGCACGCTCCCCGTCGGTGGCTCTGTTCGCCACCTGTTTCAACGACGTGATGTGGCCCGACACGCTCAAGGCCACGGTCCGACTGCTGCGCCGGCTCGAGTGTGACCCGCACTTTCCCGCCGCGCAGACCTGCTGCGGGCAGATGTTCACCAACACCGGATATGCCCAGGAGGCGATCCCGACCGTGCGCCGCTTCGTCGAGGCGTTCGCCGGCTACGACGCCGTCGTCGCGCCGTCGGGATCGTGCGTGGCCTCGGTGCGCCACCAGCACCGCGGGATCGCCGAACGCGCCGGGGACGCCGCACTGAGCGCCGCGGTGGCCGAGATCGCTCCGCGGGTGTTCGAGCTGTCCGAGTTCCTCGTCGATGTCCTCGGCGTCACCGACGTCGGCGCGTACTTCCCGCACCGCGTCACCTATCACCCCACCTGCCATTCGCTGCGGATGTTACGGGTGGGGGAGCGGCCGCTGCAGCTGCTGCGCGCGGTCGGCGGCATCGAACTCGTCGAACTGGGCGCGGCAGACCAATGTTGCGGCTTCGGTGGCACGTTCGCGCTGAAGAACGCCGACACCTCCGCGGCGATGGGCGCCGACAAGATGCGCCACATCCGCGAGACCCGGGCCGAAGTTGTTGTGGCCAGCGACAACTCATGCCTGGCGCAGATCGGCGGGGTGCTGTCCCGCGGGGCGGACGGGGTGCGCACCATGCACCTGGCCGAGGTGTTGGCCGCCACTTCGGAGGGACCGCGATGAGCACGCCCGGACAGCCGCATGTCGGCGTCACCCAGGCGTTCCTCGGCATGCCCGGCGCGCTGCCGAAGTTCCAGGACGCGGCCAAGGGCGCACTGGCCGACCCGGTGCTGCGCCGAAACCTCGCGCACGCCACCGGCACCATCCGCGCCAAAAGGGCCGCGGTGGTCGGCGAACTGGACAACTGGGAGGACCTGCGACTGGCGGCCGAGGCCATCAAGGACCGCGCGCTGCTGTCGCTGGACCAGCACCTGGAGGCCTTCGAGGCCAACGCCACCGCCGCCGGGACTACCGTGCACTGGGCCCGCGACGCCGAGGAAGCCAACCGGATCGTGGTCGGTCTGGTCGAGGACGCGCTGGAACCGGGGGACCGGCGCGAGGTGGTCAAGGTGAAATCGATGCTCACCCAGGAGATCGAACTCAACGAGGCCCTGGCCGCGGCCGGTATCGACGCGTGGGAGACCGATCTGGCCGAGCTCATCGTGCAACTGGGCAAGGATTGGCCGAGTCACATCCTGGTGCCGGCGATACACCGCAACCGCGCCGAGGTGCGCGAGATCTTCCTGCGTGAGATGGGCGCCGTGGGCCGGCCCGCCCCGGACGATCTGACCGATGAGCCGCGCCGGCTGGCCGAGGCCGCGCGGCTGCACCTGCGGGAGAAATTCCTGCGCGCCAAGGTCGCCATCTCCGGCGCCAACTTCGCCGTCGCGGAGACCGGCAGCCTGGTGGTGGTGGAGTCCGAGGGCAACGGCCGGATGTGCCTGACGTTGCCGGAGACGTTGATCTCGGTGGTGGGCATCGAGAAGATCCTGCCGTCGTGGCGCGATCTCGAGGTGTTCCTGCAGGTGCTGCCGCGCAGCAGCACCGGCGAGCGGGAGAACCCCTACACGTCGGTGTGGACGGGGCCGGCCGCCGACGACGGACCCCGGCGCATGCACGTGGTGCTGGTGGACAACGGTCGCACCGACGCGCTGGCCGACCCGGTGGGCCGCGCCGCGTTGCGCTGCATCCGCTGCTCGGCGTGCCTGAACGTGTGCCCGGTGTACGAACGGGCCGGCGGGCATTCCTACGGCTCGATCTATCCGGGTCCCATCGGCGCGGTGCTCACCCCGCAGCTGCGCGGCACCGTCAGCGCCGTGGACAAGTCGCTGCCGTATGCGTCGAGCCTGTGCGGCGCGTGCTTCGACGTGTGCCCGGTGCGCATCGACATCCCATCGCTGCTGGTGCACCTGCGCACCAAGGTCGTCGACGAGCGCCGCGGCGGGGTACCGGATCCGGAGGCCGCCGCCATGCGCTCGGCGAGCTGGGTGCTCGCCGACCACCACCGGTTCCGCAACGCCGCGCGGGTCGCGGCGATCGGCGGAAAAGCCCTGCGCAGCAGGCTGTTCGGTGCCAAACAAGTACTGCGGAAGCTGCCGTGGCCCGCCGCCATCTGGACCCGGACCCGCGACGTGCCGGTCCCGCCCACCGAGACGTTCCGGCAGTGGTGGGAGCGCACCGACGGCGGGCGGGAGGAGCCGTGACCGATTCCGCCGCACGCGCGGAGATCCTGCACCGGGTCCGCACCGCCCTGGCCGACCGGGGCGGGCCCCGCGACGTCGAGATGCCCTGGCGCTACGGCGAACCCGTCGGCACCGGCGGACACGACCTGATCGAACGCTTCGTCGAGCGCACGGCGGACTACCGGGCCGTCGTGGTCCGGGTGGGTCCCGACGAGGTGGGCGCGGCGATCGTGGATGCGCTGACGACGGCGGGCGCGCGCACCGTGATCGCCGATCCGATGGTGCGCGACCGGTGGTCGGGCGCGTCGGCCGTCGACTGGTGCGACGACGACGGGTTGTCGCCCACCGATCTCGACAGCGTCGACGCGGTGGTCACCACCGCCACCGTCGGCATCGCGAACACCGGGACGCTGGTGCTCGACCACGGTCCGGGTCAGGGGCGCCGCGCGATCAGCCTGGTGCCCGATGTGCACATCTGCGTGGTGGGCAGCGAGCAGATCGTCAGCGATGTCCCCGAAGCCGTTGCCCGACTAATGGATTCGGAATCCCACACCAGGCCGTTGACGTGGATCAGTGGGCCCAGTGCCACCAGCGACATCGAACTGGACCGGGTCGAGGGCGTGCACGGTCCGCGGACCCTGCACGTGATCGTCGTGGAGCGCTAGCGCGGTAGGTCGGTCGCCGCCGCGGTATCCAGCAGCCAGACCGTCTTGTCCCGTCCGCGGGCCCCGGCGGCGGGGATGTCGACGGGATCGGCACCACCGACGGCGGCGGCCACCGCCTCGGCCTTGGCGGCGCCCGACACCACCAGCCACACCTCGCGGGCGCGGCGGATCGCGGGCAGCGTCAACGTGATCCGCTGCGGCGGCGGCTTCGGCGAATCCGTCACGGCCACCACCAGGCGAGTTTGTTCGCGCACCGCGGCGGTGTCGGGGAACAACGAGTTGATGTGTCCCTCGCCGCCCATCCCCAGCAGGTGGACGTCGAATACGGGGGTTGGCTCGCCCGCGGGGGCGTTGGCGGCGAGCACCTGCTCGTAGGACAGCGCGGCGGCCTCGATGTCGGAACCGAACTCGGCGTCGGCGGCCGGCATGGGGTGGACGTTGCGGGCCGGGATCTCGATCCGCTCCAGCAGCGCCTCGCGCGCCTGCTTGGCGTTGCGCTCGTCGTCGTTGTCGGGCAGGTAGCGCTCGTCGCCCCAATACAGGTGCACCGCAGACCAATCGATGTCCACGCCGTGTTCGGCGACGTGGCCCAGCAGCGCGATGCCGGTGCCCCCGCCGGTCAGCACGATGTGCGCCTGGCCCCGGGCAGTGATCGCCGAGGTGATCGCACCGACCAGTCGGGCGCCGGCCGCGGCGGCCAATTGGTCGGTGTCGACGTAGGTTTCGATGACGGTCTGGGAGTCGCTCATGCGTAATTCACCTGGGCCAGGCCCTGTAGGGCGCCGTGATAGATCTCGTCCGGGTCGAGTCGGCGCAGGTCCTCGGCCAGACAGTCGCGGGTTGCCCGCCGCGCCAACGGTAGCAGCGCATCCGGGTGTCCGGTGCGCTGCAGTGTCGCGGTGGTGCCGTCCTGGGGCCGCCGCAACGTGATGGTCTCGGAGTCCCGGTTGAGCTCGACCTTCAGCTCACCGGTGGCACGGGTCACGGTGCCCTCGATGCGGGTGGCCAGCCAACCGGCCAGGATGTCGAGCGCCGGCTCGCCGGCCAGCCCGGACACCACCGCCGACCGGATCGGCTCGTGCGGGGCCAGGTCGATGGCCGCGGCCAACAGCGCGCGCCAGTAGGTGATGCGGCTCCAGGACAGATCGGTGTCACCGGGTTGGTAACCCTCGAGCCGGCTCTTGATCGCCGCCAGCGGTTCGGCGCCGTGCGAGGCGTCGGTGATGCGACGAATGGCCAACTTGCCCAAGGGATCCTCGGCGGGTGCCGCGGGTGCGTCATCGGGCCACCACGCCACCACCGGGGTGTCGGGCAGCAGAAACGGGATCACCACGTTGCCGGCGTGCCCGGCCAGTGCGCCCGACAATCGCAACACCACGACCTCGCCGGCGCCGGCGTCGGCGCCCACCCGGACCTGCGCATCCAGGCGCGGCTGATCGGCGTCCACATCGCCGGGGGCCACCACGATGATCCGGCACGGATGCTCCCGGGACGCGTAGTTGGCGGCCTCGATCGACTCCTCGAGCACCGCCTCGGTATCGGGGGCGATCACCAGCGTGAGCACCCGGCCCATGGTGACCGCGCCGACTTCCTCGCGCAGTTCGATGAGCTTCTTGTTGATGTCGTTCGTTGTCGTGTTCGCCAGGTCGATGATCACGGCCGCCGCCATTCCCTGCCCACCCGGTGCAGCATCTCGAACGCGGAATCCGGACCCCAGCTACCCGAGGCGTATGGCTGTGGCCCACCGCCGTCGACGTCGAGGGCGGCCCAGTGCTCGAGCACGGGATCGAGGATCTCCCAGGCCAATTCGACCTCCGCGTTCACCGGGAACAGCGAGGGCTCGCCGAGCAACACGTCGAGGATCAGGCGCTCGTAGGCCTCGGGCGACTCCTCGGCGAACGCCGACCCGTAGGAGAAGTCCATGTTGACATCGCGGACCTCCATCCGGTTGCCCGGCACCTTCGAGCCGAACCGCAGCGTGATGCCCTCGTCCGGTTGCACGCGGATCACCAGGGCGTTGTGGCCCAGTTCCTCGGTCATGGTGGCGTCGAACGGCAGGTGCGGCGCCCGCTTGAAAATCAGCGCGATCTCGGTGACCCTGCGGCCCAACCGTTTTCCCGTGCGCAGATAGAACGGCACCCCGGCCCAGCGGCGGGTGTCCACATCGAGCGTGATCGCGGCGTAGGTCTCGGTGGTGGAGGCCTTGGCGAAGCCCTCCTCGTCGAGCAGTCCGACGACCGGCTGGCTGCCCTGCCAGCCCGCGGCGTACTGACCGCGCGCGGTCGTCTGGTCCAGCGGCTGGGCCAGCCGGGTGGCGGAGAGCACCTTGATCTTCTCGGCCTGCAACTCGGCGGGGGAGAAGTTCACGGGTTCTTCCATCGCGGTGAGCGCCAGCAGCTGCAACAGGTGGTTCTGGATGACGTCGCGCGCGGCACCAATACCGTCGTAATAGCCTGCGCGACCACCCAATCCGATGTCCTCGGCCATGGTGATCTGGACGTGGTCGACGTAGTGGTTGTTCCAGATCGGTTCGAACATGGTGTTGGCGAAGCGCAACGCCAGCAGGTTCTGAACGGTCTCTTTGCCGAGGTAGTGGTCGATCCGGAACACCGAGGATTCCGGGAACACGGTGTTGACCACCGCGTTGAGCGATTCGGCACTGGCCAGATCGTGCCCGAACGGCTTCTCGATGACC
This sequence comes from Actinomycetes bacterium, assembly GCA_023460175.1. Lineage (GTDB taxonomy): Bacteria > Actinomycetota > Actinomycetes > Mycobacteriales > Mycobacteriaceae > Mycobacterium. The sequence goes on from JAEWRC010000099.1 coordinate 25,708, forward strand.
ACCCGGTTCCAGCAGCCGTCGGTCTCGCGGGCCAACCCGAACTGGGCCAGCTTCTCGCACACCAGCGGAAACGCCTTGGGCGGGATCGACAGGTAGAACGCGTGGTTGCCGCCCGTGCCGCGTTCCGTGTCGAGACTGTGCAGCGTGTCCGCGAGCCGCTGGAACGCGACGTCGTCGCCGAAATCGCCCTGCACGAACCGGATCCCCTCCGACAGCCGGTCCCAGACCTCCTGGTGGAACGGCGTGCGTGCGTGCTGCTGGACGGCCTCGTAGACCTCTTTGCCGAAGTCCTCGTGGGCCCATTCGCGCCGGGCGAACCCGACCAACGCGAACTGCGGCGGCAGCAGGCCGCGGTTGGCCAGGTCATAGATCGCCGGCATCAGCTTCTTGCGGGCCAGATCACCCGTGACACCGAAGATCACCACCGCGCACGGCCCCGCGATGCGGGGCATCCGCTTGTCGCGCTTGTCGCGCAGCGGATTGCCCCACTCGGAGCCGGCGGCCGCGCTCATTTCCCGGCTTGGGTTTTCTCGTCCAGTTGGGCCTGGGTGGCGTCGAGGAGTTCCTGCCAGGATTTCTCGAACTTCTCGACGCCCTCGTCCTCGAGCAGCTTGAACACATCGGGCAGGTCGACCCCGAGGGCGGCCAGCTTGTCGAACACGATGTGGGCGGTCTCGGCCGTGCCGGTGACGGTGTCGCCGGTGATGTCGCCGTGCTCGGCGACGGCCTCGAGGGTCTTCTCCGGCATGGTGTTCACCGTATTGGGTGCGACGAGTTCGGTGACGTAGAGCGTGTCCGGGTAGTCCGGGTTCTTCACGCCGGTCGACGCCCACAGCGGTCGCTGCACCCGCGCGCCGGCGGCGGCCAGCGCCTTGAACCGGTCGCCCTGCTCGAAGATCTCCTGATAGGCGGCGTAGGCCAACCGGGCGTTGGCCACCCCGGCCTTGCCCGCGGCGTCCAGGGCACCCTGGCGGCCGGTGTCGGCGGCGATCTTCTCGAGCCGCTTGTCGATCTCGGTGTCGACGCGAGAGACGAAGAACGAGGCCACCGAGTGGATCTTGGCCAAGTCGTGGCCCGCCTCCTTGGCCTTCTCCAGGCCCGCGAGGTAGGCGTCCATCACGGCCCGGTGCCGTTCGACCGAGAAGATCAGCGTCACGTTGACGGAGATGCCCTCGGCGATCACCGCGGTGATGGCCGGCAGTCCGGCCAGGGTGGCCGGAATCTTGATCAGCAGGTTGGGCCGGTCCACGATCTTCCACAGCTCGATGGCCTGCAGGATCGTCTTGTCCGTGTCGTGGGCCAGCCGCGGATCCACCTCGATGGAGACCCGGCCGTCGACCCCGTCGGTCGCCTCGTGGACCTTGGCCAGCAGGTCGCAGGCGTTGCGGACGTCGTCGGTGGTGACGGTGCGGATGGTCGCGTCGACGTCGGCGCCGCGCTCGGCCAGTTCCGCCACCTGCGCGTCGTAGGCGCTACCGGCCGACAGCGCGGCCTGGAAGATCGACGGGTTGGTGGTGACGCCGACGACGCTGCGGGTGTCGATGAGCTGCTGCAGGTTGCCGGTCTGCAGGCGCTCGCGCGACAGGTCGTCGAGCCATACGGAGACCCCGGCGGCGCTCAGCGCCGCGAGGTTGGAATTCTGAGTCATTGGGTGCTCCCTAGTTATCCAGTGCGCGTTCGGCCGCGGCGACCACGTTCTCCGGGGTGAAGCCGAACTCGCGGAACAGCGTCTTGTCGTCGGCCGATTCGCCGTAGTGCTCGATCGAGACGATCTCGCCGGTGTCGCCGACCCATCGGTGCCATGGCATGGCTATACCCGCTTCGACCGCCACTCGCGCAGACACGCTCGGCGGCAGCACCGAGTCCTGGTACTCGCGCGGCTGCTTCTCGAACCACTCGACGCACGGCATCGAGACCACCTGGGCCTTGACGTCCTTGGCCGCGAGCAGTTTCTGGGCCTCGACCGCGATCTGCACCTCCGAGCCGGTGGCGATGATGATCACGTCGGCCTCGCGGACCTCCTCGGCCGACGGGCCACCGAGCACGTAGGCACCCTTGGCGACGCCGTCGCTGTCGGTGCCCTCGAGCACCGGGACGCCCTGCCGGGTGAGGATGAAGCCCACCGGACCGCTGCCGTTGCCGCGCGCGATGATGCTGCGCCACGCGTGGGCGGTCTCGTTCGGGTCGGCGGGGCGCACGACGGCCAGCTGCGGGATCGCCCGCAGCGCCGCGAGGTGCTCGATCGGCTGGTGGGTCGGCCCGTCCTCGCCCAGCCCGATCGAGTCGTGGGTCCAGATGTAGATGGTGTCGATGTCCATCAGGGCGGCCAGGCGCACCGCCGGCCGCATGTAGTCGGAGAACTGCAGGAACGTGCCGCCGAACGCGCGGGTGGGGCCGTGCAGCACGATGCCGGACAGGATCGATCCCATGGCGTGTTCGCGCACGCCGAAGTGTAGCACCCGGCCGTGCCAGTCGGCAGTGAAGTCGGCCGTCGAGATCGACGGCGGGCCAAACGATTTCGCGCCCTTGATGGTGGTGTTGTTGCTGCCCGCCAGGTCCGCCGAGCCGCCCCAGAGTTCCGGCAGCTTCGGTGCGGTGTCGTTGAGCACCTGACCGAAGGCCGCGCGGGTGGCCACCGCCTTGGAGCCGGGCTCCCAGTGCGTGATGTCGGCGTCCCAACCGTCGGGCAACTCGTTGGCCAGCAGCCGATCGAGCAGCTTCTTGCGCTCGGGTTCGCGCTCGGCCCAGGCGGCGTAGTCCGTCTCCCAGGCCTCGCGGACCTTTTTGCCGCGGTCGACGAGACCCCGGGTGTGGTCGATCACCTCGTCGCTGACCTCGAAGGTCTTCTCCGGGTCAAAGCCCAGGATCTTCTTGACCGCGGCGACTTCCTCGTCGCCCAGCGCCGAGCCGTGGATGCCGCCGGTGTTCATCTTGGTCGGCGCGGGATAGCCGATGATGGTCCGCAGCGAGATCAGCGACGGCTTGTCGGTGACCTTCTTGGCCTCGGCGATGGCCTCCTCGATCCCCACGACGTTCTCGCCGCCCACCACGTCCTGCACGTGCCAGCCGTAGGCGCGGTAGCGGGCGCTGACGTCCTCGGACAGTGCGATGTCGGTGTCGTGCTCGATCGAGATGTGGTTCTTGTCGTAGAACACGATGAGGTTGCCGAGCTGCTGGGTGCCGGCCAGCGAGGAGGCCTCGCTGGTGACGCCCTCCTCGATGTCACCGTCGGAGGCGATCACGTAGATGTAGTGGTCGAACGGGCTCTCGCCGGTGGGGGCCTCCGGATCGAACAGACCGCGCTCGTAGCGGGCGGCCATCGCCATGCCGACTGCCGAGGCCAGGCCTTGGCCCAACGGACCGGTGGTGATCTCCACGCCCTTGGTGTGCCGGAACTCGGGGTGGCCCGGGGTCTTGGACTTGAAGGTGCGCAGCGCCTCGATGTCGTCGAGCTCGAGTCCGAAGCCGCCCAGGTACAGCTGCAGGTAGATCGTCAGGCTGGAATGTCCGCAGGACAGGATGAAGCGGTCGCGGCCCAGCCAGTGGGTGTCGGACGGGTCGTGCCGCATCTGCCGCTGGAACAGGGTGTACGCCAGCGGCGCCAGGCTCATCGCCGTGCCGGGGTGACCGTTGCCCACCTTCTGCACCGCGTCCGCGGCCAGCACCCGCACGGTGTCGACCGCGCGCGAATCCACATCGGACCAGTCGTCCGGATGGTTCGGGACGGTGAGGTCGGCGATCTCTTCGGCTGTGGTCACAAGCGAGCTCCTTGCGGTGCAGGACGTGGCAGGTCATGGCGAACTTGGCGCCTATCCAACCCTAGTGCGAGACGGCAAACGGGCGCAGGGCGGCCGGGGAATCGACCCGCAGGCCACCGACTCGGCGCAGCGGTCTACCATCGTCGGTAGTAGAAGCTGCGAGGCTGCCGCGACAATCGCCTGTGATGAGGAGTTAACTGCGTGAGCATCCGCGAGCGCGTCGCGCCGAGCCAAATCCGCACCACGGTGCTGGCCTATGTTGCGCTGACCAAGCCGCGGGTCATCGAGCTGCTGCTGGTCACGGCCATCCCAGCCATGCTGCTGGCCGACCGCGGCACGGTGAACCCGTTGTTGATCTTCAACACCTTGGTCGGCGGCATGATGGCCGCGGCCGGCGCCAACACGCTGAACTGTGTGGCCGACGCCGACATCGACAAGGTGATGAAGCGGACGGCGCTGAGGCCGTTGGCTCGCGCGACGGTACCAACCCGCAATGCGCTGATCTTCGGCCTGTTGCTGTCCATCGGGTCGTTCTTCTGGCTGTGGTGGACCACCAACCTGCTCTCCGGTGTGCTGGCCGTGGTCACCATCGCGTTCTATGTCTTCATCTACACGCTGCTGCTCAAGCGACGCACCGCGCAGAACGTGGTGTGGGGCGGCGCCGCGGGCTGCATGCCGGTGATGATCGGCTGGTCGGCGGTGACGGGCACCATCCAGTGGCCCGCGATCGTGATGTTCCTCATCATCTTCTTCTGGACGCCGCCGCACACCTGGGCGCTGGCCATGCGCTACAAGGACGACTACAAGGCCGCCGGGGTACCGATGCTGCCCGCGGTCGCCACCGAGAAGCAGGTGACCCGGCAGATCCTGGTGTACACCTGGCTGACCGTGCTGACCACGGTGGCGCTGGCACCGGCGGCGGGCTGGCTGTACGCCGCGGTCGCGCTGCTGGCCGGCACCTGGTTCCTGGTCATGGCGCATCAGCTCTACGCGGGTGTGCGCCGCGGCCAGCCGGTCAAACCGCTGCGGCTGTTCCTGCAGTCGAACAACTACCTGGCCGCGGTGTTCTGCGCGCTGGCCGTGGACTCGGCGCTGGCCTTGCCCACGCTGCTCAACCTCTGAGCGCGGCCCGTCAGGGCACCAGAACGACGGACCCGACAGTCTTGCGGCCCTGCAGATCGCGGTGGGCCTGCTCGGCCTCGGCCAAGGGGTAACGCGCGCTGACGGTGACGGTGAGGTCCCCGGCGGCCATCGCATCCATCAGCTCACCGGCGCGCCAGGCGAACTCGTCGGCGGTGCGGGTGAAGTGCACCAGGTTGGGCCGGGTCAGGAACACCGAGCCGGCCGCGTTGAGCCGCTGCGGATCCACCGGCGGGACCGGTCCGCTGGCTGCCCCGAACAGCGCGAGCGTGCCGCGCACCGCCAGGCTGGCGAGGCTGGCCTCGAACGTGCTCTGGCCCACCCCGTCGTACACGGCCTGCACGCCGCGGCCGTCGGTGAGCTCGCGCACCCGGGCGGCGAAGGCCTGCGGGTCCTCGGGATAGTCGAGCACCTCGATGGCGCCCGCCCGGCGGGACAGTTCGGCCTTCTCCGGAGTGGACGCCGTGGTGATCACCTTGGTCCCGATGCTGGTGGCCCACTGCGTCAGGATCAGCCCCACACCGCCGGCGCCGGCGTGCACCAGCACCGTGTCCGAGGGCTGTACCTCGTAGACCGACTTGATCAGGTAGTGCGCGGTCATGCCCTTCAACAGCGCCGAGGCAATCGCGTCAGAGGCGACGGCCGCCGGCACGTAGGCCACGAAATCGGCGGGCGCGGTGCAGTATCCGGCGTAGGCACCGTCGGCGTTGGCCGTCACCACCCGGTCGCCGACGGTCAGCGCGGCGACGTCGTCACCGACGGCGGTGATGGTGCCGCAGACCTCGCTGCCGACCACGAACGGCAGCTCCCGCGGATACAGCCCGGAGCGGAAATAGGTATCGATGAAGTTCACGCCGATCGCGTCGGCCTTGATCACCACCTCGCCGGGGCCGGGCGTGGGCTCCGGCTTCTCGACGAGGGTCAGTACTTCCGGTCCACCCGTTTCGGCAACTTCGATCGCGTCCATGCTGACTATCATCCTTGACGTGAGGAGCGCATGAAACTGGCCCGTCCGGACATCTTTCATCCACGGATCGTCCTGGCCGGCTGCGCGAAGCTGGTGCAGGGCGACGGCGACGACGACGGATTGGTCGCGGCGTTGGCCGGTCAGGGCCTCACGGCGCGGTGGCGGGCCTGGGGCGACCCGGAGACGCTGCGCGCGGACCTGGTGATCCTGCGCGCCACCTGGGACTACACTGAGCGGCTCGACGAGTTCCTGGGCTGGACCCGGCGGGTGCCGAACCTGCTCAACGCGCCGGACGTGGTGGCCTGGAACAGCGACAAGCGCTACCTGCACGACCTGGCCGTGGCCGGGGTGCCCGTGTGCGAGAGCGAGTTCTTCGGGCCCGGCGAGATGGTCCACCTGCCGGCGGGGGAGGTGGTCGTCAAACCCGCCGTCGGTGCGGGATCGGTTGGGGTGCAACGATTCACCGATCACAACGCGGCCCGTGACCATGCGGCGACGCTGCAGGAGTCCGGGTCCGTCGTGCTGGTGCAGCCCTACGACCGGCGCATCGAGGACGGCGAGACCGCGTTGGTGTTCGTCGGCGGCGAGCAGTCGCACGCGTTCACCAAGGGGCCCATCCTGCGGGCACCCCAAAATCGGCCTGACCTCGACGACTCGGGCATCTTCGCGGAGGAAACGCTGACGCCGGCCGACCCCGACTTCGAATTGTGGGATGTCGGGCACGCCGCGCTGGCGGCGGCCGCGACCCAGCTGGGGATCGCCCCGTCGGACTTCCTCTACGCCCGCGTCGATCTCATCGGCCGACGCGATCCGACGCTGCTGGAGCTCGAGTTGGTGGAACCGACGCTGGGCTGGCGACAACTCGACGCCGCCACCCGGCAGCGGCGCCAGCGCAGCTTCGCGCTGGCGGTCGGCTCAGCTCTGGACCGGCTCGGTCTCGGTCCGTTCTCGCATCGACGCCCATAGCGCCGCGGTGGCCGCGGTGCAGATCCCCGCGCCGGCCACGTGCAGGGCGACCAGGGCCGGCGGGATCCCGGCGAAGAACTGCACGGCGCCGACCACGCCCTGCAGCACAACCAGCACCACCAGCACGGTCAGGCGGTTGAGCACCGGCCGCGGCGCGTGCATCGCGACCAGGCCGAAGCCCAGGCCGACCAGCAGGGCCAGATAGGCGACCAGCAGCGACGAGTGCGCATGCACCAGCGTGAGGATCTCGATCTGCAACCGGGCCACCGGCCGCTCGATGCTCTTGTCGCCGGCGTGCGGGCCCGCGGCGGTGACCAGGGTGCCCGTCACCAGGACCGCCGCCAGGGCGACACCGCTCAGCGCGGTCAGCTGGCGCAGCGGCTTGGCCACGACGTGGCGGGTCACGCCGACATCCGGTTCGCCGATCTTGACGTAGAGCAACACGGCCAGCCACACCATGGCCATCGAGGCCAGCAGATGGATGGCGACCGTCCACCACAGCAGCCCGGTGAGCACGGTGATGCCGCCGATGATGGCCTGCACCACCGTGGAGGCGGGCATCAGCCAGGCGTAGAACAGCACTTCGCGGCGGCGGCGGGCCCGTAGCACCGCCAGCACCGCGGCGATGGCGGTCAGCACCACCGCGAAGGTGATCAGCCGGTTGCCGAACTCCACCATCTGGTGCACCCGCGCGACCTCGGGATGCGGGATCGGGGTGAAGCTGCCGGGGAAACACTGCGGCCAGGTGGGGCAGCCGAGCCCGGAGGCGGTGACGCGGACGACCGCGCCGGTCACGGCGATGCCGCCCTGGGTCAGGATCACCAGCGCCGCGATGATGCGCTGAGCGCGCAGGCTGGGCTCGGGTAGCAGGTCAACCAGCCGACGGAACAACACGGCCCAAGAGTAGAGGATGCCAACTACAGGTCGTAGTAAGGGCCGACCAAGTAAGGCCGGCTAGGTGAAGCGGAACCAGCGCACCGCGCACGCCGCGGCCACCGCACCCCAGACGGCCAGCACGGCGATGCCGAACCAGTCGACCGAGACCGTCATCGCCTGGGTCAACGATTCGGTGAGCGCACCGGCCGGGGTCAGCCGCGCAATCCACTGCAGCGCCGTGGGCACCGCCTCGGTCTCCAGTGTCAGCGCGCCGAACCCGGCGAAGGCGAACCACAGCAGGTTGGCCAGCGCGAGCACGATCTCGGCCCGCATGGTGCCGCCCAACAGCAGGCCCAATGCGGCGAAGCAGACGGTGCCCAGTGCGATGATCGCCGCGCCCAGCAGCAGGCCCACCGGATTGGGCCGCCAGCCCAGGGCCAGGCCGATCCCGCCCAGCAGCAGGGCCTGCAGCAGCACCACGGCGACCACGGCCATCGACTTGCCGGCGATGATGCCCCACACCGGCAGGGCCGTCGCACCCAGCCGTTTGAGGGCCCCGTAGCGGCGGTCGAACGCCACCGCGATCGCCTGGCCGGTGAAGGCCGTCGAGATCAGCGCCAGCGCCATGATGGCCGGTACGAAAACGCCCGGCCGATCGTCGCCGAAGGAGCCCAGCGGCAACAGGATCATCCCCACCAGCAGCGTGATCGGGATGAACATGGTCAGCAGCAGTTGCTCGCCGTTGCGCAGCAGCAGCTTGAGTTCCAGCCCGAATTGCGCCCGCAGCATGTTGGCCACGGCGTTCGGCCGGGGATCGGGGGTAAAGGTCCCCGCGGGGAACAGGGCTTCGCTCATTGCCGCAACTCCCGTCCGGTCAGATCCAGGAAGACGTCCTCGAGGCTGCGTTGCTCGACGCGCATGTCGGTGGCCAGGACGTCGAGCCGGGCGCACCACGCGGTGACCGTCGCCAGCACCTGCGGATCGATGGGCCCCTCCACCAGGTACTCGCCCGCGGCGACCTCGGCGGCGCGGTAGTTCTCCGGCAGTGCCGAGACCAGCAGCGCCAGGTCGAGTTTGTGCGGCGCGCGGAACCGCAGCTGCCCCTCGGCGCCGGCCCGCATCAGCTCGGCCGGGGTGCCGGCGGCGACCTGCCGGCCGTGGTCGACGATCACGATCCGGTCCGCGAGTTCCTCGGCCTCCTTGAGGTGGTGGGTGGTCAGCACGATGGTGACGCCGTCGCGGCGCAGCGCGTCGATCAGCTCCCACACGACCAGGCGGGCGTGGGCGTCCATGCCGGCGGTCGGCTCGTCGAGGAAGACCAGTTCCGGGCGACCGACCAGCGCGCACGCCAGGGCCAGGCGCTGCTGCTGACCGCCGGAGAGCCGGCGATAGGTGGTCCGGGCCGAGTCGGTCAGGCCGAGCGTCTCCAACAGCCAGGCCGGGTCGAGCGGATTGGCGGCATAGGCCGCGACCAGGTTGAGCATCTCGCCGGCCCGCGCGGCCGGATAGCCGCCCCCGCCCTGCAGCATGACGCCGATGCGGGCGCGCAACTGTGCGTTGTCGGTGTGCGGGTCCAGGCCCAGCACCTCGATGGTCCCGGCGTCGGGGCGCAGGAAGCCTTCGCACATCTCCACGGTCGTGGTCTTGCCGGCGCCGTTGGGGCCGAGCAGCGCAAGCACCTCGGCGCGGTGCACGTCGAGGTCGAGCCCCGACACGGCCGTGGTGGCTCCGTAGCTTTTGGTGACCCCGCGCAGGCGCAACGGCAGCGGCGCGGTGGTGCCAGTCGCACTCACGGAGACTCAGCGTAGGCGTCGGCGGGACCGTTACGTGAATTCGCCGGCGCCGATGAGGTCGCGTCGGGCGGCAACGCGCGCCAGGGCAGCCGGTGATAGGTGATCGCGATCAGCAGCAGCACGATCACCGTGCTGGCCAGGGTGGCGTCGATGATCTGGAACAGCGCGAAGCGATCGCCGTTGGCGGTGGGACCGAAGATGCCGACGACGAGGGTGCCGCCGATGGCGGCGATGCGGAAGCCGGGCCGGGTGGCCCAGGCCGCCAACGGGATGATCGCCCACAGCAGATACCAGGGCTGGACGACGGGGAACAGCAGCACCGTCGCACCGAGCGCCACGCCGAGCCCGCCGACGGGGTGCAGCCGGCCGCGGAACACCGCCAGCAGCAGCCAGGTGACGACCACCATGATGATCAGCACGCCGATGCTGCGCGTCAGCGACAGCACCGCGGTGGTGTGATCGCCGAGGCCGAGCAGGATGCCGACCTGGCCGGTGCCCAACGCCAGCAGCGTCGGCGGCGACATCCAGCTGCGCACCACGTTGGCCGTGCCCAGCGTCGACAGCCAGCCGAAACCGAGGCCGCTGGCCCAGCCGATCACGGCCATCACACCGAGCGACAGCAGTCCGAGCCCGCCGCTGGCCAGGAAGAACGCCTTGACCGTGCTACCCCAGCGGTGGCCCAGCGCCATCGCGACGAACCCCAGCGCCAGCAGCGACGGCAGCTTCACCTGGGAGGACATCGTGATCAGCACGGCACCGAGGACCAGCATCGCCGCCGGTCCCCAGCGCGCGCCCAGCGGTAGCAGCGGGCGGGGGAGCAGCCGTTTGGAGGAGTCGATGCCGCGCAGCGCGAATTCGACCCCGGCCAGCATCAGGCCGAGCATCAGCGCCTCGTTGTGGATCCCGGCCACCAGGTGCATGACCAGCAGCGGGTTGGCCGCGCCCAGCCACAGCGCGCTGACCTCGGCGACCCCGCAGCGGCGGGCCAGGCGCGGGGTGGCCCACACGATGAGTGCCACGCCGAGTAGCACCAGCAGCCGGTGACACAGCACGGCGGCGACGATGTTCTCGCCGGTCAGCTCCGAGATGCCCGAGCCGATCCAGAGAAACAGCGGCCCGTAGGGGGCCGGGGTCTCGCGCCACAGGCTGGGCACCGACAGCGTGAAGACGTGGTCGAGACCGAGGCCCGGTGCGGGGCCCACCCGGTAAGGGTCCTGGCCGTTGTGGGCGATCTGACTCTGCGCCAGGTACGAATACACGTCCTTGCTGTACATCGGGGGCGCGAACAGCAGGGGGATGATCCACAGCACCAGCGTGCGGTCGAGTTGGCTGCGGGTCATCCGGCGCCGGCCGAGCGCGAATCGGCCCAGCATCAGCCAGGCCAACGCCATCATCACGGCCCCGGTGGTGGTCATCGTCAGCGACACCGTCTGGATCCGGGACGGCAGATTCAGCAGTCGCACGCCGAAGGTGGGGTCCTGCACCACCGGCCGGGCGCCGGCGCCGAGGGCCCCGATGGCCATCAGCACGGTGCCGGTGGCACCGAAGAGCCTGGTCCGGCGCAGGGCGACGAGTTCGGCGTCCCCCAACGGGGTGCCCACGGTGCGCTCATCGCCGTGCCAACCGGCAATCGACATGCTGAGCGAACGGAGGCGGGCTGCCACGGGGGCAGCTTAGTCGGCGCCCGGATGTGGGCTGCTCCGGCGACCCTGGTTGGATATTCCCAGGCCGCGTTGTGACTATTCCGACAGCGCCGGGGCGGCGGGATAAGGGTGCCCTTGCTAGACCCGCCCGTCGAATTGCGTCACACTGGTGTTGTGAAAATACGTCCGACGGTTCAGCGTGCCCCCGAGGCGCCGCTGCATGCCCAGGACGGTCACACCCGCAGTGCCATCGTTCGGCTGCTGTTGGAGTCCGGTCCGGTCACCGCCGGCCACGTCGGTGAACAGCTCGGTATCTCCGCGGCGGGGGTCCGTCGCCACCTCGATGCCCTCATCGAGGCCGGGGACGCCCAGGCCAACGCGGCAGCGGCCTGGCAGCAGGCGGGGCGTGGCCGTCCCGCCAAGCGCTACCAGCTCACCGCGGCCGGTCGGGCCAAACTCGAGCACACCTATGACGACCTGGCCTCGGCGGCCATGCGTCAACTCCGGGAGATCGGCGGCGACGCCGCGATCCACGCTTTTGCCCGACGTCGGATCGACACCATCCTCGCTGAGGTGGAGCCGGCACCGAGCGACAGCGACGAGGACGTGGAGGCGGCCGCCGACCGGATCGCCGAGGCGCTCACCCAGGCCGGGTACGCCACCACCACCTCGCGGGTGAAGGGACCGATCGAGGGCGTGCAGATCTGCCAGCACCACTGTCCGGTGTCGCACGTCGCGGAGCAGTTCCCGGAACTGTGCGAGGCCGAGCAGGAAGCGATGTCCGAGGTACTGGGCACCCATGTGCAGCTCCTCGCGACCATCGTCAACGGCGACTGCGCCTGCACCACCCACGTTCCGCTCAGCCCGGCCCGGGCATGAGTACCAGCTCCGGTCCGCAGCCCAGTGTCCGGAGCACACGAGAGAAACGACAGAGCAAAAGGAGTGTGTCGCAATGACACTCACACCGGAAGCCGGAGCCGCACCGGAGACCCTCACCCAGGAAGAGACCATTGCCGCCCTGGGCAAGTACGGCTACGGCTGGTCCGACTCCGACGTCGCGGGTGCCAGCGCACAGCGCGGACTGTCCGAAGAGGTGGTCCGTGACATCTCGGCGAAGAAGAGCGAGCCCGACTGGATGCTCGACATCCGGCTGAAGGCGCTGCGGACCTTCGACAAGAAGCCGATGCCCAAGTGGGGTTCGGAGCTGGACGGCATCGACTTCGACAACATCAAGTACTTCGTGCGCTCCAGCGAGAAGCAGGCCGCCACCTGGGACGACCTGCCCGCCGACATCAAGAACACCTATGACCGCCTGGGCATCCCCGAGGCGGAGAAGCAGCGCCTGGTCTCCGGCGTCGCGGCGCAGTACGAGTCCGAGGTCGTCTACCACTCGATCCGCGAGGATCTCGAGGCCCAAGGCGTCATCTTCCTGGACACCGACACCGCGCTCAAGGAACATCCCGAGATCTTCAAGCAGTACTTCGGCACCGTCATCCCGGCCGGCGACAACAAGTTCTCCGCGCTGAACACGGCGGTCTGGTCGGGCGGTTCCTTCATCTACGTGCCGCCGGGCGTGCACGTCGACATCCCGCTGCAGGCCTACTTCCGGATCAACACCGAGAACATGGGTCAGTTCGAGCGCACGCTGATCATCGTCGACGAGGGCGCCTACGTGCACTACGTCGAGGGCTGCACCGCCCCGATCTACAAGAGCGACTCGCTGCACAGCGCCGTCGTCGAGATCATCGTCAAGCCCGGTGGCCGCTGCCGCTACACCACCATCCAGAACTGGTCGAACAACGTCTACAACCTGGTGACCAAGCGGGCGCGCGCCGAGGCGGGCGCCACCATGGAGTGGGTCGACGGCAACATCGGCTCCAAGGTCACCATGAAGTACCCGGCGGTCTGGATGACCGGCGAGCACGCCAAGGGCGAGGTGCTCTCGGTGGCCTTCGCGGGCGAGGGGCAGCACCAGGACACCGGCGCCAAGATGCTGCACCTGGCGCCGCACACGTCGAGCAACATCGTGTCCAAGTCGGTGGCCCGCGGCGGTGGCCGCGCGTCCTACCGCGGCCTGGTGCAGATCAACAAGGGCGCCAAGGGATCCCGCTCCAACGTGGAATGCGATGCGCTGCTGGTCGACACCATCAGCCGCTCCGACACCTACCCCTACGTCGACGTCCGCGAGGACGACGTCACGATGGGCCACGAGGCCACCGTGTCGAAGGTCAGCGAGGATCAGCTGTTCTACCTGATGAGCCGAGGCCTGACCGAGGAAGAGGCGATGGCGATGGTCGTGCGCGGCTTCGTCGAGCCCATCGCCAAGGAGCTCCCCATGGAGTACGCGCTGGAGCTCAACCGCCTGATCGAGCTGCAGATGGAAGGTGCGGTCGGCTAGTGAGCGAATTGAACACGGCCACCAAACCCACACCCGCGGGTTCGGCACTGAACAAGGGCGAGATCTTCACCTCGTTCGACGTCGACGCGTTCGAGGTACCCGGCGGTCGCGACGAGATCTGGCGGTTCACCCCGCTGCGCAGGTTGCGCGGCCTGCACGACGGATCGGCCGGGAAGGCCGACGGCAGCGCGCTGATCGAGGTCACCGATCGTCCGGGGGTCACCACCGAAACGGTGCGCCGCGGCGACGCGCGCCTCGGGCAGGGCGGGGTGCCCGCCGACCGGGTTGCCGCCCAGGCGTTTTCCTCGTTCGACGAGGCCACGATCGTCACCGTGGGTAGGGACACCCGGGTCGACGAGCCGATCGAGATCACGATCAACGGTCCCGGCGCCGGCGCCACCGCCTATGGCCATCTGCAGATCCGGGTCGAAGAACTCGCCGAGGCGGTCGTCGTCATCGACCAGCGGGGCAGCGGAATCTACGCCGACAACATCGAATTCATCGTCGGCAACAGCGCCACGCTGAAGGTGGTGTCGATCGCCGACTGGGCCGATGACGCGGTCAACGTCAGCATGCACCACGCCGCGCTGGGTAAGGACTCGGTGCTGCGGCACGCGACGGTACAACTCGGCGGGGAGATTGTCCGGATGACGGGCCGGGTGCGCTACGACGCGCCCGGCGGTGATGCCGAACTGGTCGGGCTGTACTTCGCCGACGACGGTCAGCATCTGGAATCGCGGCTCTTGATCGACCACGCCCAACCGCACTGCCGGTCCAATGTCGTCTACAAGGGTGCGCTGCAAGGGGATCCGGATTCCAAGCTGGCCGACACCCGCACCGTGTGGATCGGCGACGTGCTGATCCGGGCGGCGGCCACCGGCACCGACACCTACGAGATCAACCGCAACCTGGTGCTCACCGACGGCGCCCGCGCCGACTCCGTGCCCAACCTCGAGATCGAGACCGGCGAGATCGTGGGCGCCGGACACGCCAGCGCCACGGGCCGTTTCGACGATGAGCAGGTGTTCTACCTGCAGGCCCGCGGCATCCCCGAAGACCAGGCGCGCAGGCTCATCGTGCGGGGCTTCTTCGGCGAGATCATCCAGAAGATCACCGTGCCCGCCGTGCGTGACCGCCTGACCGAAGCCATCGAACACGAACTAGCTCTCACCGAAGGGAAGCCTTCCCAATGACCACACTGGAAATCAAGGACCTGCACGTCAGCGTCACGGCGCCCGACACCGGCGACGACATTCCGATCCTCAAGGGCGTCGATCTCACCGTCAAGTCCGGCGAGACCCATGCGTTGATGGGCCCCAACGGATCCGGGAAGTCGACGCTGTCCTACGCGATCGCCGGACATCCCAAGTACACCGTCACCTCGGGGTCGGTCACCCTCGGCGGTCAGGATGTGCTCGCGATGAGCATCGACGAGCGCGCCCGCGCGGGTCTGTTCCTGGCGATGCAGTACCCGATCGAGGTACCCGGGGTGTCGATGTCGAACTTCCTGCGTACCGCGGCCACCGCGGTCCGCGGCGAGGCGCCCAAGCTGCGGCACTGGGTCAAAGAGGTCAAGCAGGCCATGCAGGACCTCGAGATCGACCCGTCGTTCGGTGAGCGCAGCGTCAACGAGGGCTTCTCCGGCGGAGAGAAGAAGCGCCACGAGATCCTGCAGCTCAGCCTGCTGAAGCCGAAGATCGCGATCCTCGACGAGACCGACTCGGGTCTGGACGTCGACGCGCTGCGGGTGGTCAGCAACGGCGTCAACACCTGCGCCAAGGAGAACAACGCCGGCGTTTTGCTGATCACGCACTACACCCGCATCCTGCGCTACATCCAGCCGCAGTTCGTGCACGTCTTCGTCGACGGGCGCATCGTCGAATCGGGCGGTCCGGAACTGGCCGACGAACTCGAGGCCAACGGCTACGAGCGCTTCACCCAGGCCGCCGCAGCCGGGGCATAGGGGGAGGGGCGATGACAGCCTCAGTAGCTCTGGACGCCGCGACGCTGGCCGGGATCAGGGCGGATTTCCCGATCCTGAACCGGGTGATGCGCAGCGGTAATCCGTTGGCGTACCTGGATTCCGGGGCCACCTCGCAGAAGCCGCTGCAGGTGCTCGACGCCGAGCGGGACTTCCTGCTGACCTCCAACGGCGCCGTGCACCGCGGTGCGCATCAGCTGATGGAGGAGGCCACCGACGCCTACGAGCACGGCCGCGCGGACATCGCGGCGTTCGTGGGCGCCGACTCCGACGAGTTGGTGTTCACCAAGAACGCCACCGAGGCGCTGAACCTGGTGTCGTATGTGCTGGGCGACAGCCGCTTCGAGCGCGCGCTGCGCCCGGGCGACATCATCGTCACCACCGAGGCCGAGCATCACGCGAACCTGATTCCGTGGCAGGAGTTGGCGCGGCGCACCGGTGCCGAGCTGGCCTGGTACTCGGTGGTCACCGACGGGCCGGACGCCGGTCGGCTGGACCTGGACTCCCTCGAGCTCGACGAGCGGGTGAAGGTCGTTGCCTTCACCCACCATTCGAACGTCACGGGGGCGATCAGCCCGGTGGCCGAGCTGGTGCGCCGGGCCAAGGCCGTCGGCGCGCTGACGGTGCTGGATGCCTGCCAGTCGGTGCCGCACCAGCCCGTCGACTTCCGCGCACTCGACGTCGACTTCGCGGCCTTCTCGGGTCACAAGATGTTGGGGCCCACCGGGATCGGTGTGCTCTACGGTCGCCGCGAGTTGCTGAATGCGCTGCCGCCGTTCTTGACCGGCGGTTCGATGATCGAGACGGTCACCATGGAGCAGACCACCTACGCCCCGGCGCCGCAGCGGTTCGAGGCGGGCTCGCCGATGACCTCCCAGGTGGTGGGATTGGCCGCCGCGGCGCGCTATCTGGCGGCACTCGGTATGGACGCCGTGCAGGCCCACGAGCACGAACTGGTGGCGGCCGCGCTCGCCGGGCTGGCCGAGGTGCCCGAAGTGCGCATCATCGGCCCGACCACACTGGATGACCGTGGTTCGCCGGTGGCGTTCGTGGTCGACGGCGTGCACGCCCACGACGTGGGGCAGGTGCTCGACGACGAGGGTGTGGCCGTGCGGGTCGGGCACCACTGCGCGTGGCCGTTGCACCGTAAGTTCGGCATCGCCGCCACGGCGCGGGCCTCGTTTGCGGTGTACAACACCCTCGACGAGGTGGACCGCTTGGTGGCCGGGGTCCGGCGGGCCCTGGACTTCTTCGGCGGTCGCTGATGCGGATGGAGCAGATGTACCAGGAGGTGATCCTGGACCATTACAAGCATCCGCACCATCGCGGTCTCCGCGAGCCGTTCGCCGCCGAGGTCTATCACGTGAACCCGACCTGCGGGGACGAGGTGCGGTTGCGGGTCTCGCTGTCCGAGGACTGCGAGACGGTGACCGATGTGTCCTACGACGGCCAGGGCTGCTCGATCAGTCAGGCCGCGACTTCGGTGCTCACCGACCAGGTCATCGGGCAGACTGTGGGGGACGCGCTGAAGACGGTGGACTCGTTCACGGAAATGATTTCGTCGCGGGGCAACGTTGTAGGCGATGAGGATGTGTTGGGTGACGGCATCGCCTTCGCGGGCGTGGCCAAGTATCCGGCGCGGGTGAAGTGCGCGCTGCTGGGCTGGATGGCCTTCAAGGATGCGGTGACCCAAGCGAGCGAAAAGAGAGCATCATGAGCGAGACCACCAGTGACAATGTGATCGCCGACCTCGAGGAGGCCATGCACGACGTGGTCGACCCCGAGCTGGGCATCAACGTCGTCGACCTCGGCCTGGTGTACGGGCTGAACCTGGAGGAGGGCGAGACCGGCCCGGTGGCGTTGATCGACATGACGCTGACCTCCCCGGCATGCCCGCTGACCGACGTCATCGAGGATCAGTCCCGACAGGCGCTGGTGGGCTCCGGCCTGGTCAACGAGATCAAGATCAACTGGGTCTGGAACCCGCCGTGGGGTCCGGACAAGATCACCGAGGACGGCCGCGAGCAGCTGCGCGCCCTCGGCTTCACGGTCTGACGGCCGCGCGCGGCGCCAGCAGCTCGGTGAGCACCAGGTTCAGCGAGCGGCGCAGGTGCTCGACGCCGGGCAGCGGTTGCGTCTGCTGATAGCCGTTGAGGGTGAAGATCGCCATTCGGGCCAGCATTTCCGCGTCGGCATCCTCGTCGAGAAGTAGCTGCAGCGTCTCGTAGGTGACGCGGTAGCGCTGCTCGTCGACGGTGGCCTGGACCTGGCGAACCTCCTGGTCGCTGTGCGACCACGCCCGGATGGCCGCCTCGGCGCTGTGCGGGAAGCCGCACGCGAAGTCGATCAGCGCCTCGAGTGTCCGCTGCGGTTCGCCTTGGCGGCGGGCGGCTTCGGCCAGTTCCAGAGTTCGATCCTGCAGCCAGAACTCGAGCAGTTCGGTCTTGAACCGGGCCCAGCTACCGAAGTAGTGGTAGAAGGACCCGGTCGTGACCTCGAGGCGCCGGCACAGCGGGGTCAGCTTGAGGCCGCCGTGGTCGGCCTCGGCGAGGATGTCGATGGCGGCCGAGAAGTAGTCCTGCCGGTCGACGATTTTGTGCATGCCCTATATCTTTACGCACCCCGGCGCGGTCCCGGCGTGAACGCCACGGGCAGCTTCGACAGACCGTACGCCCAGTGCGACGGCACCAGTTCGGCCGCACCGTCGGCACGCAGGTCCTTCATCCGGTCCAGCACTTCCTCGAAGATGACGCGCAGTTCCAGCCGGGCCAGGCTGGCGCCGAGGCAGAAGTGCCTGCCGCCGCCGCCGAACGCCATGTGATCGGGTTTGGGCCGGTGGATGTCGAAGGTGGCGGCGTCATCGAAGACGGCCTCGTCCCGGGATCCGCTGCCGTACCACATGACCAGCTTGTCGCCGGCCCGGATCTGCCGACCACCCAGCTCCACGTCGCGGGTGGCGGTGCGGGCGAACCACTGGACCACCGACGTCCAGCGCAGGATCTCTTCGATGGCACCGGGGATCAGCGCCGGATCCTCGTAGAGTTCGCGCAATGCCTCGGGATGCTCGAGCAGAGTGCGCATTCCCGTGGCGGCGGTGTTTCGGGTGGTGTCGTTGCCGGCGAAGGTGAGCAGGCCGAAGAACATCACGATCTCGAGGTCGGTCAGCTCCTCGCCGTCGACTTCGGCGCGCCGCAGCCGCATCACCAGCGAGTCCTCGACGGCCGCCTCGGACTGGGCGATCACCTGCTGGGCCAGGTAGGCACCCATCTCGCCGAAAACCTGTTCGGCGGCATTGGATTCGGTCGAGCGGATGGACTGTTCGATGCGCTCGGTCCAGTCGTAGAACTCGGGCAGATCCTTCTCCGGGGCGCCCATGAGTTCCATCAGGATCAGCAGGGGGATCGGCACGGCGATGTCCTCGACGAAGTCAGCACGGCCCGCCTCGATGACCTTGTCGATGATCGAGGTGACCCGGGCGCGGATGCCGGCCTCCATCCTGGCGACCGCGGCCGGGGTGAACACCCGGGCCAGGATCTTGCGGTACCGGGTGTGCGTCGGCGGGTCCATGTAGAGCAACTGGTTGCCGATCACGTCCAGGTTCAGCACCTGATCGGGGTTGACGAATACGCCGCCGCGCCGGCTGGAGAAGGTCTCCGAGTCGTGGCTGACCGTGGTGATCTCGGCGTGGCCGAACAGCGACCAGCACCCGGTGCCGTCGCCGAGCGAGTTCCAGTGCACGGGGGCCTCGCGGCGCATCCGGGCGAACAGATCGTGCGGCGGGCCGTCAACCCACCAGCGCGGATCGAACACGTTGACGTCGGCAACACCCGTGGCCACCGCGGTGTCGTCGGTGATCAGACCTGTCGTCATGGCTGCACTCCTAAGCTCGCCGGTGGACCAAACATAAACTATGTTACAGTGATGGGCATCACAACGCAAGGCTTGGTGTGCTGCGGCTATCGTCGACGCGACGTGGGCGGCGCACGCCGTAGGACCACCGCACTGCAGGAGGAACGATGACCGTCACCGAACCGATCACCGAACCCCGGGGCTTCTGGATCGACGGCACCTGGGCGGCGCCGTCGGGCGCCCAACGCATCGAGATCAACAACGCCAGCACCGGGGCCCCGGTCGCGAC
>JAEWRC010000100.1 GCA_023460175.1 Actinomycetes bacterium
CCGCCCTGGAACGCGAACCGGGGGCCACCGTCAGCGAGATCCAGATCGACACCGAACGCGACGTGATCGTCTGGCAGATCGAACTGGTCCGGCCCGACGGCTCGGAGGCCGAGATCGACGTCGACGCGCGCAGCGGCGCCATCGTCGGGGGTTGAGTCCCGCCGGATAGGCTCGGCGGCGTGCTCATTGTGATCGAGGGTCTCGACGGCGCCGGCAAACGCACGCTGACCGAAGGGTTGCGCGGTGCCCTGGAGACCGCCGGGAAAACGGTGTCCACGTTGGCGTTTCCCCGCTACGGCCAGTCCGTGCACGCCGACGTCGCCGCCGAGGCCCTGCACGGCGAGCACGGCGACCTCGCCGACTCGGTGTATGCGATGGCCATGCTGTTCGCGCTGGATCGCGCGGGCGCCGCCGAGCACATCGCCGAGTTGACCCGCACGCACGACGTGGTGTTGCTCGACCGCTACGTGGCCTCCAACGCCGCCTACAGCGCCGCGCGGCTGCGCGAGGGCGCCGACGGCGCCGCCGCGGACTGGGTGTACCGGCTCGAGTTCGAGCGATTCGGGCTGCCCCGGCCGGATTTCCAACTGCTACTGGATGTTTCGGTGGAGCTGGCCGGCGAACGCGCCCGGCACCGCGCCCGCAACGAGCAGGGCCGGGAGCGCGACGCCTACGAACGCGACGACCAACTCCAGCAGCGCACCGGCGCGGTGTATGCCGAACTGGCCGCGACCGACTGGGCCGGCCGGTGGCTGACGTTGGGGCCGCAGACCCGGCCCGCCGACGTGCTCAGCGCGCTGACCGAGGGCTGAGCGGCCGGACTCATCGCACCGGCGGATCCGGCGGCATCGGGATCTCGCCGTCGACCCGGATCGGTTCGTCGCGGACCTCGCGGCAGGAGATCCGCGCGCTGATCACCGTCGCGCCCGCGGCGCCCAGCAGCAGCTGACGGCCGTCGGCGCTGGCGAAGCGCGCGTCGTGGTTGTTCTCGGCGTTGCCGGGCAGGGCCACGTCGGTCAGGCCGGCCGCCGCGCTGAGCCGTTCGACCAGCGGGAACACCCGGTCCCATTCCGCGGTGCTCAGATTGTGGCTGCTCACCAGGTTGGGGAAGTACAGCATGACCCCCTCGTCGGCCTCGCCCGGGCAGCCCGAGGTCGCCCATTCCCGGTTCCAGTGCCACGCCGCGGCGTCCGGCACCTCCGCCGAGATGCGTTGTCGCACATCGTCGATCAGGCCGAGCATCTGCTGTTGGGTCTGCTTGAGCGTCGGCAGGGCGGCAAGGTCCATCGCAATGGCCTCCTCGTTGAGAATGGGGGACTCGGGCTGCTGGCAGGCGGTGAGCAGCCCGACCAGCGCGAGCGCGGTCACCCATATCGGCAGGCGGGGTTTCATGTCATCCTTCCTCGCGGATCAACAGCTCCGGGCGGCGATCGGCCAGACCGGCGGCGACGACGGCCAGGTTGTAGCCGGGGGTGCGCAGCACGTCGTTGGACCCCAGCCGCGGGTACTCCGAATGTCCGCCGGCGCCCTCGCGCGGCGGCCCGTAGGTGGGCTCGGAGGCGTCGGTGGCCAGACGCTCGAACGGCAGCGACGTCGGGTTGGGGCCGTGCGCGCCGAGGTCGGCGATGGACACCGGCAGGTCGATGCCCCACTTGGAGAGTTCCTCGGACACCGGGTCGCGGTCCGCGGACATCACGAACGCGTGCCCGTCGGGCACGTACAACTGCGACTCGTCCACGATCAGCGCGGGCATGCCCAGGATGGTCTCGTTGGCGTAGCCCAGGCCCGGCGAGCCGTAGAACACCGCGTCGTCGACGACGCCGGTCTCGCCGAGTTCATTGAGCGCCTGGGCGGTGGTGGTCGAACCGTAGGAGTGCCTGAACGCGGACAGGTGCACCTCGGAGCCGTGGACGTTGGTGGCGTTGATCCCGCGGTAGAAGCTCGCGAGGTCCACGGCGCCGGCGTTGGCCCGGTTCTCCAGCACGGCCCCGCCCACGGTCTCGTCGACATCGGGCGGGTCGTAGCCGAACCAGGCCACCGCCGCCACCCGTTCGGTGCCGAAACCGGTGCGCTCCAACTGGAATTCGGCCTCCCTGCGCAGGGCGACGGCCTCGTCGGCCATCGATGGCAGCGACGTGGCGTGCGTGGTCATGCCGGGGGTGGTGACCGCGACGTGCTGGGCCTCATCCGGATTGCCGATCGCGACGGCCGCCAGCAGTTCGGTGTCGGTGGGCTCGAACATCATCAGGTAGCGGCCCGGGTCATATCCCTGGGCCGGGTCGCCGTCCACCGACAGCGCGCGCTGCACACCGAGCGCCTCGTCGAGGCGGTGCCGCCGGTCGCGGATCATCGCGGTGTAGCCGGAGTTCAACGCGGCGGCGCCCAGGCCCGGGTGGTCGCGGCGGTACTCCTCGCGGCTGGGGATCGAGGCCATCTCGGCGCGGGCGGCGGCGATCTCGCGTTCGAGCGCGTCGATGTTGGCGCCGTGGCGCGGCGGCACCGGGACGCCGTCGCGGTTGCCGATCCAATCGGGATGCTCCTCGACGACCTTGCGCTGCTCCTCGGGCGACAGCGCGTCCCACCACGCGGTGACCTCCCGCGGCGGCACACCGGCACCGTCGGGCGGATACGGCGCCGACAGCCCCGACTGCAGCTCACCGGCCTGCCGGGCGCCCTCGTAATCAATGGCGCTGGCCCCCGTCACCTTGCCGTCGGCGATGTTGGTGAACACCTCGGCGCAGTCGGCGTCGATGTCCTCGGCCTGCCGGATGAGGGCCTTGGCGCGGGCCTCGATGTCGTCGGCCTCGTCCTGCAGGTCCCGGATCTGCGCCGGGGTGCCGGTGATCGTCACCTCGCCGCCGTCGGACAGGCTCAGGTGGCCGTGGCCGGCGGCCACCTCCGCGCGCAGCACCGTCAGCTGCTGCTGCAGGGTGCGGACGGCCTGCGCGGTCTCCTCGGCGAGCTGTTCCACCGCGCCGATGACCGCGGCGTCGTCGAGCACGTGGGTGCGCGCCGCGGCGATCCGTTCCCGGGCCACGTCGGCGGCCGGCGATTCCCACCCCGGTAGCCCGGCCAGGTTGCCCAGCTCGGTCGCGGCGCGCTGGGCGGCCTCGAGTTCGGCGCCCAGTTCGGTGGCCACGGATTTGAGCGCCGCGACGTTCCAGCTCTCGATCTCGCTGAGCAGCATGGTTCAGAGCGGGGAGGGGCCGCGGTGATAGCGCAGCGCCGTGGCGCCGTCCAGGGCGGTGGCCACGTACTCGCGGGCGGCCAGGCGCAGCTTGTCCGCGACGTCGGCCAACTCGGTCTCGGTGCGCCGGCCCTGCCGGTGCACGGTGTCTGCGAAGGCGGCGAATCCCGGTCGGCCGCGGTCTTGCCAGGCCGCGGCGTGCGCGGCCAGCTCGACGGCCAGCGCGCGTCGTTCGGCGCCCGCGGCGGTGCCGATGGAGTCCAGGTAGTCGGCCGAATAGATGACGTCGGACGGGGTCATCGACAACGATCCGGGATCTGTCATGCACCCTCCCCGATGCCTGCGAGCCTTTGCTGCCGAGCGCAACAACTCCGAGGAGATCCTAAGCGCCGCGCCGACCGCGGGGTTACGCAAATTCGTCCCGGGACGGGCGCCGGGGGAGCCCGCGGTGAGATTGTTTGTGGTCCGCGGCGTGTGGTAGCAGAGTTTTGTCACGGTTTGGTGACACCATGGACAGTCATGAGGCAAAGAATCCTGGTCGTCGATGACGACGCATCGTTGGCTGAGATGCTGACCATCGTCCTGCGGAACGAGGGTTTCGACACTGCCGTCATCGGCGATGGCACCCAGGCGCTCACCGCGGTGCGGGAGCTCCGCCCGGATCTGGTCCTGCTGGACCTCATGCTGCCCGGGATGAACGGCATCGACGTCTGCCGCGTGCTGCGCGCCGACTCCGGGGTGCCGATCGTGATGCTCACGGCCAAGACCGACACCGTCGACGTGGTGCTGGGGCTCGAATCGGGCGCCGACGACTACGTCATGAAGCCGTTCAAGCCCAAGGAACTGGTCGCCCGGGTCCGCGCGCGGTTGCGCCGCAACGAGGACGAGCCGGCCGAGATGCTCTCGATCGGCGACGTCGAGATCGACGTGCCCGCGCACAAGGTCACCCGCCAGGGCGAACAGATCTCGCTGACGCCGCTGGAGTTCGACCTGCTGGTGGCGTTGGCGCGCAAACCCCGCCAGGTGTTTACTCGGGATGTGCTGCTCGAACAGGTTTGGGGCTACCGGCACCCCGCCGATACCCGGCTGGTGAACGTGCATGTGCAGCGGTTGCGGGCCAAGGTCGAGAAGGACCCGGAGAACCCGCAGGTGGTGCTGACCGTTCGAGGAGTGGGATACAAGGCCGGACCTCCGTGATTCCAGCCGGCGGCGACGGATCTGAGCGCCGCGGATGATCATCGGGCGTTCCAAGCGGCGGAGCCGAGGCCGCTGGGGGCGATCGGGTCCGCTGCTGCGCGGGCTCAACGCCCTGAGCCGAGCCGTCGGGGTGGCCTGGCGGCGTTCCCTGCAACTGCGCGTGGTGGTCCTGACCCTCGGGTTGTCGCTGACCGTCATCCTGGTGCTGGGCTTCGTGCTCACCAGCCAGATCACCGACCGCGTGCTCGATGTGAAGGTGCGCGCGGCCACCGAGGAGATCGAGCGGGCCAGCACGGCGGTCGCCGGGATCGTCGGCGGCGAGGAGACCCGCTCCCTGGACAGCAGCCTGCAACTCGCGCGCAACACCTTGACCTCGCGGACGGCGCCCACCTGGGGCACCGGGCTGGCGGGCACCTTCGACGCCGTGCTGGTGGTGCCGGGGGACGGGCCGCGGGCCGCCACGGCCGCCGGGCCCGTCGACGAGGTCCCGGAGGCGCTGCGCGAATTCGTCAAGGCCGGTCAGATCAGCTACCAGTACGCCACCGTGAATACCGAGGGTTTCTCGGGATCGGCCCTGGTCATCGGCTCGCCGACGGCCTCGCGGGTGACGAATCTGGAGCTGTACCTGATCTTCCCGCTCTCCGGCGAGGAGCGCACCATCGCGCTGGTGCGCGGGACCATGGTCACCGGCGGCCTGGTGCTGCTGGTGCTGCTGGCCGGCATCGCGTGGCTGGTGTCGCGGCAGGTGGTGCAGCCGGTGCGCTCGGCCTCGCAGATCGCCGAGCGCTTCGCCGAGGGGCACCTCACCGAGCGGATGCCCGTGCGCGGCGAGGACGACATGGCCCGGCTGGCGGTGTCGTTCAACGACATGGCCGAGAGCCTGAGCCGCCAGATCACCCAGCTCGAGGAGTTCGGCAACCTGCAGCGCCGGTTCACCTCCGACGTCAGCCACGAGTTGCGCACCCCGCTGACGACGGTGCGGATGGCCGCCGACCTGATCCACGACCAGCGCGACGAACTGGACCCGTCGCTGCGGCGCTCCACCGAGCTGATGGTCAACGAACTCGACCGGTTCGAGTCCCTGCTCAACGACCTGCTGGAGATCTCCCGGCACGACGCCGGGGTGGCCGAGCTGTCGGTGGAGGCCGTCGACCTGCGGTCGACCGTGAACAGCGCGCTGGACAACGTCGGGCACCTCGCCGACGACGCGGGCATCGAGTTGCTGGTCGACATGCCCGGCGAGGACGTCATCGCCGAGGTCGACGCGCGCCGGGTGGAGCGCATCCTGCGCAACCTCATCGCCAACGCCATCGACCACGCCGAACACAAGCCGGTGCGCATCCGGATGGGCGCCGACGAGGACACGGTCGCGGTGACGGTGCGTGACTATGGTGTGGGTTTGCGGCCCGGTGAGGAGAAGCTGGTGTTCAGTCGGTTCTGGCGGTCGGACCCGGCGCGGGTGCGGCGCTCCGGCGGCACCGGGCTGGGGCTGGCGATCAGCATCGAGGACGCCCGGCTGCACCAGGGCCGGTTGGAGGCCTGGGGGGAACCCGGCAACGGCTCCTGCTTCCGGCTGACGCTGCCGCTGGTGCGCGGCCACAAGGTGACGACGAGCCCGCTGCCGATGAAGCCGGTCGGCGCCGAGAGCCGGGACCGGCAGCAGCAGGCCCGGACCCGCGAGCACGCCGGAGAAGGCGTGTGAATCGCCTCCTGGCTGTGCTGGTCGCGCTGGGCGCCGCCGTCGCGATGCTCGCGGGCTGCGCCGGGGTGCCCAATTCCTCGGCGCCGCAAGCCATCGGCACCGTCGAGCGGCCGGCCCCGCAGGATCTGCCCAAGCCGACCCCCGGGATGGCCCCGGATCAGCTGCTGCGGGAATTCCTCAAGGCCACCGCCGATCCCGCCAACCGGCACCTGGCGGCCCGCCAGTTCCTCACCGAATCCGCCTCGCGGGAATGGGACGACGCCGGCAGCGCGCTGCTGATCGACCGGGTGGTGCTCAGCGAAACCCGAAGCGCGGGCAAGATTTCGGTGCGGATGAAGGCCGACATCCTGGGCTCGCTGTCGGACATGGGGGTGTTCGAGACCGCCGCGGGCCCGCTGCCCGACCCGGGCCCCATCGAGTTGGTGAACACCCCCGACGGCTGGCGCATCGACAAGCTGCCCAACGGTGTCTTCTTGGACTGGAAGCAGTTTCAGGAGACCTACAAGCGGCACCCGCTGTACTTCGTCGACCCGACGGGCAGCACCACGGTGCCCGATCCTCGCTACGTGGCGGTCTCCGACCGCGATCAGTTGGCCACCGAGTTGGTGTCCAAACTGATCTCCGGGCCGCGGCCCGAGATCGCCAACTCGGTGCGCAACATGCTGGCCTCGCCGCTGCAGTTGCGCGGGCCCGTCACCCGCGCCGACGGCGGCAAGACCGGGATCGGCCGCGGCTACGGCGGTGCCCGGATCGAGCTGGAGAACCTGCCGAGCTCCGATCCGCAGAGCCGGGCTCTGCTTGCCGCGCAGATCATCTGGACGCTGTCCCGCGCCGACATCCGGGGCCCGTACGTGATCAACGTCGACGGTCTGCCGCTGGACGACCGCTTCGCCGACGGCTGGGAGACCTCCGATGTCGCGGCGACCGACCCGGGCGCCGCCGCCGGGGCCTCGGCCGGGGTGCACGCCCTGGTGGGCGGGTCGCTGATGTTCCTCGACGGGCAGCACGCCACCCGCGTCGACGGCGCGTTCGGGGCGATGCCCGATCAACGCGCCGCCGCGCTGTCCCGGGACGGCAGCGGGGTCGCCTCGGTGGTGGCCGTGCGGGTGAACACCCCCGAGGTCGCCTCCGCGCTGTGGATCGACAACAACGGCCAGGACGCCGTCGAGGCCATCAAGGGCCGCACCATCACCCGGCCCACCTGGGGGCTCGACGGGGCGGTGTGGGTCGTGGTGGACGGCAACAACGTCGTGCGGGTGACCCAGGAGGCGGCCACCGGCGCGCCGGCGCGCGTCCCGGTCGACTCGATCGCGGTGGCCACCAAGTTCCCCGGCGCCGTCACCGAACTGCAGCTGTCCCGCGACGGCACCCGCGCCGCGCTGGTGATCGAGGGGCAGGTGATCCTGTCCGGCGTCGAGGAGACCCCGGGCGGACAGTTCGCCCTGACCTATCCGCGCCGCCTGGGCTTCGGGCTGGGCTCCTCGGTGGTCTCGCTGTCCTGGCGCACCGGCGACGACATCGTCGTCAGCCGCAACGACCCGGCGCACCCGGTGTCGTATGTGAACCTGGACGGGGTCAACTCCGACGGCCCGAGCCAGGGGCTGACCATGCCGGTCGGCACAGTCGTGGCCAACCCGTCGACGGTCTATGTGGCCGATCAGCAGGGCGTGCAGCAGTTGTCCGGTTCCGGTGCCGACAACCAGCAGGCGTGGTCGGGCGTGCGCGCCTTCCTGGTCCCGGGTGCGGTGCCGGTGCTGCCGGGCTGAGCGGTGTCGGTGGGTGGCCGCACACTCGCGGTGTGCTGGACCTGATCCTGCCGCGGGAATGCGGCGGCTGCGGAGCCCCGGGGACGCGTTGGTGCGCGGCGTGCGCGTCGGCGTTGACGGTCGGCGTGGACCAGCCGCACCTGGTGTCCCCGCGCCAGGACCCCGGCGTCCCGGTGTTCGCGCTGGGCCGCTACGCCGGGGCGCGGCGCGCGGCGATCGTCGCGCTCAAGGAACACCGGCGCACCGACCTGGCCGCGCCGCTGGCGGCCGCGTTGGCCCTCGGTGTGCACCGGCTGCTGGGGTGGGGACTGGTGGGCCTGCCGTTGGTGCTCGTG
>JAEWRC010000101.1 GCA_023460175.1 Actinomycetes bacterium
CGACGTCGGTGGCCGCCGCGAACAGCGCCGCGACCCGGGCCGCCCGGTGCGCGGCCGATCCCTTGCCGGCGATGGCGCCGATCTCGCTGAACGCGGCGTCGACGCCCGCGACGGTGTGGCTGGGCCGGTCCGCGGGGGCCGGCAGGGACCGCAGCGCCGCCCAGCCGACCCCGATCTGGCGTTGCGGCAGGTCCCCCGACAGCCAGGACACCACGGTGGCGACCCGCTGTGCGGCCCCGTCCGGATCACCGTCGGCGGCGCCGGTCGACAGCAGCGCGGCGATCCGGTTGATCTTCGCCGTCCGGGACGACGAGGCGCCCACCTCGGCGGAGGCGGTGGCGACGTCGATCAACCGCATGCGTCCACGGTGGCACACGGGACCGACACCGCGAGATCCGGACACTCAATTCTCGACCCCGCGTGCCGTACCGTGACACGGGTCGCTAACTTTGTAACGAAACCAGGTTTTCTAGGGAGGCAGTGCATGGAGATCAACGGCAAGAAGGCCATCGTCGTCGGCGGCGCATCGGGTATGGGGCGTGCCTCGGCCGAGCTGCTCAAGGCCAAGGGCGCCGACGTGGCGATCCTGGACCGCGAGGGCTCGGACGGCAAGGACGTCGCCGAGCAGCTGGGCGGCAAGTTCTACGCGGTGGACGTCACCGACTTCGAGGGCACCGAGGCCGCGCTCGCCCAGGCCGTCGGCGACCTGGGTGGCCTGCACGTCATCGTCACCACCGCCGGTGGCGGCGTGGGCGAGCGGACGCTGGGCAAGAAGGGCGTCCACAGCCTGGACACCTTCCGCAAGACCATCGATCTGAACCTCATCGCGACCTTCAACATCAGCCGGTTGGCGGCCGAGCACATGGCCAAAAATGAGCCCGAGGACGAGGAGCGCGGCGTCATCATCAACACCGCCTCCATCGCGGCGTTCGAGGGCCAGATCGGCCAGGTGGCCTACACCGCGGCCAAGGCCGGCATCGCCGGCATGTGCCTGACCATGGCCCGCGACCTGGGCTCGGTGGGCGTGCGGGTGCTCGCCATCGCGCCGAGCCTGTTCGCGACCGGCCTGACCAAGGGCATCCCGGACGAATTCGCCACCGCGCTGACCAAGGATGCGGCGTTCCCGAAGCGGCTCGGCCGCCCCGAGGAATACGGCAAGCTGGTCACCGCCATCGTCGAGAACCCGATGCTCAACGGCCAGTGCCTGCGGCTGGATGCGGGTCAGCGGTTCGCCCCGAAGTAGTCGCGCTCTGCAATAGAGTGCACTGATAAACCGACGCTGAGGAGAACCCGTGGGCATTGCGCTGACCGACGACCATCGTGAGCTCGCCGGGGTTGCCCGCGGGTTCCTCACCGCGCAGAAGGCCCGGGCCGCCGCCCGGGAACTGCTGGACGCTCCGGAGGAGGCACGTCCGGCGTTCTGGTCCGAGCTGGCCGACCTCGGCTGGCTGGGCCTGCACATCGGCGAGGAGCACGGCGGCTCCGGGTTCGGTCTGCCCGAACTCGTCGTCGTCATCGAGGAACTGGGCCGCGCCGTGGCCCCGGGTCCCTTCGTCCCCACCGTGGTGGCCTCGGCGGTGATCGACCGGGCCGGCAGCGCCGAGCAGAAGGCGCGGCTGCTGCCCGGCCTCATCGACGGATCGGTCACGGCCGCCGTCGGTCTGGGCGGCGCGGTCACGGTCGAGGGCACCACGGCCCAGGGCAACGCCGGCGTGGTGCTCGGCGCCGGCCTCGCCGATCTGCTGCTGCTGGTCGCCGGCGACGACGTGCTGATCGTGGAGCGTGACCGTGCCGGGGTCGACGTGGAGGTTCCGGACAATCTGGATCCCACCCGCCGCTCCGGCCGGGTGCGCCTCGAGGGCGTGTCGGTCGGCGCCGAAGACATCCTCACCGGGGCGCGCGGTGCGGCGCTGGCCCACGCGCGGGCCCTGTTCGCCGCCGAGGCCGTCGGTGGCGCCGGGGACTGCGTGGACAGCGCGGTGGAATACGCCAAGGTCCGCCAGCAGTTCGGCCGGACCATCGCCACGTTCCAGGCCGTCAAGCACCACTGCGCGAACATGGCGGTGGCCGCCGAATCCGCGGTGGCCCTGGTGTGGGATGCCGCACGCGCGCAACAGGATTCCGAGCAGGAGTTCGCGCTGATGGCCGCCGCCTCGGCGGTCTCGGCGTTTGCCGCCTATGTCCGCAACGCGGAGTTGAACATCCAGGTGCACGGCGGGATCGGCTTCACCTGGGAACACGATGCGCACCTGCACCTGCGGCGGGCGATGACCCTGCGGGCGGCGCTGGGCGGTGACGCGCCCTCGGCGGACGTCTTCGACCTCACCGCCGACGGGGTGCGCCGCGCCAACAGCCTGGACCTGCCGGCCGAGGCCGAGGAACTGCGGGTCAGCGTGCGCGCCGACGCCGCCGAACTCGCCAAGCTCGACGAGGCGGACCGGTTGGACCGGCTGATCGCCACCGGCTACGTCATGCCGCACTGGCCCAAGCCGTGGGGGCGGGCCGCCGACGCCGTCGAACAACTGGTGATCGACGAGGAGTTCCGCGCGGCGAGCGTCAAGGGACCCGACTACGGCATCACCGGCTGGGTGATCCTGACGCTCATCCAGCACGGGACCGCCTCGCAGATCGAACGATTCGTCGAGAAGGCGCTGCGCCGCGACGAGATCTGGTGCCAGCTGTTCTCCGAGCCCGACGCCGGTTCGGACGCCGCGGCGGTCAAGACCCGCGCGGTCCGCGTCGACGGCGGTTGGAAGATCAACGGGCAGAAGGTGTGGACCAGCGGGGCGCACTACTGCCGCCGCGGCCTGGCCACCGTGCGCACCGACCCCGATGTGCCCAAGCACGCCGGCATCACGACGGTGATCATCGACATGAAGGCCCCCGGCGTCGAGGTCCGGCCGCTGCGGATGATCAGCGGCGGCTCGGAGTTCAACGAGGTGTTCTTCAACGACGTCTTCGTCCCCGACGAGGATGTGGTGGGCGAGCCCAACACCGGCTGGACGGTCGCGCGCGCGACGCTGGGTAACGAGCGGGTGAGCATCGGCGGCGGCGCCGGAATCGCCGGCATCAAACCCGAAACGGTGATCCCGATGGTGACCGAGTACGGAGATCGGGTGGCCGGGGCCAAGATCCGGGCCGGCAACTACCTGGCCGACGACCATGCGATCCGGCTGCTGAACCTGCGGCGGGCCGTGCGCAGCATCGAGGGCGCCGGGCCCGGGCCCGAGGGCAACATCACCAAGCTCAAGCTCGCCGAGCACATGGGCGAGTACGCCGGGATCGCCGGTGCGCTCTCCGGCGCGGACCTCGCCCTGCTGGACGGGCCGACCGCGCTGGTGGCCCAGTTGGCCATGGGCGCCCGCGGAATGGCCATCGCCGGCGGCACCTCGGAGGTCACCCGCAACCAGATCGCGGAGCGGATCCTGGGGATGCCGCGCGATCCGCTGATCAAGTAGGTGCCGGACCCCGGTCCTGCCGGCGGTCGCCGGGCCGCTCAGGTCGCGCGCCTCATCGAGGCGGATATCATCCGCCGGAACTGGCCGCTCGGTGAGTCGCTGGGTTCCGAGGCGCACCTGCAGGAGCAGTACGGCGTCAGCCGGTCGGTGCTGCGGGAGGCGGTGCGCCTCGTCGAGCACCACCAGGTGGCCCGGATGCGCCGCGGGCCCGGTGGCGGGCTGATCGTCACGACCCCCGACGCCGCCCCGGCGACCCGGGCCATGGTCATCTACCTGGAGTACGTCGGCACCACC
Source organism: Actinomycetes bacterium (assembly GCA_023460175.1). Lineage (GTDB taxonomy): Bacteria > Actinomycetota > Actinomycetes > Mycobacteriales > Mycobacteriaceae > Mycobacterium. The sequence goes on from JAEWRC010000101.1 coordinate 3,753, forward strand.
ATCGACGAACTGTTCGACGCGCGGCTCCTGCTGGAACCGCTGGCCGCCGGGCTGGCCGCCGAGCGCGTCGACGAGGCCGAAATCACGGCGCTGCGAACGGCTCTGGCCGCCACCGCCGAGCAACCCGAGCGCGGCGAACTGCACATCACCCTCGCGGAGGCGGCCGGCAACCCGGTGCTGGCGCTGTTCGTCGAGGTGCTCACCCGCTTGACCGCCCGCTACGCGCGCGGCACGGGCGCCCCGACGGCCGAGGCGCGCCGCGGGCTGCGGGCCGACCACGGCGCCATCGTCGAGGCGGTCGCCGCCGGTGACGTCACCCGCGCCAAGACGCTGACCGAGGATCACGTCCGCGCCGTGACCGACTGGCTGCGTGCCCAACCCCGGCGTAGCGGCCACCGGGTTGCCGAACCGGCGGTGGCCACCCGGGGCAAGCGGGCCGAGTCGGTGGCCGCGGCGATCCACGAGGACATCGCCGCCGACGGCTGGCGCACCGGAGCGGTGTTCGGCGGCGAGGGTGATCTGCTGCAGCGCTACGGGGTGTCCAGATCGATTCTGCGCGAGGCGGTTCGGCTGCTGGAGTACCACACCGTGGCCCGGATGCGACGGGGGCCCGGCGGTGGACTGATCGTCACCGAACCGCAGCCGGCGGCCGCTGTCGACACCATCGCGCTCTACCTCGACTATCGGCGGCCCAGTCGCGCGGACCTGTCGCTGGTGCGGGAGGCGATCGAGATCGACAACGTCGCCGCCGTGGTGGCCCGGCGCGACGATCCGGACGTGGCCGCGTTCCTGGCCCGCCGCCACGACGTACCGATCCATGGCGTGCCGGTCGACGACCCCCGCGCGGCGGGCTGGACCGACCTCGAATTCCACGCCGAACTGGCCGATCTGGCGGGCAACCGGGTGCTCGACATCTTCCTGCGGATCATCGTCGAATTGTTCGGCCGGCATTGGACGCCCACCATGCACCCGATGCCGGGGGCCGCGGACGCCACCGAGATGTACCGCGCGCACGGCCGCATCATCGAGGCCATCCGCGACGGTGACGACAGCATGGCCAAACACCGGTCCCGACGACACCTGGAGGCGCTGTCCACCTGGTGGGTGTAGTCGACGGCGGCGCGGTTGCGGCGCGATAAGGTCCGACGATGCACATTGCCGTAACGGGCGGGACCGGCTACGTCGGCGCCCACATTGTGGCTGAACTGCTGGCGGCCGGTCACGGCGTGAAACTCCTGGTGGAGCCGCAGTGGTCCAACGACGCGCTGCTGGCGAACCTGCGTGGGGCCGGGACGCTGGAACTGGTACGCGGGGATCTGCGCACCCCCGACGCGGTGGCCGGGTTGCTCGACGGCTGTGACGCGGTGCTGCACGGCGCCGGGGTGGTGGGCACCGACGACAGCCGCGAGGCGCTGATGTGGGACATCAACGCCTACGCCAGCGAACGCATCATGCGACGCGGCGTCGAGTTGAACCTCGATCCGATCGTGCTGGTGTCCAGCTACAGCGCGCTGTTCCCGCCCCCGGGGCCGGTGATCACCCCGGATTCGCCGACCGCCGACGGGAAGTCGGCCTATGCGCGGACCAAGTCCTATGCCGATCGGGTGGCGCGGGAGCTGCAGCGCGACGGGGCGCCGGTGGTGGTGACCTACCCGTCGAGCGTGGTCGGTCCGGCGCTGCACACCGCCCCCGGCATCACCGAGCAGGGCTGGGAAACCATCGTGCGGTACCGGGTCGCCCCCAAGGTGGGCGACGCCGGCATGCAGATGGTCGACGTCCGCGACGTGGCGCTGGTGCACGAGCGCCTGATGCGGCCCGGGCGCGGCCCCAAGCGCTACCTGTGTGGCGGGCAGCTGCTCACCTTCGATCAGATGATCGGCGCGGTCGAGCGCGGTTCGGGCCGCAAGGTCCGCCGAATCCCGATGAGCCCGGCGATGTTTCGGGGTATCGGGCGGTTCGCGGACCTCGCGGCCTCGGTGCTGCCGCTCGGCAGCGGGTTCAGTCACGAGGCCGCCGCGCTGATCACCGCGGCGATCCCGATGGACGACGCCGAGACCTTGCGCGAGTTGGCGATCAGCTGGCGCTCACCGGTCGAGGCCATCCTCGCCTCGTTCGCCACCGGATCCGCGCGGTGACGCGATGACCGAGAGGACGCCGGTCGCGGTGGTCACGGGGGCGAGTCGGGGCGCCGGCCACGGTATCGCCGCCGCGCTGGCCGGGCGTGGCTGGCGCGTCTACGGCACCGGCCGCACCATCACCGAGGCCCCACCGGGCGGCGTGGCCGTGGCGCTGGATCACCGCGACGACGACGCGGTGGCCGCGCTGTTCGAACGGGTCGGATCCGAGTCCGGCCGACTGGATCTGTTGGTGAACAACGCCGCGGCCATCGCCGACGAGTTGGTGAGCCCGAAACCGTTCTGGGAGAAGCCGCTCGCGCTGGTCGATGTCCTCGACGTGGGCCTGCGCTCGGCCTATGTGGCCGCCTGGCACGCGGCGCCGCTGCTGGTGCGCCGGGAGCGGGGCCTGATCGTGTTCACGTCCTCGCCCGGTTCGGTCTGCTACATGCATGGGCCGGCCTACGGGGCCCAGAAGGCCGGCGTCGACAAGCTGGCCGCGGACATGGCCGTCGACTTCGCCGACACGACGGTGAGCACGGTGGCGATCTGGATGGGGATCCTGCTCACCGCGAAGCTTCGCGGCGCCTTCGGCGGGAACGCCAAGGCCCTGGCCGAGTTCGCCGAGCACGCCGAGACCCCGGAGTTCACCGGGCAGCTGATCGACGCGCTCTACCGGGATCCGGCGCTGGCCGAGCTCAGCGGGCACACCGTGATCGGGGCGGAACTGGCCGAGCGGTACGGCATCACCGACGAGGGTGGGCGCCGCCCGCCGTCGCACCGGCAGATGCTCGGTGCGCCGCGGCCGCCGAGCAGCGTCGTCGTGCGCTAGCGAGCAACGGGAGGAATCACGTGGGTACGTATGCGGTGACCGGCAGCGCGTCGGGGATGGGGCAGCAGGCCGCGCAGAAGCTGCGCGCCGCCGGGCACACCGTGATCGGGGTGGATCTGGCCGCGGCCGAGGTGGTGGCGGACCTGTCCACCGCCGCGGGCCGGAC
>JAEWRC010000102.1 GCA_023460175.1 Actinomycetes bacterium
GGGCCGGTTCGCGCTCTCGGAGCGGCTGCTGCAACGGGCCCAGTCCGAACAGCCGGCGGCGCCCGCCGACCGGCACGCGGTGCGCATCGCGTGGGTCAGCGCCGAACTCGCCATGGCGCAGGGCCACCCCGAGGCGGCGCTGGATCACGCCCAGCGCGCGGTGGCGCTGGCCGCCGACGGGACCTCGGTGCGCCACCGCGTCAAGAGCGATGTGGTGCTGGCCGCGGCGCTGTGCTGCGCGGGGCGCCTGCCCGAGGCCACCGCGCTGGGCGACGGGCTGCTCGAGCGCACCGGGCAGCACGGGCTGATCCCGTTGCGATGGGCGGTGGCGAGCCTGCTTTTGGGGATCGGCAGCGAGGTACATACGGTGGAGCAGGTTCGGCTGATCAGGGACACCGCCGCCGATGTCGTCGGGCAGCGCGGAGGCGCATGGTGCGCGCGTTGACCGTGGGGCGGCCCCGCCGGGCCGTTATTGTTTAGCTGTGCCGCGCCGCCGGGATCTGTCCGGCCGTAACGTTGGAGATATCGCCGTCGATGACAATTCCAGGAGAACGTCTCGACGCCGTCGTTGCTGAAGCGGTGGCCGGCGACCGTGATGCGCTCCGGGAAGTGCTGGAGACTATCCGCCCCATCGTGGTCCGGTATTGCCGGGCTCGCGTCGGAACCGCGGAGCGCAGTGGTCTCTCAGCTGACGACGTCGCACAGGAGGTGTGCATGGCCGCCATGCTGGCGCTGCCGCGCTACCAGGATCAGGGTCGCCCGTTCCTGGCCTTCGTGTACGGCATCGCAGCTCACAAGGTCGCCGACGCCCACCGCGCGGCGGGGCGCAACCGCGCGGAGCCGACGGAGTCGGTACCCGAGCGTTACGCCCCGGACATGGGTCCCGAGCAGCAGGCGATCAACGCCGACTCGGCGGCCCGGATGGAGGAACTGCTCAAGGTGCTGCCCGAGAAGCAGCGCGAAATTCTGATCATGCGCGTGGTGGTCGGAATGTCCGCGGAGGAGACGGCCGTCGCGGTGGGCAGCACCGCCGGCGCGGTCCGGGTTGCCCAGCATCGTGCACTGGCCAAACTCAAGAACGAGATCTCGGCTTCGGGGTACGACTATGCCTGACTTCCGCCCCGGCTCCGGCCCGTCGCAGGGACCCGAATCCCTGGCCGACATCGCCCGCACCGATCAGTTGCTCGACGCCCTGGCCGCACAGCGCCGGGTCCGCCCGGCCGACCCCGGCGACGCCGAGTTGTTCGCTTTGCTCGAGGACTGGCGCGACGGCGTTCGTGGCCCCTCGGTCCGCCGATTCGTCTCCGAGGACGAGGCCGCCGCCGCGATCCAGGAGGGCCTGGCCGCGCAGACCCCGAAGCCGCGGCCGCGGCGCGGGCTGACCGTCGTCGCGTCCCTGGCCGCCGGCGTACTCGCCATCGGCGGCTTCGGCGCCCTGGTCGGCGGCGCGCAGCCCGGCGATTCGATGTACGGCCTGCGCACCGCGCTGTTCGGTGAGTCGCCGTCGGTGCGCGACGATCGCGTGACCCTGGCCGCCCAGACCGAGATGGCCGAGGTGCAGCAGCTGATCGAGCGCGGCGACTGGGAACAGGCCCAGGCCAAGCTCGAGCAGGTCAGCACCACGGTGCAGACCGTCGACGACTTCGAGCACAAGACGGAGCTGGTCCAGCAGTGGAATGAGCTGAGCGTCAAGGTCGGTACCCGCGATGCGCAGGCCACCTTGCCGGCCGTCGCGCCGGGAGCGCCCTCGGTGCCCCCGCCGCCGGGCGTCACGCTGCTGGAGCTGCCCGCCGTCGTCACTCCGACGACGACCGCACCGCCGGAGGAGCCGACGGTTCCGGCCGAGGACGACGCCACCACCACCGTCCCGGGCGAGACCACTGAGCCCACCGAGCCGGGTGCCGAGCCCACCGAATCCGACGCCGTCGAACCGACCGAGGAACCGACGTCGGAACCGGAGACGCCGGGCACCGAACCGACGACCGAGCCGACGACTGAGCCCACTTCAGTGCCGGCGACGCCGACCAGTTCGGCCACCCCGACACCGACATCGGCGACCAGCACTCCGCCGTCGCCGACCAGCACATCGCCCTCGGCGACCAGCTCACCGGCCCCGACCAGTAGCGCGGCCCGCACCACGGCGACGTCGGCCCCGCCGGTCGCCGAGGCGCCCGAGCCGACGACGGTGCCCACGACTGCGGTGCCCACGACCGCGGTGGAGATCGAGACCTCGGCGCCGGAGGTATCCGTGCCGGAGCCGGTCGAGATCGAGGTTGAAGAGGAAGTGGTCACGACGACCGCGGACAGCCCGCGGATCGAGCTGCCGATCCCGGACCTGAACTAGCTAGCGGTAGCCGTCGCTCTCCGAGGCGGCCTGATTCAGCGAGGCATCGGCGTAGCCGCGGCAGTAGTCCCAGGTGACGTAGGCGTCGGGTTCCGGGTCGTAGGCCGGCTCGTGCGGGCGCACGGTGCCGTCGACGAGCAGCTGCAGCAGGTTGGCCCGCAGCATGTCCCAGTCGTGGTAGTGGTCCTGCTGACATTCGTCGCAGCACACCACCAGGCCGCGAAGTCCCTTGTGCGCCAACAGTGATTCGTACACCGCGAGATCGGCGAGGTCGGCCTCGACCGCGGACCGCTCCTGCGGATCCAGCGGCTGCCCGGGCTCGATGGCGTCCAAGGCGGCCGAGGGGTCACTGGGGTCATCGGCGAACGGGTCTGGCGGCAATCCCGGAGGTAGATGGTCGCGCACGCCTCCACCCTACGCAGCCGCACTGGGGGAAGCCAGTGATACCCGCCGGGGCGGCGGCGTCGTCAGCGGGAGCCGATAGGATGGCACTCTCGCTCCGTATGCCTTAGTGGAGGCCGCCCTGATGGCACAAGCAGTATCCCGACCCGTATCCGACGCCGAACGCACCGCCGTTCCGACCGGTGGCGATGATCCGCACAAGGTCGCGATGGTGGGTCTGACGTTCGACGACGTGCTGCTGCTGCCTGCCGCCTCGGACGTGATTCCCGCGTCGGCGGACACCTCCAGCCAGGTGACCCGCAAGATCCGGCTCAAGGTGCCGCTGGTCAGCTCGGCGATGGACACCGTCACCGAGTCGCGGATGGCGATCGCGATGGCCCGCGCCGGCGGCATGGGCGTGTTGCACCGGAACCTGCCGCTGGCCGAGCAGGCCGGCCAGGTCGAGACCGTCAAGCGCTCCGAGGCCGGGATGGTCACCGACCCGGTGACCTGCTCGCCGACCAACACGCTGGCCGAGGTCGACGCGATGTGCGCGCGGTTCCGGATCTCCGGGCTCCCGGTGGTCGATGACGCCGGTCTGCTGGTCGGGATCATCACCAACCGCGACATGCGCTTCGAGGTCGACCTGAACAAGCCGGTGGCGGAGGTGATGACCAAGACGCCGCTGATCACCGCGCGCGAGGGCGTCAGCGCCGACGCCGCGCTGGGTCTGCTGCGTCGCCACAAGATCGAGAAGCTGCCGATCGTCGACGGGAACGGCAAGCTCACCGGGCTGATCACCGTCAAGGACTTCGTCAAGACCGAACAGCATCCCGATGCCACCAAGGACAGCGACGGCCGGCTGCTGGTCGGTGCGGCCGTCGGCGTGGGGGAGGACGCCTGGGAGCGCGCCATGGCGCTCACCGACGCCGGGGTGGACGTACTGATCGTCGATACCGCGCACGCCCACAACCGGATGGTGCTCGAGATGGTGGGCAAGCTGAAGGCCGAGGTCGGCGACCGGGTCGAGGTGGTCGGCGGCAACGTCGCCACCCGCAGCGCGGCCGCCGCGCTGGTCGAGGCCGGTGCCGATGCCGTCAAGGTCGGGGTGGGTCCGGGTTCCATCTGCACCACCCGCGTGGTCGCCGGGGTCGGAGCCCCGCAGATCACCGCGATCCTCGAGGCCGTCGCGGTGTGCGGGCCGGCGGGTGTGCCGGTGATCGCCGACGGTGGCCTGCAGTATTCGGGCGACATCGCCAAAGCGTTGGCCGCGGGCGCGTCGACGGCGATGCTGGGCTCGCTGCTGGCCGGCACCGCCGAGTCGCCGGGCGAGCTGATCTTCGTCAACGGCAAGCAGTTCAAGAGCTACCGCGGGATGGGATCGCTGGGTGCTATGCAGGGCCGCGGCGCCACCGGCGGCCTGGCCAAGTCCTACTCCAAGGACCGCTACTTCCAGGACGACGTGCTCTCCGAGGACAAGCTGGTGCCCGAGGGCATCGAGGGCCGGGTGCCGTTCCGGGGCCCGTTGTCGACGGTGATCCACCAGCTCACCGGTGGATTGCGGGCCGCGATGGGCTACACCGGCGCGTCCTGCATCGAACAGTTGCAACAGGCGCAATTCGTGAGGATCACTACGGCGGGGCTCAAGGAGAGCCACCCGCACGACATCACGATGACCGTCGAAGCACCGAACTACTACGCGCGCTAGGGGGACTTGTTCAGTGCGTGACATGGTTGAAATCGGCATGGGCCGCACCGCGCGGCGTACCTATGAGCTCGCCGACATCAATATCGTGCCGGCGCGGCGCACCCGGTCCAGCCAGGATGTGTCGACGGCCTGGCAGCTAGACGCCTACCGGTTCGAGATCCCGGTGGTCAGCCACCCGACCGATGCGCTGGTGTCGGTCGAATTCGCGATCGAGCTGGGTCGCCGCGGCGGACTGGGCGTCATCAACGGTGAAGGCCTGATCGGTCGGCATGCCGACGTCGAGGCCAAGGTTGCGCAGGTGGTCGAGGCGGCCGCCAAGGAGCCGGAGCCGACGGCGGCCGTGCGGCTGCTGCAGCAACTGCACGCCGCGCCGCTGGATCTGGACCTGTTGGGAGCGGCGGTGTCTCGGGTCCGCGACGCCGGGGTGACCACCGCGGTGCGGGTGAGCCCGCAGAACGCCCAGGCGTTGACCCCGACCCTGGTCGCCGCGGGCATCGACCTGCTGATCATCCAGGGCACCATCATCTCCGCCGAGCGGGTGGCCTCCAACGGTGAGCCGCTGAACCTCAAGACCTTCATCTCCGAACTCGACGTGCCCGTCGTCGCCGGCGGGGTGCTGGACCACCGCACCGCGCTGCACCTGATGCGCACCGGCGCGGCCGGGGTGATCGTCGGCTACGGGTCGACCTCCGGGGCGACCACCAGCGACGAGGTGCTGGGCATCAGCGTTCCGATGGCCACCGCCATCGCCGATGCCGCGGCCGCGCGCCGCGAGTACCTCGACGAAACCGGCGGCCGGTATGTGCACGTGCTCGCCGACGGCGACATCCACACCTCCGGTGAACTGGCCAAGGCCATCGCCTGCGGCGCGGACGCCGTGGTGCTCGGGACGCCCCTGGCCCAGTCGGCCGAGGCGCTGGGCGACGGCTGGTTCTGGCCGTCGGCCGCGGCGCACCCGTCGCTGCCGCGCGGGGCGCTGCTGCAGATCGCGCTCGGCGAACGGCCGTCGCTGGATCAGGTGCTCAGCGGCCCGTCCGACGATCCGTTCGGTTCGTTGAACCTGGTCGGTGGGCTGCGCCGGTCGATGGCCAAGGCCGGGTATTGCGACCTCAAGGAGTTCCAGAAGGTCGGCCTGACGGTCGGCTCCTGAAAGTTAGGCGAACCTGGCTAGAGGTTACTGGCCGGTAAGTACATACTGGCTGCCATGGAGCCGGATTACGACGTTCTCATCATCGGGTCGGGGTTCGGGGGCAGCGTCTCGGCGCTGCGACTCACCGAAAAGGGCTACCGGGTGGGCGTGCTCGAGGCGGGCCGCCGCTTCGAGGACACCGACTTCGCCAAGACCTCGTGGAACCTGCGCAAGTTCCTGTGGGCACCCAAGCTGGGCTGCTACGGCATCCAGCGCATCCACCTGCTGCGCAACGTGATGATCCTGGCCGGCGCCGGCGTCGGGGGCGGCTCGTTGAACTACGCCAACACCCTCTACGTCCCGCCGGAGCCGTTCTTCGCCGACCAGCAGTGGGCTCACATCACCGACTGGCGCGCCGAACTCATGCCGCACTACGAGCAGGCCAAGCGCATGTTCGGGGTCGTCACCAACCCGACGTTCACCGACGCCGACCGGATCATGAAGGAGGTCGCCGACGAGATGGGCGTCGGCGAGACCTTCGTGCCCACCCCGGTCGGGGTGTTCTTCGGTCCCGACGGCGAGAAGACGCCCGGACGACGGGTGCCCGATCCGTACTTCGGCGGCGCGGGCCCGGAGCGGACCGGGTGCATCGAATGCGGTGCGTGCATGACCGGCTGCCGCTACGGCGCGAAGAACACCCTGCTGAAGAACTACCTCGGCCTGGCCGAATCCGCTGGGGCGCAGGTGATCCCGATGACCACGGTGACCGGGTTCAGCCAGCGCGGCGACGGCGTCTGGGAGGTGAAGACCGTCGGCACCGGCCGGCTGCTGCGGCGTCGGCGCCGGACGTTCACCGCGTCGCACGTGATCCTGGCCGCCGGCACCTACGGCACCCAGAAGCTGCTGTTCAAGATGCGCGACAAGGGACAGTTGCCGAAGCTCTCCGATCGGCTGGGCGTGTTGACCCGCACCAACTCGGAGTCGATCGTCGGGGCGGGTCGCCTCGAGGTCGGTGACGATCTGGATCTGACGCACGGGGTGGCGATCACGTCGTCGATCCATCCCACCCCGGACACCCACGTCGAACCGGTGCGCTACGGCAAGGGGTCCAACGCCATGGGGCTGCTGCAGACCCTGATGACCGACGGCGCGGGTCCGCTGGGCACCGACGTGCCCCGGTGGCGGCAGCTGTTGGACCAGGCCCGCCAAGATCCGCGCAAGATGCTGCGGCTGCTCAACCCGACCCGGTGGAGCGAGCGGACCATGATCGCGCTGGTCATGCAGCACCTGGACAACTCGATCACCACCTTCACCCGCAAGACCCGGTTCGGTTTCCGGATGATGAGCAGCAAGCAGGGGCACGGCGAACCCAACCCGACGTGGATCCCGGCCGGCAACGAGGTCACCCGCCGGATCGCCGCCAAGATCGACGGGGTCGCCGGCGGCACCTGGGGAGAGCTGTTCAACATCCCGCTGACCGCCCACTTCCTGGGCGGGGCGGCCATCGGGGACGGTCCCGAGCACGGCGTGATCGACCCGTACCAGCGGGTTTACGGCTACCCGACGCTATCGGTGATGGACGGCGCCGCGATCTCGGCCAACCTCGGGGTCAACCCGTCGTTGTCGATCACCGCGCAGGCCGAACGTGCGGCGGCGCTGTGGCCCAACAAGAACGAAGCGGATCTGCGGCCCGCCCAGGGGCAGCCCTATCGTCGGCTGGACCCGGTCGCGCCGCAGCGTCCGGTGGTGCCGGCCGACGCGCCGGGGGCGCTGCGGCGGCTGCCCATCGAGCCGGTGAGCTCGGCCGGGTGACGGTGGGCAAACCGCTGGTTGCACCCCACTAGACTGAGCCGGTGGATTCGCAGCCCTCACCCCGTCCTGTCCTCGTGGTCGACTTCGGCGCCCAGTACGCCCAGCTGATCGCCCGGCGGGTCCGCGAAGCTCGGGTGTTCTCCGAGGTCGTCCCGCACAGCACCTCGGTCGAGGAGATCAAGGCCAAGGACCCGCGGGCCATCGTGCTCTCGGGCGGGCCGTCCAGCGTGTACGCCGACGGCGCCCCGCAACTCGATCCCGCGCTGTTCGATCTGGGCGTCCCGGTGTTCGGCATCTGCTACGGCTTCCAGGCCATGGCCCAGGCACTGGGCGGCACGGTCGAACGCACCGGCACCAGCGAATACGGCCGCACCGAGCTGAAAGCCACCGGCGGCGAACTGCATTCGGGGCTGCCGGACACCCAGCCAGTGTGGATGAGCCACGGCGACGCGGTCACGGCCGCGCCCGCCGGGTTCGAGGTGGTGGCCAGCAGTGCGGGTGCGCCGGTCGCGGCCTTCGAGGACCGTGCGCGGCGCCTGGCCGGGGTGCAGTACCACCCCGAGGTGCTGCACTCGCCGCACGGACAGCAGGTGCTCAGCCGGTTCCTGCACGACTTCGCCGGGATCGATGCGACGTGGACGGCGGCCAACATCGCCGACGCCCTGATCGCCCAGGTGCGTGAGCAGATCGGCGACGGCCGCGCGATCTGCGGGCTCTCCGGCGGGGTCGATTCCGCGGTGGCCGCGGCGCTGGTGCAGCGCGCCATCGGTGACCGGCTGACGTGTGTGTTCGTCGATCACGGTCTGCTGCGCGCCGGTGAACGCGCCCAGGTGCAACGGGATTTCGTCGCTGCGACGGGTGCGCGGTTGGTGACCGTGGACGCCGAAACCCGCTTCCTGGAGGCGCTTTCGGGTGTGACCAACCCGGAGGGCAAGCGCAAGATCATCGGCCGCGAGTTCATCCGCGCCTTCGAGGGCGCGGTGCGCGACACCTTGGGCTCCACCGAGGCCGAGGTCGAATTCCTGGTCCAGGGCACGCTGTATCCCGACGTGGTGGAGTCCGGCGGCGGGACCGGAGCGGCCAACATCAAGAGCCATCACAACGTCGGCGGTCTGCCCGACGACCTGAAGTTCAAGCTCGTCGAGCCGCTGCGACTGCTGTTCAAGGACGAGGTCCGGGCCGTGGGGCGGGAACTCGGGTTGCCGGAGGAAATCGTTGCCCGCCAACCGTTCCCCGGGCCGGGGCTGGCCATCCGGATCATCGGCGAGGTGACCGCCGACCGGCTGGACACCCTGCGCCGCGCGGATTCCATTGCGCGCGAGGAACTCACCGCCGCCGGGCAGGATCATCACATCTGGCAGTGCCCCGTGGTGCTGCTGGCCGACGTCCGGTCGGTGGGGGTGCAGGGGGACGGCCGCACCTACGGACATCCGGTGGTGCTGCGCCCGGTGTCCAGTGAGGACGCCATGACCGCCGACTGGACGCGGGTGCCCTACGAGGTGCTGGAGCGCATCTCGACCCGGATCACCAACGAGGTGCCCGAGGTCAACCGCGTGGTGCTGGATGTGACCAGCAAGCCGCCGGGCACCATCGAATGGGAGTAGTCCGAGCTGCTCGCGGTGGGAGCGTTGTCGGTCGCTGAAGGCTGCCCAAAACAGGTCTGATTCGTCACACGGGTCACGTGTGTCTCTGCTGTCTCGCTCGCTTGACGCTGTCGGTGGGTGGGTGTTTACTCGCTCTATCGAACAAAGTTTCGAATACGGCGTAACTCAGACGACCTGGAGGGCGGGCGATGACGGCGGCACTTTCCCCGGATCAGCACGCCGAAAATCGCTCTGAACAGGTAGAACAGCTGCGGCGGCAGATCGCCGCGGTCTCCGGGCGGGTGGGCGCGTCCCGGCGGGGGCCCGAGGGTGCGACGGCCCCCGCGCCGGCCTCGGAATCTTTGCTGCCGGTCCCGAAGGCGCTGGCGGACCTACTGCCCCGGGGGTTGCCGCGCGGGGTGGTGGCGGTGCTGACGGGTGCGCGTTCCCTGCCACTGAACATGGTCGCCGCGGTGACCGCGGACGGGGGCTACGCGGCCATCGTCGGGGACCCGCGAGCCAGCCTGCTGGCCGCCGTCGAGATGGGGGCGGACCTGAGCCGGCTGGCGGTGATCCCCGACCCCGGCGCCGACCCGCTCGAGGTGGCCTCGGTGCTGATGGACGGCATGGATCTGGTGGTGCTCGACCTGACCGGACGTTCGGTCGCTCCGGCGCGGGCGCGGTCCATGACGGCGCGGGCCCGGCACAAGGGCTGCACCCTGTTGGTCACCGGGTCCGACTGGCAGGGGGCCCAGGTCCGGTTGGACGCCCGGGTCCGGGGCTACGAGCTGACGGGTGGGTCCGGGTCCGGACGGGTCGGCGAGGTCCGGCTGTCCCTGCGGGCCCGCGGCCGGTGTGCCCGAGCGGGTTGACATGACGGCAAGGGTGTTGGCGCTGTGGTGCATGGACTGGCCGGCGGTGGCCGCGGCGCTGGCCGGGGGACTGTCGGCGACGGCCCCGGTGGCGGTGACGTTGGCCAACCGGGTGGTGGCCTGCTCGTCGTCGGCCCGCGCGGCCGGGGTGCGACGCGGGCTGCGCCGGCGTGAATCACAGGCCCGCTGCCCGCAATTGCATGTCGTGGCCGCGGATCCGGGTCGGGACGCGAGGCTCTTCGAGGCGGTGATCGCGGCGGTCGACGACCTGGTGCCGCGCGCCGAGGTGCTGCGCCCCGGGTTGTTGGCGCTGTCGGTGCGCGGGGCCGCGCGGTACTTCGGATCCGAGCAGGAAGCCGGCGAACGACTGGTGGACGCCGTGGCCGCGGCCGGGGCCGAATGTCAGGTCGGGGTAGCCGATCAGTTGCCCACCGCGGTGTTCGCCGCCCGCGCCGGGCGCATCGTCGCCCCGGGCGGTGACGCGCGGTTCCTGTCCGACCTGTCGATCCGGCAGCTGGCGGCCGAGCCGAGCCTGGCCGCCCCCGGCCGCGATGATCTGGCGGATCTGTTGTGGCGGATGGGGATTCGTACCTTCGGCCGGTTCGCCGAGCTGCCCCGCACCGATGTGGCCTCGCGATTCGGTGCGGACGCGGTGGTGGCCCACCGGATGGTCCGGGCCGAGCCCATGCGGGCACCCTCGGGTCGGGAGCTGCCACCCGAACGCGACGCCGTGCTGGACTGCGACCCGCCCATCGATCGGGTCGACGCGGCGGCGTTCGCCGGCCGGACGCTGGCCGGCGAGCTGCACCGCAGCCTGGAGGCGGCCGGCGTGGGCTGCACCCGGCTGGCGATCCAGGCGGTGACCAGCAACGGTGAGGAACTGGACCGGGTGTGGCGGTGTGCGGAGCCGTTGACCGAGGACGCCACCGCCGACCGCATCCGCTGGCAGCTCGACGGCTGGCTGAACCGACGGCATCCCGCCGATCGCCCCACCGGCCCGATCACCACACTGCGTCTGCATCCGGTGGAACTGGTGTCCGCCGGTGCGTTGCAGCTGCCGCTGTGGGGCGGGGTGGGCGACGAGGATCGCCTGCGGGCCCGCCGCGCGCTGGTCCGCGTCCAGGGCCTGCTCGGCCCGGATGCCGTGCAGTTGCCGGTCCTCAGCGGCGGTCGCGGTCCCGCCGAACGCATCACGCTGACCCCGCTGGGCGACGAGTTGGTCCCGCGCGCGGAACCGGACCGGCCGTGGCCGGGGCGGCTGCCGGAACCGGCGCCCGCGGTCCTGCTCGACGATCCGGTGGATCTGCTTGATGCCCAAGGAAATCCGGTGCGGGTGACCACCCGGGGGCTGTTCTCCTCCGAGCCGGCGCGGCTGGCCGCCGGTCATCGCGCCCACAGCGGCGCGCTGCGCTGGTGGACGGGGCCGTGGCCGGTCGACGAGCGGTGGTGGGATCAGGAGGCGCCGGGCCGGACCGCGCGGGCCCAGGTGTTGCTCGAGGACGCCTCGGCCACCGAACTCGGTCTCGCGCTGCTGCTGTGTTACCGCCGCCGGCGCTGGTACGTGGAGGGTGCCTATGAATAGCCGTTAGCTTGAGTCACCGTTAGCTCAAGCGCTGTAGGAACGGGCCGACGCGCTCGATGTAGTGGTCGAAGAACACCTCGGCCAGCGGTCGGGTGGTGTGCGGTGCGCCGCTGGTGACGACGGCGGCGTTCGGCTCGCGGCCCCAGTGCCCGGCCATGTCGGCGACCGTCATGCCGCGGGTCAGCGTCCCGTGCAGTTCCACGTCGATGGTCGCCGGCCGTGCGGTCACCAGCGTCGGGTCCAGCGCGACCGCCGCGGCGAACGGGTCGTGCAGGTGCGCCAGATAGCCTTCGCCCTGGCGGAAGTGGAACTCGAAGTAGAACCGCATCGCGTCCTCGAGCACCCGGATCAGCGGATTGGTGGCCGTCGACCGGCGCCCAAGGTCGTCGTCGGGCCCCATGGTGTGGGTGTCGGCGCCCGCGGCGGCCGCCAGCCGCGCCAGGATCTGCGGGGTCAGCACGATGCTCTCGGTGATGTTCAGGCCGCACACCAGCGGAAGTTCGCTCGCGTGCTCGGCGTGCCGGCCGAAGGCGGCGAACACCTCGGCGGCGGCCTCCGGGTCGACGTGGATGTTCCACTCGGTCACGGGGCTGGTGTTGCCCCGGTAGTCGAAGGATCCACCCATGATGACCAGCCGCCGCAGTAGCTGCGGCAGTTCCGGGTCGGCGCGCAGCGCCAGCGCCAGGCTGGTCAGCGGCCCGGTGACCAGGCCGATGAGTTCACCGGGATGGGCGTGGGCGGCCCGGATCCAGGCCTGGGCGGCGTCGTGGGAGGTGGCCTCGGTGGTGGGTGCGGCCAACTCGGCGTAGCCCAGGCCGGCGGGGCCGTGGGTGTCCTCAGCGGTGCGCAGCGGGATGCTCAACGGTTGTTCGCTGCCCAGCGACACCGGGACCCCGGACACCCCGCAGAGCTCCAGCAGCGCCAGGTTGTTGTGGCAAACCTGGTGTGCTGAAACGTTTCCGGCGGTCGAGGCAATGCCGACGAGGTCCACCTCCTCGCAGGCGAGCAGGTACACCAGGGCCATGGCGTCGTCGACGCCGGTATCCAGATCGGCGAAGACCGCGGGCATGCGGCCATGCTATCGCCGGCGTTTACCAGTGCACGCCGGGGATGACGCGGACCGTGCGCTTGACGGTGCGCGGCACGCCGAGGCTGCGGGCCGCGCGCACCGGCCGGGAGGGTTTCCGGGGCCGCCGTGTCATCGTCGGGGGTGCCGTCGTCGGGGGTGTCGTCGCGGGCGCTGATTCGCCGCGGGCGGCCGCCGAATCCGGATACCCGAGATAGACCTGGTGCAGGATCCGCCGGGCCAGCTTCGGGGTGAAGTAGCGGCCGGCGTCGGCCAGCGTGCCCAGGGGAGTGTCGATGCGCGCCGGCTTGTCCACCAGGCCGCGCACCACCATGGCCGCGGCGTGTTCGGGGCTGATCGCGGGAATCGGGTTGAGCCGCTTCGACGGAACGATCATCGGCGTCCGAACCAGCGGCATGTGAATCGTGGTGAACGTGACGTGGTCGGACAGCGTCTCGGTGGCCACCACGTCGGCGAACGCATCCAGCGCGGCCTTGCTGGGCAGGTACGCCGAGTAGCGCGGGGAGGTGGCCTGCACACCCGCGCTGGAGACGTTGACGACGTGGCCGAATCGGCGTTCGCGCCAGTGCGGCAGCAGCGCGAGCACCATCCGCACCGCCCCGAAGTAGTTGACGGCCATCACGCGCTCGTAGTCGTGCAACCGGTCGGTGGACGCCTCGACCGAGCGGCGGATGGACCGGCCGGCGTTGTTCACCAGGTAGTCCACGTGCCCGAACCGGCCGAGGATGTCCTTCACCGTGGCGTCCACTGAATCGGAATCGGTGACGTCGCAGGCGAATGCGTGGGCCTGCCCGCCGTCCGCGCGGATCTCGTCGACCAGGTCGTCCAGCGCCGCGCCGTTGCGGGCCAACACGAACACCGTGGCGCCGCGGGCGGCGACCGCCTGGGCTGAGGCGCGCCCGATTCCGCTGGAGGCGCCGGTGATGACGACGTGCCGGCCGGCCAACGGGGCGTCGGGTTCGCTGCGGCGGGCGCGGTCGGGATCGAGATGCTGCGCCGAGTAGCGCCACAGCGCCGGCGCGTAATCCGCGAACTCCGGAACCTCTATGCCACTGCCGCGCAACGCCTCCCGGGTGTTGTCCGCGGTGAAGGTGGTGGGCACGTCGACGGCGTCGAGGATCTCGGCGGGAATGCCGGCCTGGGTGACGGCCATGTTGCGCCAGACCTTGACGATGCCGCGGGCGTCCAGGAAGCCGTCGGCGACCGCGCGCGGCAGCGCGGCGCGCACCCGCGGCAGTCCGGCCTCGGGCGCCAGCGCGCGGTAGATGCCGCGCAGGCCGATCGTCGTGGGCGCGGTCAGATGGAAGGTTTGACCGTCGCGATGCTCGGCGTGCATGAGCGCCACCAGGGCGTCGGCGACGAAGTCGACCGGCACGATGTTGGTGCGGGCGGTGTCGGGCAGCGCGATCGGAGTGAAGCGCGGCAGCGCGGCCAGCTTGGCCAGCAGCCCGAAGAAGTAGTAGGGGCCGTCGATCTTGTCCATCTCGCCGGTGGCCGAGTCGCCGACGACCACCGCCGGCCGGTAGATCCGATGGCGCAACCCGTCGGCGGTGCGCACCAGTTGCTCGGCCTCGAACTTGGTTTGGTGATACGGCGTCGGCAGGTCTTGCCCCAGATCGAAATCGTTCTCGGTGAAGATCCCGGCGTAGGTGCCGGCCACGGCGATCGAGGACACGTGGTGCAGGGTGGCGTCGAGTCGCTTGGTCAGCTCGATCACCGCCCGGGTGCCCTCGACGTTGGCCGCGCGCTGCCGGGCGTCGTCGGCGGTGATGTCGTAGACCGCCCCGCAGTGCACGACGTGGTCGACGGTGCCGAGTTCGGTGAGGTCGGCGAGCCCCAGGTCGGCCGCGGCGAGGTCGCCGACCAGCGGACGGGCGCGCTCACCCCAGTCCAGGGCGAGGCGTTCGAAGCGACCCAGCGACTGCCGTCGTACCAGGACCCAGACGGTGGCGTGGGGGTCGGAGCGCAGGATTCGGTCGACGACGCGGCGGCCAATGAACCCGGTACCGCCGGTAACGACATAGTTCATGGGGAGCATCGTGGACCCGTTGCGGCCGCGTGTCAACCAATCTTGACAAGTCGGGTGGGCGCGAAGGTGCGCAGACTACGAGAAATGGCCGGCGTGTCGGCCGGGGACACGCCCGCTCGCGGTGGGAAAGAGGTGCTAAAGGGTGCGGCCGTCCCAGCTGATCAGGCGCCAGCCGGTGGTGGGGTTGCCCTCGAGGACGACGACGCCGGTGTTGGGCAGCGGTCGGTTCACGATCAGGCTCTCCTGCGAGTTGGTCGCGTTCAGCTGCGTCCACAGCATGATCGACGCCGCGTGCGCCACGGCCACCGGATTCTTGTCGCCGCTGGCGTAGATCTCCTGCACCGCGCCGGTGAACCGGTCGTTGAACTCCTTGCCGCTGACCGAGCCCGGGATGGCCGCGTTCATGTTGCCGTCGAGCCATTGGGCCGGGGCCAGGAAATACGTCGTCTCGATCTGGTCCTCGGGCTTGCCCTCGAACCAGCCGGCCTCGATCTCGCGCAGCCCGTCGAGGACCTCCACCTGCTCGCCGAACTCGGCGGCCAACGGTGCCGCGGTCTGCTCGGCGCGCAGCATGTTCGAGGCGTAGATGCCGTCGAAGTCCTTGCCGCGCAGGTCATCCGCGAGGTCCTCGGCCTGCTGCTTGCCCTCCGGGGTCAGCCCCGGGCCGGGCACCGAGGTGTCGATGAAACCCGACACGTTGCCCTCGGACTGCGCATGCCGGACCAGGGTCAGCGTGATCGACGGCGGGGGCGGGGGACCCGAACTGCAGGCACCGACGACCGTCACCGCGAACAGTGCGGCCAGTGTTCTCGCCCCGAGCAGACCGATGCGCGGCATCTACAGTCGCCTTCCCACGAAGCCTTCCTGCGTCACGGTACAGACCAACGAGCCGTCCCGGTTGTAGATTGCGCCGCTGCCCAGACCCATCCCGCCGGTGACGGTGCCGGTCCGCTGCTCGTAGAGCAACCAGTCGGAGAAATCGACCGGCCGGTGCCACCACATCGCGTGGTCCAGCGAGGCCAACCTCTCCAGCTGCTGCCAGGTCTTGCCGAGGGCGATCTGCACCGGGTCCAGGATGGTCCAATCGCTGATGTAGGCCAGCAGGGCCACGGCCAGCACCGGATCGGCGAACAGCTCGGCCGGGGGATCCTCCTCCAGCCGCAACCAGATCCGGGTTCGCGGGTCTTCGCGCGGCGGGCCGTCGACCGCGATGCGCGGCGGATCGTCGACGTAGCGCATCTCGGCGACGCGGAACGCGACCATCTCGAGGTAGTCGTCGTCGGCGGGCAGGTGCCCGCGCAGCTGTTCGTCCAGCGGGGTCAGCGATTCCGGGGCGGGCACCTCCGGCATCGGCTGCTGATACTCGTCGCCGTCGACGTCGATGATGAACGACGCCATGGCCTCCATCACCACGACGCCGTCCTGGCTGGCGGTCACCCGCCGGGTAGAGAACGTCCGGCCCTCGCGCAGGGACACCACGTCATAGCGCAGCGGGATCGTGGTGTCGCCGGGGCGCAGGAACGACAGGTGCATGCTGTGCGGCCGACGGGAGGTGGTGCGCGCCGCCGCGGCGATCGCCTGCCCGGCAACCTGACCGCCGTAGACGCGCAACCGCTCGCGGTCGTCGTCGGGTTGCGCACCGAGGAACGCCCCATCCCCGAGATCTTCGACCTTCAGCAGGTCCAGCACGTTCTTCAGCCTGTCCGACACGACCTCTATGTAGCCATGCCGGGCAACGGCCCCGCGAGCCGGGTCCGCCGAGCGGTCAGCGGCAGACGTCGGGGGCCACCCACAGCAGCGGCCACATCGCGGTGGTGTGGCCGAACGCCACCAGATTGGCCCCGGCGGGCAGCTGGGTCTCGAGCCGCGACTCGAACATGTCCACGGTGTCGGCATGCAGGAACGTGAACACCACCCCGGCGAGCAGATACGGGATGGCCAGCCACAGTGCCACTTCGATCAGTTGCTCGACACTGACCCGGAAATTGAGCACCCGGCGCAGCACGCCCAGCATGGTTCCCCCTTCCACCTGCCGCGAGCATCGCATAGGCCCCAAGGCAATTTCGGCGAACTGCCGATATCGACGGCACCACGTTGTCAGGATTCATAACGCTGGTACTTCACGTGGTTCGGACGGGTTATTCGAACAAGGCGCTCGGCGCAGATCGGCGGTAACGCGCTCATGAAACTGGTGATCGGATACCTGGCCACCCCCGGCGGCGCGGACGCGCTGGCGCTGGGCCTGCGGTTCGCCCGCAGCATGGGCGCCGAAGTCGAGATCTGTCTCATCCTGCCGCCGGCACGGCTGCCCGCCCTCGGCGGTTCCCCGGCCGGCTACGAGAAGCTGATCGCCGAACGCACCGACACCTGGATCGCCGACGCGCTCGCGCAGGTGCCCGACGGCGTGGTGGCGCGCGGACACCGCTACATCGCGGAGTCCTTCGCCGAGGGGCTGATCAGCGAGGTGGTCCGGCTGCAGGCCGATCTGCTGGTGGTCGGCGGCTCGGGTGGTGGGCTGGCCGGCAGCCGTTCACTGGGCTCGGTGGTCAACGAACTGCTGTACTCCGCACCCGTACCGGTGGCGGTGGCGCCGCGCGGGCTGCGCGAGTCCCGGGTGGACCGCGTCGGCGGAATCACCTGCGCCATCGGCGAACGCGCCGGGGCCGACCTGCTGCTCGACACCGCGGTGCGCTTCGGCGCCGCGGCCGAGGCCCCGCTGCGGCTGGTGTCGCTGGTGGCGCTGGATCCGGTGTTCGGTTCGCTGCGCGGCGACGCCGACGCCGCCCGCCAACATGCCGTGACCCACGCGCTGCGGACCCTGGAACAGGCCAAAGACGAACTCCCCAAGGGCTTTCCGGTGACCTCCAGCGTGTTGGAGGGGCAATCGGTGGAGGACGCCGTCGCCCAACTCACCTGGCACGACGGCGACATCATCATGGTCGGTTCCAGTCGGCTCAGTGCCCCGCGGCGGCTGTTCCTCGGTTCGACCGCGGCCAAGATGCTGCGCGTGCTCGACGTCCCGATGATCGTCGTACCCCGCGACCAACTCAGCGAAGAGGACCTGCCGTGACCGAATCACTCGAGGCCGCCGAAGAGCGCAGCGGCCTGCGCGCGAAGGGGCTGGCCGAGGGCAAGGTCGACACGGTGTCCGGGGCCATTCTCGGCATCTCCTGCGTGGCACCCGGATACACCCTGACCGCCAGCATCGGGCTGATCGTCGCCGCCGTCGGCCTGAAGATGCCGGCCATCTTCATCGCCGGGTTCATCCCGATGTTCCTGACCGCCTACGCCTACCGCGAACTGAACTCCCGGGCACCGGACTGCGGGGCGTCGTTCACGTGGTCCACCAAGGCATTCGGTCCCTACGTGGGGTGGATGTGCGGCTGGGGCATGGTGATTGCCACCATCATCGTGCTGTCGAACCTGGCCGCGATCGCCGTGGAGTTCCTCTACCTGTTCATCGCGGAACTGTTCGCCAGCCCCGGCATCGCCGAGTTGTCCGACAACCTGCTGATCAACATCGTGACCACGGTGGCGCTGATCGTGCTGGCCACGGTGATCGCCAGCCGCGGGATCACCACCAGCGAGCGCGTCCAGTACGTGCTGGTCGGCTTCCAGATGGTGGTGCTCATCGCGTTCGCCGTCATCGCGATCGCCCACGTCAACCTCGGCGACGCGCCGGCCGGCCTTGCCTTCGACCTGGACTGGTTCAACCCGTTCTCCGGTTTGGCGTTGGGGGCCTTCGTCATCGGCGTCACGGGCTCGATCTTCGCGTTCTGGGGTTGGGACACCTGCCTGACGCTGGGCGAGGAATCCAAGGATCCGACCAAGACTCCCGGCCGGGCCGGCCTGCTGTGCGTCATCTCGATCCTGCTGACCTACCTGCTGGTCGCCGTCGCGGTGATGATGTACGCCGGCGTCGGCGAGACCGGCATGGGGCTGGGCAACGCGGACAACGCCGACAACGTGTTCGGCGTGCTGGCCACGCCGGTGCTGGGGTCCTGGGGCGGGCTGCTGCTGTTCGCGGCGGTGTTCGCCTCCTCGGTGGCCAGCCTGCAGACCACCTTCCTGCCGGTGGCCCGGGCGATGCTGGCCATGGGCGCCTACGGCGCGTTCCCGGCGAAGTTCGCCGAGGTCCATCCGCGCCACCTGGCGCCGGTGTTCGCCACCGTGGTGGCCGGGGTGGTCACCGCGGTCTTCTACACCGTGGTCAGCCTGCTGTCCGAATCGACCCTGCTGGACACCATTGCCGCGCTGGGCATCATGATCTGCTGGTACTACGGCATCACGGCGTTCGCCTGCATCTGGTACTTCCGCAGCGAATTATTCTCCAGCGCACGCAATTTCGTGTTCAAGCTGTTGTTCCCGCTGCTGGGTGGGCTGATGCTGGCCGCGGTGTTCGTGATCTCCGTGCAGGAGAGCATGGACCCCGAGAACGGCAGCGGATCCGAGATCGGCGGCATCGGCCTGGTGTTCTTCATGGGCTTCGGCATTCTGGCCTTCGGCGTGGTGCTGATGCTGGTGATGCGGCTGCGCAGCCCCGCGTTCTTCCAGGGCCGCACCCTGACGCGCGACACCCCGGTGTCCGAGCAGACCGCCGGCCTCTGAGCGCCTACCGCCGGAGCCTCAGGACGTCGGTCACCTGCCGACGCGGGGTGGGTGCCGGCGCCTGCTCGAGTGCCGGGGCGCGGCCCACCCGCACCAGCGCCTGCGGGCACCGCGCGGACCCCAGCAGTTCGGCGATCACCGTGCGGCCGGCCTCGGTCTCGGTCAGATGGGTGACCGTGCAGGTCGCCAGCCCGACCGCGGTGCATTCCAGCAGCACGGTCGACAGCGCCTCGCCCGCCAGCAGCGCGTCCTCGCGGCTGTCCTCCGGGGACGAGAGCACCAGGATGCGGGCCTGATCCGGGCCGGTCGCCGCCCGGCGTTCGCCGTGGCCGTCAACGGGGAAGGCGCGGTTGATCCCCACCCGGTCGGCCTCGGGCACCGAGTTCAGGGCGCTGCGCGGGATGCCCTCGTCGAGTTCGAACGGCGCTGTCCACCAGTCGAGTTCGGACTGATAATCGGGGTCCTGCCGGCGCAGCGCCTCGGTGAGCCGGGACGCCTCGGCGAGTTCGCCGCGCAGCGCGTCGTCGACGACGTGCAGATGCACCGCGTCGGAATCGACCAACTCGTGCAGCACCGGCCGCAGGATGTCCCAGTCGTTGGGCGGCTGGAACGGCAGCCGGTCGGTGCGCCGGCGCAGGATCGCGGTGGCCCGCGCCTGGGTGGCGTCGCTGACGTAGCCGGCGCGCTGGAAATCCACCGAGGCCAGATGGCTCAGATCGTTCGGGTTGGGGAACCGGTCGACGAAGGACTGCCAGCCGGCCGCGGCCATCGCGATCCGCAGGTGGTCGAGCATGGCTCCGCAGCTGACCAGGGCCTCCCGGCCCGCGGTGTCGGCCGCGCGCAGGATCCGGCTGCGATCGGCGAACAACTGCAGTTCGGGGCCGTCGGCCACCCATGTCCAGGGCTGGCTGTTGTGCAGCGACGGCGCCCGCGAGGCGACCGCGACGGCCTGCTTGATCACCTCGGCATCGACGATGGTCCGGGGCATCAGGTATCACCCGCTTCCGTTGACTGCCCTCCATCATCGGGTACGCGGCGCCCCAGTAACAGGGCCATTGGTCATCCGGGCCGGTGGCCAGCGCAACTAGCCAAGCCGGTGAACGGTGGGCAGTATCGGGGGTATGCACCGGGATTTCGACGCGCGCGCCGCCGCTCAGCCCTACGCGCAGGTCCGCGAAACCCACACCGGTGTCGTGATTCTGGTGGGCGATCGCGCCTACAAGGCCAAGCGGCCCGTCGTCACCGACTTCCTGGACTTCAGCACGCACAGCGCGCGCGAACACGCGCTGGCGCGGGAACTCGAGCTCAACAACCGGCTGGCCCCGCACGCCTACCTGGGCATCGCCCATCTGGACGGCCCGACGGTCGGGGAGCGCGAACCGGTGCTGGTGATGAACCGCTACCCCGACGAGGTCCGGCTGAGCACCCGGGTCCGTGGCGACGTCGAGACCGTGCGCGCCGAGCTGGAACGGGTGGCGCTGGTGCTGGCCGAGTTCCACGGCCGCGCGGCGCGAGGGCGGGAGATCGACGCCGAGGCGCGCGTGCTGGCCATCAAGGGCCGCTGGGACGACAACCTGGTGGAGCTCGAGAAGTTCGCCGCCGGCGATGCCCCCGTGGTCGCGGCCGACACGGTGCGCCGGGTCAAGGAGCTGGCCCACCGGTACATCGCCGGACGGGCCGTGCTGTTCGCCGACCGGATCTCGCTGCGCCGGATCGTCGACGGGCACGGCGATCTGATGGCCGACGACATCTTCTGCGTCGACGGCCATCCGAACCTGCTGGACTGCATGGACTTCGACGACAAGCTGCGCTACGTCGACGGCCTCGACGACGCGGCGTTCCTGGCCATGGACCTGGAGTTCCTGGGCCGGCCCGACCTGGCCGAGACCTTCCTGGACCGCTACTGCGGGCGCGCCGCCGACGAGGCGCCGCAGTCGCTGCGGCACTTCTACATCGCCTACCGGGCCGGGGTGCGGGCCAAGGTGGACTGCATCCGGCACGCCCAGGGCCACGCCGAGGCCGCCGCGGACGCCGCGCGTCACCTCGAGTTGGCGCTGGACCACCTGCGCGCCGCGGTGCCGCGGCTGGTGCTCGTGGGCGGCGGGCCGGGCACCGGCAAGACCACGCTGGCCCGCTCGCTGGCCGAACAGATCGGCGCTCGGGTGATCTCGACCGACGACGTCCGCAAGGATCTCGAGCGCGACGAGGTCATCGCCGGTGCGCCCGGCCAACTCGACGCCGGCCTGTACACCCCGGAGAACGTCGCGACGGTGTACAAGGTGGTGCTCCGGCGCGCGCACAGCATGCTCGCGGCGGGACAGACGGTGATCCTCGACGGCACCTGGCGGGACCCGTCGCACCGCGAACTCGCCCGCGAACTGGCCGCCAAAGCGCATGCCACCCTGCTCGAAATGGCCTGCACCACACCGCTGGCCGAGGCCCAGGACCGGATCATTCAGCGGCGCAACAGCACCTCGGATGCCACCCCCGAGATCGCCCGCAGCATCGACGAGCAGCAAGCCGAAGCGGCCTGGGACAGCGCCCACCGCATCGCCACCGACCGGCCCCTGGCCGACTCGGTGGCCGAAGCCCAGCAGCTGTGCTGTCTGGCGATCTGAGTACGGAGGGCCCCGGGTTTTGGTGACCCGGTGCCCTTACCCGCCGGGTGCGGTGCGGCTAACGTCAAAGGCAACGCCGGTCGACGGGACCTGCAGAGGAAAGGATGTGCCATGTCCGCGCCCACGACGCATCGAGGGATTCTGGTCGGTGTCGACGGATCGCCGTCGGCCACCGTGGCGGTCGACTGGGCCGCGCGGGAGGCGGCGTCCCGGAAGGTGCCGCTGACCCTGGCGTACGTGCTGAACCCACCGGTGATGATGATGTGGCCGGAAGTGGCGATGCCGCCGAGCTACTCGCAGTGGCAGGAAGAACAGGGCCGCGAAATCCTCGCCGAGGCAACCAAGGTCGCCCAGGAGGCGGCCAAGGCCGACGGCGGCGTCGAGGTGCGCACCGAGATGCCGACGGGCCCCTCGCAGTCGGTGCTGATCGAACTCTCGGCCGAGGCCGACCTGGTGGTCGTGGGCAGCCGCGGCCGCGGCGCGTTGGCGCGCGGCCTGCTTGGATCGGTCAGTTCCAACGTGGTCCGGCACGCGCACTGTCCGGTGGCGGTCATCCACGACGAAGATCCGATGATGGACAACCCGGCGCAGGCCCCGGTGGTGGTCGGGATCGACGGTTCGCCGGCCTCGGAGGTCGCCACCGCGATCGCCTTCGACGTGGCCTCGCGCCGCGGCGTCGAACTCGTCGCCTTCCATGCGGTCAGCGACGCCGACGTGATCGAGATCCCGGGGGTGGACTACGCGACGCTGGAGGAACGCGCGCACGTCATCCTCGCCGAACGGCTGGCCGGCTGGCAGGAGCGCTATCCCGACGTCACCGTTCGCCGCGTGGTGGAGTGGGGCCGGCCGGCCAACGCGCTGGTCAAGCAGTCCGAGAACGCGCAACTGCTGGTGGTCGGCAGCCACGGCCGCGGCGGGTTCACCGGGATGCTGCTCGGCTCGGTGGCCAACTCCGTGGCCCAGGCCGCGAGGATGCCGGTCATCGTGGCCCGCAAGCCCTGAGCAACCCCCACCCTGTATCGAACAATTGTTCGATAGACTGCGGGGGTGGGCTGGAGTAACGGGCCGCCGAGCTGGGGCGAGATGCAGCGGGTGCTCAGTGGCAAGCCCCGCCGGGCCGGCCTGCCGCTGGCCGAACCGACCCGCGACGGCGGCGACAGCCCGGCCTGGACCGGCAAGCGGGCCGACTACCGCCCGCCGAAGCATGCGGTCCGCCGCTCGAGGGTCCCGTACGCCGAACTGCACGCGCACTCGGCCTACAGCTTCCTCGACGGTGCCAGCACCCCGGAGGAACTCGTCGAGGAGGCGGCGCGGCTGGACCTGCGGGCGATCGCGCTGACCGACCACGACGGCCTCTACGGTGTGGTGCGCTTCGCCGAGGCCGCCGCCGAGCTCGCGGTGCCCACGGTGTTCGGCGCCGAACTGTCGCTGGGCAATGTCGCGCGCACCGACACCCCGGACCCGCCCGGGCCGCACCTGCTGGTCCTGGCCCGCGGGCCCGAGGGGTATCGCAGGCTGTCCCGGCAGCTGTCGGCCGCCCACCTCGCCGGCGGCGAGAGGGGGAAGCCGCGGTACGACTTCGACGCGCTGACCGAGGCCGCCGGCGGACACTGGCACATCCTGACCGGGTGCCGGAAAGGTCATGTGCGCCAGGCGTTTTCCGAGGGTGGTCCGGAGGCTGCGGAGGTCGCGCTGGCCGATCTGGTGGACCGCTTCGGGCAGGGGCGGGTCAGCGTCGAACTGAGCCGGCACGGCCACCCCGGCGAGCACGAGACCAACGCGGCCCTGGCGGGGCTGGCCCGTCGCTTCGGGGTGTCGGTGGTGGCGACCACGGGCGCGCACTTCGCCGAGCCGTCCCGCGGCCGGCTGGCCATGGCCATGGGGGCCATCCGCGCGCGGCAGTCCCTCGACGAGGCCGCCGGTTGGCTGGCCCCGCTGGGCGGTGCGCATCTGCGCTCCGGCGACGAGATGGCGCAACTGTTCACCGATTTCCCCGACGCCGTCACCGCCGCGGCCGAACTGGGGGAGCAGTGCGCCTTCGGTCTGCAGCTGATCGCCCCGCAACTGCCGCCGTTTGACGTCCCCGACGGTCATACCGAGGACAGCTGGCTGCGCGAGTTGGTGCTGACGGGCGCCGCCGACCGCTACGGGCCCCCGCCGGGCGCCCCGCGGGCCTACGCCCAGATCGACCACGAGCTGGCCGTCATCGAGCGCCTATCCTTCCCGGGCTATTTCCTGGTGGTGCACGACATCACCCGATTCTGCCGGCAGCACAAGATCCTGTGCCAGGGCCGGGGATCGGCCGCCAACTCCGCGGTCTGTTACGCCCTGGGCGTCACGGCGGTGGACCCCATCGCCAACGACCTGCTCTTCGAACGGTTCCTGTCCCCGGTGCGGGACGGGCCGCCCGACATCGACATCGACATCGAATCGGATCAGCGCGAACTGGTGATCCAGTACGTCTACGACCGCTACGGCCGCGACTACGCCGCCCAGGTCGCCAACGTCATCACCTACCGGGCGCGCAGCGCGGTCCGGGACATGGCTCGCGCACTGGGCTTTTCGCAAGGGCAGCAGGACGCGTGGAGCAAGCAGATCAGCCGGTGGAACGGGTTGGCCGAGGCGCCGGAGGTGGGCGGCATCCCCGAGCAGGTGATCGAGCTGGCGACCGAGATCAAGAACCTGCCGCGCCACATGGGCATCCACTCCGGCGGGATGGTCATCTGCGACCGCCCGATCGCCGACGTGTGCCCGGTGGAATGGGCGCGGATGGCCAATCGCAGTGTGCTGCAATGGGACAAGGACGACTGCGCCGCCATCGGCCTGGTGAAGTTCGACCTGCTCGGCCTCGGCATGCTCTCGGCCCTGCACTACGCGGTGGACCTGCTGGCTGAGCACAAGGGCATCGAGGTGGACTTCGCCAAGCTGGACCTGTCCGAACCGGCGGTCTACGAAATGCTGCAGCGCGCCGACTCCGTCGGGGTGTTCCAGGTGGAGTCCCGCGCCCAGATGGCCACGCTGCCCCGGCTCAAGCCGCGGGAGTTCTACGATCTGGTGGTCGAGGTGGCGCTGATCCGGCCCGGCCCCATCCAGGGCGGTTCGGTACACCCCTACATCCGTCGCCGCAACGGCCTGGAACCGGTCACCTACGACCACCCCTCGATGGAACCGTCGCTGCGGAAAACCTTGGGAATTCCGCTGTTCCAGGAACAGCTCATGCAGCTCGCGGTGGACTGCGCGGGCTTCTCCCCGGCCGAGGCCGACCAGCTGCGCCGGGCCATGGGGTCCAAACGGTCCACCGAGAAGATGCGCCGGCTGCGCGACCGTTTCTATGCCGGTCTGCGCGAACAGCACGGGATCGACGGGCCCCTGGCCGAACGGATCTACGAGAAGCTCGAAGCGTTCGCCAACTTCGGCTTCCCGGAGAGTCACGCGCTGAGCTTCGCCTCGCTGGTCTTCTACTCGTCGTGGCTCAAACTGCATCACCCCGCGGCGTTCTGCGCGGCGCTGCTGCGCGCCCAGCCGATGGGCTTCTACTCGCCGCAGTCGCTGGTCGCCGATGCCCGCCGGCACGGCGTGCGGGTGCACGGGGCGTGCGTGAACGCCAGCCTGGCCCACGCCACGTTGGAGAACGGCGGGGACGACGTGCGGCTGGGGCTGGGGGCGGTGCGCCACATCGGCGAGGAACTGGCGCAGCGCCTGGTGGCCGAGCGCGACCGGGGCGGCCCGTTCGCCTCGCTGGTGG
>JAEWRC010000103.1 GCA_023460175.1 Actinomycetes bacterium
CCCCCACGACACCCTGCCGATGCTGACCGGCATCCGCGTGGAGATCTCCGGCGCGTCGGTGGTGCTGGCGGCCACCGACCGGTTCCGCCTCGCGGTGCGCGAGCTCACCTGGAACACCTCGACCGCCGACACCGAGGCCGCGGTGCTGGTCCCGGCGAAGACCTTGGCCGAGGCCGCCAAGACCGGCGGCGCCGGCACCGAGGTGCATCTGTCGCTGGGTGCCGGCCCGGACGTCGGCAAGGAGGGGCTGCTGGGCATCCGCAGCGGCGGCAAGCGCAGCACCACCCGCCTGTTGGACGCCGAATTCCCGAAATTCCGCCAGCTGTTGCCGGCCGAGCACACCGCCGTCGCCTCCATGGGCGTCGCCGAACTCACCGAGGCCATCAAGCGTGTGGCGCTGGTCGCCGACCGCGGCGCGCAGGTCCGGATGGAGTTCAGCGAGGGCACGGTGCGGCTGTCGGCCGGCGCCGACGACGTCGGTCGCGCCGAGGAAGATCTGCCGGTCGAGTTCGCCGGCGAGCCGCTGACCATTGCTTTCAACCCCACGTATCTGACCGACGGGTTGGGCTCGCTGCACTCGGACCGGGTGTCGTTCGGCTTCACCACGCCGAGCAAACCCGCGGTGCTGCGGCCGGGTGGTGAGGAAGGTTCGTTGCCCGAGGGATCCGGACCGTTCCCCGCTGCCGACACCGAGTACGTGTATCTGCTGATGCCGGTGCGACTCCCCGGTTAAGTCCGGATCGGACCGGTGGAAAGGGGTTTCGATGCAGCTGGGGTTGGTTGGACTCGGGAAAATGGGGTTCAACATGCGCGAGCGGCTGCGCGGCGGCGGTCACGAGGTGATCGGCTACGACCCTCGGCCCGAGGTCACCGATGTCCCCACCGTGGCGGCGTTGGCCGAGGCGCTGACCGGACCGCGCGTGGTGTGGGCGATGGTGCCCTCCGGCCCGATCACCAGCGAGACCATCGGTGAGCTGGCCGACGTCCTGGATGCCGGGGATCTGGTGGTCGACGGCGGCAACTCCCGGTACACCGAGGACGCCCCACACGCAAAACTTCTGGTGGACAAGGGAATTGGCTTTGTCGATGCGGGCGTATCCGGTGGCATCTGGGGCCTCGAGGAGGGCTACGGCCTGATGGTCGGCGGTGCCGACGCCGATGTGGAACGGCTGATGCCGATCTTCGACACCCTGCGTCCCGAGGGCCCGCGCGAAGACGGATTCGTCCATGCCGGTCCGGTCGGCGCCGGTCATTACGCGAAGATGGTGCACAACGGCATCGAGTATGGCCTGATGACCGCCTACGCCGAGGGCTACGAACTGCTGTCCGCCGAGGATCTGGTTCGGGACCCGCAGGCCGTGATCCAGGCTTGGACCAACGGCACCGTCGTGCGGTCCTGGCTGCAGCAACTGCTGGCCAAGGCGCTGGCCGAGGACCCCGGTTTCGCCGAAATCTCCGGTTACACCGAGGATTCCGGCGAGGGCCGCTGGACCGTCGAGGAAGCGATCAACCATCGGGTCCCGGTCCCGGTGATCGCGGCCTCGCTGTTCGCCCGGTTCGGCTCCCGTCAGGAGGAGTCCCCGACGATGAAGGCCGTGGCCGCGCTGCGGAACCAGTTCGGCGGCCATGCCGTCAAACGGATCGGTCTTTCCGGTTAGGCCGCCCCGTGCACGTTCGTCACCTTGCCCTCCGCGACTTCCGGTCCTGGGAATCCGTCGACCTCGACCTGGCGCCGGGCCGTACAGTGTTCGTCGCTCCCAATGGCTACGGAAAGACGAATCTTGTTGAGGCCCTTTGGTATACGGCGACCCTGGGGTCGCATCGGGTGGCAACCGACGCGCCGCTGATCCGGGCCGGTGCCCAGCGCGCGGTGGTGTCCACGATCGTCGTCAACGAGGGCCGCGAGATGGCGGTCGACATCGAGATTGCCGCCGGTCGGGCCAACAAGGCGCGTGTCAACCGCTCCCCCGTGCGCAGCACGCGCGAGGTGCTCGGGGTGGTCAAGGCCGTGCTGTTCGCCCCCGAGGACTTGTCGCTGGTGCGCGGCGACCCGGGTGATCGGCGCCGCTATCTCGACGATCTCGCGGTGCTGCGCCGACCCCGAATCGCCGGTGTCCGAGCCGATTACGAAAAAGTGGTCAGGCAGCGCACCGCGCTGTTGAAGTCCGCGGCCGGGGC
Source organism: Actinomycetes bacterium (assembly GCA_023460175.1). GTDB lineage: Bacteria > Actinomycetota > Actinomycetes > Mycobacteriales > Mycobacteriaceae > Mycobacterium. Next base: position 2,179 of record JAEWRC010000103.1, read on the forward strand.
CCGCTACGGCGGCCGGGACTCCGGGATCGAGGAAACCCTCGAGGTCTGGGACGGACATCTGGCCGCGCACGGCGCGGAGTTGATGGCCGCGCGCCTGGAACTCGTCGGCGAACTGGCGCCGGAGGTGGAGAAGTCCTACCAACTGCTCGCGCCGTCGTCGCGGCCGGCGGCGATCTCCTATCGCAGCAGCACCGAGTACCCGCGGGACGTGATCGGCGGACCGGAGGCGGTGGCCGTTCTGCAGGAGGCGCTGCTGACCGGATTGGCCCAGCGCCGCCGCGCCGAACTGGACCGGGGCGTGTGCCTGGTGGGCCCGCACCGCGACGACCTGGAGTTGATGCTCGGCGACCAACCCGCGAAAGGCTTTGCCAGCCACGGTGAATCGTGGTCGATGGCGCTGGCGTTGCGGCTGGGGTCCTACGAATTGCTGCGCTCCGAGGGCGCTGAACCGGTGTTGCTGCTCGACGACGTGTTCGCCGAACTCGACGTGTCCCGGCGCCAGGCGCTGGCCGGCGTGGCCGCCGGCGCCGAGCAGGTGCTGGTCACTGCCGCTGTCGCGGAGGACATTCCGGCGGACTGGGATGCCCAGCAGATCCGGATCGATATGAAAGACACTGAGTCCGGTCGGATTTCGGAGCTGACGTGAGCGAATCCGAAGATCGTCCGGAGGAACCGGCCTTCCCGCCGCCGCATCTTGCGGGTCTGAAGGGCATGGATCTGGTGCGCCGCACTCTCGAGGAGGCCCGCGGTGCGGCGCGCGAACAGGGCAAGGACGTCGGCCGGGGGGGCCACTCCCCCGTTCGGCGGCGGGGGCCGCGGCCGGGTCGACGGCGCAGTTGGTCCGGTCCGGGTCCCGACGGCCGCGATCCCCAGCTGTTGGGCGCGGCGACCAGCGACCTGGCCAAGAAGCACGGCTGGAACAACAAGGTGTCCGAAGGTGTGGTGCTCGGGCAGTGGGCGATGGTGGTCGGCGAGCAGATCGCCGAGCACGCCCAGCCGACGGTGCTGCGCGACGGGGTGCTGAGCGTCTCGGCGGAAAGTACGGCCTGGGCCACCCAGTTGCGGATGGTGCAGTCCCAGTTGTTGGCGAAGATCGCCGCGGCCGTCGGCGACGGGGTGGTGACCTCGCTGAAGATCACCGGTCCCACGGCGCCGTCGTGGCGGAAGGGGCGTCGGCATATCCAGGGTCGGGGACCCCGCGACACGTATGGATAACGAGCGCGCTCAGAGCGTGCAGGATCGAACGTTATCCACAGGTGGTCCCGATTTGGCTACATCCTCCGAGAAAATCAGTGTCCGGCGCAATCAGCTGGCGGGAAACGCCCCTAGAGGATCGGTGCGGACGGGCTGTACCGGTAGACTGGCGGGATGACCTGCCGCGGTGACTAGGCCGTGGGCATGCGAAACCCCAAGGAGAAGCGTCCGACCGTGGCTGCGCAGAAGAAAAAGACTGATTACGGCGCCGAATCCATCACCGTTCTCGAGGGCCTCGAAGCCGTCCGCAAGCGGCCCGGCATGTACATCGGCTCCACCGGAGAACGTGGTCTGCACCATCTGATCTGGGAAGTTGTCGACAACTCGGTGGATGAGGCGATGGCCGGCTACGCCACCCAGGTCGATGTGACGCTGCTCGACGACGGCGGTGTCCAGGTCCGCGACAACGGCCGCGGTATCCCCGTGGGGATGCACGCGACGGGGGTCCCCACCGTCGATGTGGTGATGACGCAGCTGCACGCCGGCGGCAAGTTCGGCGGCGAGGACAGTGGTTACACGGTCTCGGGCGGCCTGCACGGCGTGGGTGTCTCCGTCGTCAATGCTCTGTCGAGCCGGCTCGAGGTGGATATCGCCCGTGACGGTTACGAATGGGCGCAGGTCTACACCCGGGCCCAGCCCGGCACGCTCGCACAGGGCGAGGCCACCAAGACCTCCGGCACCACCATCCGGTTCTGGGCGGATCCGGAGATCTTCGAGACCACTGTTTACGACTTCGAGACCGTGGCCCGGCGCCTGCAGGAGATGGCCTTCCTCAACAAGGGTCTGACCATCAACCTCACCGACGAGCGGGTTTCGGTCGAAGAGGTCGTCGACGAGGTGGTCAGCGAGACCGCCGAGGCGCCCAAGTCCGCCGAGGAGAAGGCCGCCGAAGCCGAGGCTCCGCAGAAGGTCAAGCACCGGACCTTCCATTACCCCGGCGGCCTGGTCGACTACGTCAAGCACATCAACCGCACCAAGACCGCGATCCACCAGAGCATCGTCGACTTCGAGAGCAAGGGCACCGGCCACGAGGTCGAGGTCGCGATGCAGTGGAACGCCGGCTATTCCGAATCGGTGCACACCTTCGCGAATACCATCAACACCCACGAGGGCGGCACCCACGAGGAGGGCTTCCGCGCCGCGCTGACCTCGGTGGTGAACCGGTACGCCAAGGACAAGAAGCTGCTCAAGGACAAGGACCCGAACCTCACCGGCGACGACATCCGCGAAGGCCTGGCCGCGGTGATCTCGGTCAAGGTCGCCGAACCGCAGTTCGAGGGGCAGACCAAGACCAAGCTGGGTAACACCGAAGTCAAGTCGTTCGTCCAGAAGGCCTGCAACGAACAGCTCAACCACTGGTTCGAGGCCAACCCGGCCGAGGCGAAAACCGTGGTGAACAAGGCGGTCTCGTCGGCTCAGGCACGCATCGCCGCGCGCAAGGCGCGCGAGCTGGTCCGGCGCAAGAGTGCCACCGACCTCGGCGGCCTGCCGGGCAAGCTGGCCGACTGCCGTTCGACGGATCCCACCAAGTCCGAACTGTATGTGGTGGAGGGTGATTCGGCCGGCGGCTCGGCCAAGAGCGGCCGCGACTCGATGTTCCAGGCGATCCTGCCGCTGCGCGGCAAGATCATCAACGTCGAGAAGGCCCGCATCGACCGGGTGCTGAAGAATACCGAAGTCCAGGCGATCATCACCGCGCTGGGCACCGGCATCCACGACGAGTTCGACATCGAGAAGCTCCGCTACCACAAGATCGTGTTGATGGCCGACGCCGACGTCGACGGCCAGCACATTTCGACGCTGCTGCTGACCCTGTTGTTCCGGTTCATGCGTCCGCTCATCGAGAACGGGCACGTGTTCCTGGCGCAGCCGCCGCTGTACAAGTTGAAGTGGCAGCGTGCCGAGGCGGAGTTCGCCTACTCCGACCGGGAGCGCGACGGGCTGCTCGAGGCCGGTCGCTCGGCGGGTCGAAAGATCAACGTCGACGACGGTATTCAGCGCTACAAGGGTCTGGGCGAGATGAACGCCAAGGAACTGTGGGAGACCACCATGGATCCCTCGGTCCGCGTGCTGCGGCAGGTCACCCTCGACGACGCGGCCGCCGCCGACGAACTGTTCTCGGTGTTGATGGGCGAGGACGTCGAGGCCCGACGCAGCTTCATCACCCGCAATGCCAAGGATGTCCGCTTCCTGGATGTGTAACGGGCACAACGCCGTTGGATCCAGCACGCGAGAATAGATTGAGGAGCGCATGACAGACACGACGCTGCCGCCCGGAGACGGTGCCGGCGACCGGATCGAACCGGTGGACATCCAGCAGGAGATGCAGCGCAGCTACATCGACTACGCCATGAGCGTGATCGTGGGCCGCGCCCTGCCGGAGGTCCGCGACGGCCTCAAGCCGGTGCACCGCCGCGTGCTCTACGCGATGTACGACTCGGGTTTCCGCCCGGATCGCGGTCACGCCAAGTCGGCCCGCTCGGTCGCCGAGACGATGGGTAACTATCACCCGCACGGTGATTCGTCGATCTACGACACCCTGGTGCGCATGGCGCAGCCCTGGTCGCTGCGCTATCCGCTGGTCGACGGGCAGGGCAACTTCGGTTCGCCGGGCAACGATCCCCCGGCGGCGATGCGGTATTGCGTGACCGGTGATGCGCTGGTGAGCCTGCCGTTCGGCCAGTCGGTGCGCATCGCCGACATCGTGCCCGGGGCTCGTCCGAACAGCGACAATGAGATCGAACTGAAAGTGCTGGACCGGCACGGCGATCCGGTGCTCGCAGATCGACTCTTCCACTCCGGCGATCACGAAACCTTCACGGTCAGGACCGCCGAGGGTTACGAGGTCACCGGCACCGCCAACCATCCCCTGTTGTGTCTGGTCGATGTCGGTGGTGTCCCCACACTGCTGTGGAAGCTGATTGAAGAGATTCGGCCGGATGACCGTGTCGTGCTGCAACGGACGCCGCCGGTGGAGTTCGGTCCCGCCGACTGGGAGCCGACGATGGAGGCCCTGCTGCTCGGGGCGTTCGTCAGCGAGGGCTTCGTCAGTGAATCGCGGGCGGGATTCAACAACCTCGACCGCGATTACTTCAACATCGTGGTGGCTGCGTATGACGCGGTTGTCGGGGGTCCGCGCTATGTCTACGAGCGCGAGATCGCCTCGGGGTCGAATCTGCTCGAGCTGGACGTTCACAACCTGCAGGCGCTTCGCCGCAGTCGCCTCGGCGAACTGATCGGCCTGCGATCGGCCGACAAACGGGTTCCGGAATGGCTGTGGAACTCGCCGGCAGCGGTGAAGCGTGCATTCCTGCAGGCGCTCTTCGAAGGCGACGGGTCGTGCTCTGCGCTGCCCAGGAACGCCGTGCAGATCTCGTATTCCACCCGTAGTCAGCAGCTGGCGAAAGACGTCCAGCAGATGCTGCTGGACTTCGGTGTCGTCTCGCGCCGGTATCTGCACGCCATCGGCGAATACAAGGTGGTCATCACCAACCGCGGCCATGCTGAGTCGTTCGCCGCGCAGGTCGGCTTCGGCGGGGCGAAGCAACGAAAGTTGCGGACCATCCTCGATGCCCTGCCGGCGGTGGCCGCGGGTCTCGACGGCGACCAGGTTCCGGGCTTGGCGCAGTTCATCCGTACCAATTGCGGAAGTCGTTGGGCTGACAAGGAATGGCTGCACAAGCACAACATCGACCGGTTGTCGCGGTGGCGCCGTGACGGTGAGGAGATCCTGCGCCGCATCGCCGACCCAGAGGTTCGGGCCATTGCCACGGATCTGACCGACGGACGGTTCTGCTATGCGCGTGTCGTCTCGGTCACCGAGGCCGGTGTCCAGCCCGTGTTCAGTCTCCGCGTTGACACCGACGATCACTCGTTCGTCACCAATGGCTTCGTCAGCCACAACACCGAAGCGCGGCTGACTCCCCTGGCGATGGAGATGCTGCGCGAAATCGACGAGGAGACAGTCGATTTCGCGCCGAACTACGACGGCCGAGTGCAGGAACCGACGGTGCTGCCGAGCCGGTTCCCCAACCTGCTGGCCAATGGTTCCGGCGGCATCGCGGTCGGCATGGCCACCAACATCCCGCCGCACAACCTGCGTGAGCTCGCCGAGGCGGTGTACTGGGCGCTGGAGAACTATGAGGCCGACGAGGAGACCACCCTCGAGGCCGTGATGGAACGGGTCAAGGGACCCGACTTCCCCACGCACGGACTGATTGTCGGATCGCAGGGCATCAACGACGCGTACCGCACGGGCCGCGGTTCGGTCCGGATGCGCGGCGTGGTGGAGATCGAGGAGGACAGCAAGGGCCGCAACTCGCTGGTCATCACCGAGCTGCCCTATCAGGTCAACCACGACAACTTCATCACCTCGATCGCCGAGCAGGTGCGCGACGGCAAGCTCGGTGGCATCTCCAACATCGAGGACCAGTCCAGCGACCGCGTCGGCCTGCGGATCGTCATCGAGCTCAAGCGCGACGCCGTGGCCAAGGTGGTGGTGAACAACCTTTACAAGCACACCCAGCTGCAGGCCAGCTTCGGCTGCAACATGCTGTCGATCGTCGACGGGGTGCCCCGCACGCTGCGCTTGGACCAGATGATCCGGCACTACGTCGAGCACCAGATCGACGTCATCGTGCGCCGGACCACCTACCGGCTGCGCAAGGCCAACGAGCGGGCCCACATCCTGCGCGGTCTGGTCAAGGCGCTCGACGCGCTCGACGAGGTCATCGCGTTGATCCGTGCCTCGCAGACCGTCGACATCGCCCGCGCGGGCCTGATCGAGCTGCTGGACATCGACGACATCCAGGCCCAGGCCATCCTCGACATGCAGTTGCGTCGGCTGGCCGCCCTGGAACGCCAGCGCATCGTCGATGACCTGGCCAAGATCGAGGCCGAGATCGCCGACCTCGAGGACATCCTGGCCAAACCGGAACGTCAGCGCGGCATCGTGCGCGACGAACTCGCCGAGATCGTCGACAAGTACGGCGACGACCGTCGTACCCGCATCATCGCGGCGGACGGCGACGTCAGCGACGAGGATCTGATCGCCCGCGAGGACGTCGTCGTCACCATCACCGAGACCGGGTACGCCAAGCGCACCAAGACCGACCTGTACCGCAGCCAGAAGCGCGGCGGTAAGGGCGTGCAGGGCGCCGGGCTCAAGCAGGACGACATCGTCGCGCACTTCTTCGTGTGCTCGACGCACGACTGGATCCTGTTCTTCACCACGCAGGGCCGCGTCTACCGGGCCAAGGCCTACGACCTGCCGGAGATGACGCGCACCGCCCGCGGCCAGCACGTCGCCAACCTGCTGGCCTTCCAGCCGGAGGAGCGGATCGCCCAGGTCATCCAGATCAAGGGCTACGAGGACGCGCCGTACCTGGTGCTGGCGACCCGCAAGGGCCTGGTGAAGAAGTCGCGGCTGACTGACTTCGATTCCAACCGCTCGGGCGGCATCGTCGCGATCAACCTGCGCGACAAGGACGAGCTGGTGGGCGCGGTGCTGTGCTCCGCCGAGGACGACCTGCTGCTGGTCAGCGCCAAGGGCCAGTCCATCCGCTTCTCGGCGACCGACGAGGCGCTGCGGCCGATGGGCCGGGCCACCTCGGGCGTGCAGGGCATGCGGTTCAACGAGGACGACGAGCTGTTGTCGCTCAACGTGGTGCGCGACGACACCTTCCTGCTGGTGGCCACCTCGGGCGGTTACGCCAAGCGGACCGCCATCGAGGAGTACACGGTGCAGGGCCGCGGCGGTAAAGGCATCCTCACCATCCAGTACGACAAACGTCGTGGCAGTCTGGTCGGGGCGTTGATCGTCGACGAGGACAGTGAGCTGTACGCCATCACCTCCGGCGGCGGTGTCATCCGGACCGCGGCGCGCCAGGTGCGCAAGGCGGGCCGGCAGACCAAGGGCGTTCGGTTGATGAACCTCGGTGAGGGCGACACACTGTTAGCCATCGCGCGCAACGCCGATGAGGTCAGCGGCGATGAGATCGAGGCCGAGGTGATCGAGGCCGAGGTGATCGACGAAGCGCCCGAGTCGGCAGACGCCGACGAGTAGCGGTCAGACGGACGGAGCTGGTGTGAGTTCACCGAACGAACCGGGCCAAAAGGGCGCCGGCGAGGGGTCGGGCAACGGAGCGGCCGACCGCGCCGCGACCCGGGCCACCGCCCCGGTGCCCCGGGTGACCGACTCCGGCGAGGCGCCGCCCTGGCAGCGCGGCGCCGGCCGGGCCCAGTCCTCGGC
>JAEWRC010000104.1 GCA_023460175.1 Actinomycetes bacterium
ATTCCGGGGCCACCACCGCCCACATTCTGGGCGAGTCCCAGTTCGGCGCGCCGCCGCAACTCGAGGCCCTCGACGACGGTCCCGGGGCGCGGGCGCGGCTGGTGACGATCACCATCGGCGGCAACGACATCGGTTACGTGCCCATGCTGACCGCGGCCACCACCCCGGCGGTGCTGCGCCGGGTGCCGCTGCTGGGCGCGCGGCTGCGGGAACTGCTGGATCCGGCCGCGCGCGAGGCGGCGCTGCGCACCCTCGAGGTGTCGATGCGCGCCGTCGGGCAGGCCGTGCGGGCTCAGGTGCCCGAGGCGCGGGTGATGTTCGTCGACTATCTGACGTTGCTGCCGCTCGCGGGCGAGCCCGCCCCGCCGCTGTCGGCCCGGCACGCCGAGCTGGGCCGGCACCTGGCCGACCGGTTGGCCACCATCACCGCCGAGGCCGCCGCCGACACCGGCTGCGAGATCGTCCGCGCCGCCGAGGCCAGCCGCGACCACCACGCCTGGTCAGCGGACCCCTGGACGCTGGCCGCGGGCTTCCCGTTGGCCTTCCTGTTCGGCAAACCGGCCCCGCTGCATCCCAACGCCGCGGGCATGGCGGCGGTCGCCGATCTGATCGTGGCGCAGTGGCGCCGCTAACGTGGTGCGCATGTCTGTTCTGGGTTCAGGGTCGCGGGCTGCGCTCGCCGTGCTTGCCGTCTCCGCCGTCGTCGTCGCCGGTGGGTGCGGCCGGGAGGCGGCGCCGGCGGACACCGAGGGGGACCGGGCGGCGGCCGCGGCCGAGTTCGGCACCACCATCGCGGAGCGGATCGAGACCGACGCGCTGCTGACCCACCTGCAGAACCTGCAGGACATCGCCGACGCGCACGACGGCAACCGGGCCTCCGGTACCCCGGGCTACGACGCCAGCGTCGACTACGTGGCGAACGCCCTGCGGGACAAGGGCTTCGACGTCACGATCCCGGAGTTCGAGGTGCGGGTGTTCCACTCCGAGCCCGGCGAGCTGACCCACGGCGACGCGACGCTGGTCGCCCGGGCGCTGCAATACAGCATCGGCACCCCGCCCGACGGCGTGTCCGCCCCGCTGGTGCCCGCCCGTCTCAGCGAGGCCCCCGGCTGCGCCAAGCAGGACTTCGAGGGCCTGCCGATGGACGGGGCGATCGCCCTGGTGGACCGCGGGGTGTGCCCGTTCACCCAGAAGGTGGCCCACGCTGCGGCCGCCGGCGCGGTCGGGGTCGTGATCGCCAACAACGTCGACGAGGAGCGGATGGGCGGCACGCTGGGGGAGCAGAACGACGTGGCGATCCCCGTGGTCAGCGTCAACAGGGCCGACGGCGAGCGGCTGCGGGCCGAGCCGGGCCCGGTGACGCTGCGGGTACAGGCCGAGACGCGCCAGCACACCGGCCGCAACGTCATCGCCCAGACCACCACCGGCGACACCGACAACGTCGTGATGGCCGGCGCGCACCTGGACAGCGTGCCCGAGGGGCCCGGCATCAACGACAACGCGTCCGGGGTGGCCGGGGTGCTCGAGGCGGCGCTGCAACTCGGCAGCGCCCCGCCGGTGCAGAACGCGGTGCGGTTCGCGTTCTGGGGCGCCGAGGAACTCGGCCTGGTGGGTTCGGCGCGCTACATCGAGTCACTGGACCGCGACCAGCTGACCGCGATCGCGATGTATCTGAACTTCGACATGATCGGCTCGCCCAACCCGGGCTACTTCACCTACGACGGTGATCAGTCCGCGCCGCGGGACCGCAACGACCGCTCCCCGTGGGTGCCGGAGGGTTCGGCCGGCATCGAACGGACCCTGACGGCCTACCTGGACGCGGCCGGAAAACCGGGGCATGACACGTCGTTCGACGGCCGGTCCGACTACGACTCGTTCACGCTGGCCGGCATCCCGTCGGGCGGCCTGTTCACCGGCGGCGACGCGAACATGACCGCCGAGCAGGCCGAGGTGTGGGGCGGGCGGGCCGGCGAGCCGTTCGACCCGAACTATCATAAGCCCGAGGACACCATCGACAACATCGATGCCACCGCGCTCGGCATCCACGGGGCCGGGGTGGGCTACAGCGTCGGGCTATACGCGCAGGATCTCGGCGGCCGCAACGGCGTCCCGGTGCCCGCGGACCGGACCCGGCACGTGCTCACGGGGTCCTGAGCGTCGTCACCGCGGCGATGGCGTCGGCCACCGCGCCCGGATCATCCAGCGGCACAAAGGTGCTCGCGTTCGCAACCTCGGTGAGCGCAGCATCGGGGAACAGCCCGGCCAGCCGTCGACCCAGTTCCGGGGTGAAGCAGCGGTCGCGGGTGCCCCACACCAGCCGGACGGGCTTGGTGAACCGGTGTAGCCGTGGGGCGACCCCGGTCAGATCGGTGCGCCCGATCGCGCGGGCCAGCGCGGCGAAGTCCCCGGCGATCGCCGAGTCGGTCTGGACGGGCTCGAGCCAGGACGCGGTGAGGTCCGGGTCCGGGGAGCGCGCCAGCAGTCCGTAGCCCACTGGCGAGTGCCGCAGGAGCCGGGGCCGCAGCAGCGCGGTGAGCAGCCGCGTCGAGGGTCCCGAGCGCATCAGCGCGAAGATGGCATTGAACGGGAACGGCGGAAACTTGTCGAAGGCATCGCAATTGGTGAACACCACGCGGCCGATCCGCTCCGGATGGGCATCGATGAGGAACTGGCAGACGCCACCGCCGGTGTCGTTGCCCACCAGCGTCACGTCGTGCAGATCCAGCGCGACGAGGAAGTTGTGGATCAGGTCGGCGACGCCGGCCGGGGACAGTGCGGCGCGGTCGGTGACCGGGGTGCGGTGCGCGCCCAGGGGCAGGTCGGGCAGCACGCAGCGGAAGCCCTGCCGTGCCAGCGGTGCGGCGACGGCCGACCACAGCCGTGAGTCGACGAGGGCGCCGTGCACGAACAGGATCGGCGGATGCGGTGAATCCGGCGGGCCCAACTCGCGATAGGTGACGGTGGCCTGGGGCAGCGTGATGTGCGCCATGGTGGGTTATCCTCTCCGTCGAGGCAACTTACAAACACTGAGTATGAAAGTTACGTGCAGCCAGTATGGAAGTCAAGAGGCCGGCCCGCCGGACCCAGGCCGAGCGCACCGCGGCGACCCGCGCCCAGCTGCTCAAGGCCGCCCGGAAACTGTTCGCCACCACGGGGTTCGGTGAGGTCTCGACCCAGGCGATCGTCGAGGCCGCCGGCGTCACCCGCGGCGCGCTCTACCACCAGTTCGCCGACAAGGCCGAGCTTTTCGCGGCCGTGCACGAGCAGGTGGAGGCCGAACTGGTGGCCGAGGTCGGCGAGGCCGTGGCCGCCGCGGCGCCGGACGGGGCGCTGGCCGCCATGCGGGTGGGGGCGCGGCAGTTCCTGGACCGGTGTTCGGCGCCGGAGGTCCAGCAGATCGTCCTGATCGACGCGCCGTCGGTGCTGGGCTGGGAGCGTTGGCGCGAGGTCGGGCTCAAGTACGGACTCGGCGTCATCGAGACGATGCTGGCCCGGGCGATGGCCGACGGCGAGATCCCCGAGCAGCCGCTGCGCCCGACCGCGCACGTGATGCTGGGCGCGCTCGACGAGGCCGCCCTCTACGTGTCGCGGGCCACCGATCCGCAGCGGGCGCGCGCGGAGATGGACGCGGTGTGCGAGCGGCTCATTGCCGGGATCGCGGGCTGACGACCCGGCTGCCGCGCAGGGCCAGCGTCAGCAGCACGGCGGCGCCCAGCACCATCGTCGGGATGGCCCAGGCGCGGCGGAACAGCAACGCGGACTCGCACTGCTCGGTGCGTGGACCGGGGCCGCCGTCGGCGATCTCGGGATGCGACATGTCGGCGAAAAACCCTGATCCGCAACTGATCTGCAGGCCATAGTTGTCGAATTCGGCCAGATGCACCGGCTGCCACATGGCCAGCACCCCGATCAGCAGCACCAGTCCCGCCGCGATCATCGCGAGCAGTCGACGCGTGGTGAGTTCTCCGCCCATCAGATCAACCTCTTTCCTCGCCGGACCCTCCTGCGGATATCAACCAGCAGCACGTGGCTGCCGCCCTGCCGAATGAACTTGGGGAGGAAGCGGTTGCCGAACGACACCAGCAGGAACAGCCGCTCGAACCACTTCTGGCGACCCGGCGACCAGTCCACCCCGAGCGCGTCGCGGAACACCGGCGCCAGGAACCCCGCGGTGAGAAAGCGCAGCAGCGGTCCGAACCCCGGGCGCAGCAGCCCGGAGACCATCCGCAGGTGCAGCAGATCGGTCAGGTAGTCGCGCACCGTGGTATCCATCGCGACCTGCTCGCAGGCGGCGTTCCAGTAGTCGTCGAACGCCGCGCGGGTGGGCGGCCATTGATCCTCGGTGACCTGCAGCGTGGTGCCCAGCGTGAACGCCGAGCGGTAGAAGATCTCGGCGTGTTCGCCGGTGAGTTCGCCGCGCAGCAGCTGATAGGTGTCCTCGAGGCCGACGAAAAGACAGGCGGCGACCCACATCTGCAGGTCCCGGTCGAACGCGTTGTAGCGCACCGGACTCTGCGGCGTCGAACGCACCTGCCGGTGCGCGCCGTCGACGGCCTCGCGGTAGGCGACCCGGTCGGCGTCGGTGCCCAGGATGGCCACCGCCAGGTAGCTGAACGTCGTACGGGCCCGTTTCCACGGGTGGTGCATCAGGCTGCCCGAGGTGACCTTGCTCTCCGCCACCCCGTGCCCCACCCCGGGCCAGGACAGCTGCATGACCACGTTGGCCGCGCCCGCCGCGAACGACCAGAAATCCATCGCGTCGGCGACGGTCGGTTCGCGGTCGTCCCACCGGGTGGTGCGCCGCCCGATGGTGATCCGGGTGTCGGCGGTGGACAACGACCGCGGCGAACTCACGTCATGCACACATTCGAGAACAGCAGCACGGGCCAGGAGACGATCGAGCCCAGGAAGGACACCACCAGATCGGCGCCCTGGAGGTGTTCGAGGTGGTCGGTGTGCGTCATCGACCAGATCGCCCCGATGATCAGGTAGGGGGTGCCGAGGATGATGCCCAGCCCGATGAGTTCCGCAATGGTGAACTGATAACTGAGCACCGACCGAAGCTTGTCGAGCATCTGCGCGTCCCTTCCCCTCACGTACCACCCGCACGTCCCACCCGCACGTCCCACTATGTTAACCAGGATTCGCCTGCCGGGGTGGCGGGTTGGTGTCCTTCGGTCGTCGGCGTCGGTTCGGTGATGCGATCGCCGATGCCCGGTCTAATGTGGGTGCGTGCCGACCCGCCGAGCTGCCACTGCCGACGGCATCCGACGGCGCCCGAAGGACCGCAAGGCGCAGATCGCCCGCGTCGCCGCGGAGGCCTTCAGCAAGCGGGGGTACCACGCGGTCGGCATGGACGACATCGCCGCGCAACTCGACATCACCGCCACGGCGTTGTACCGGCACTACACCAACAAGTACGACCTGTTCCGGGCCGCGGTCCTGACGCTGGGCCGGCAGTTGGTGGACGCGACCGCCTTCGTGGACGACGAGACGGACGCCGTGGACCCCGCGGCGCAGCAGGAGCGGGTGATCCGCGCCGTCGTCGACGTGGCGATCGCCAACCGGGATCGCGGCGGGCTGTACCGCTGGGAGGGCCGCTACCTGCAGGGCGACGATCAGGCCCAGCTGATGGCGCAGATCCGGCTGGTCAACCGGCGCATCCAACGCTCGCTGCGGCAGCTGCGGCCCACGCTGTCCTCGGCGGATCGCTGGATGCTGTCGGCCGGCGTCCTCAGCGTCGCGGGCAGCGTCGCCGATCACCGGGCGAAGTTACCCGTCGGCCAGATCCGCGCGTTGCTGTCCGGGGTGGCCACCGACATCCTGGCCGCGCAGCTGCCGAGCGCCGCCGAGGCCGCCGACGAACCCGTCGTCGCGCCGCGGCCGGCCGCCGAACCGGACACTGTCGGCCGCTACGAGGCCGTGCTGCAGAAGTCGCTGGTGCTCTTCGACCAGCAGGGCTACCACGAGACCAGCATGGGTGAGATCGCCGCCGCCGTCGGGATTCCGACCTCGGCGATCTACCGGTATTTCGCGGGTAAGCAGGACATCCTCTCGGCGGTCTTCCACCGGGGTGCCGACCGCATCTCCGGCGAGCTGGCCTCGGGGCTGGCCGGGGTCGCCGACCCGGCCGAGGCCCTGCAGCGGCTGGTCGCGGCCTACGTGGCCAGCTCGTTCGCCAGCCCGGAGCTGGCCTACGTGTATTACACCGAGCGGGTCAACCTCAGCGCGGCGGATCAGGACATGCTGCGCAACGTGCAGCGCTCCACCATCGACTCCTGGGCGCGGCTGCTGGTCTCGGCGCGCCCGGACCTCAGCGAGGGGCAGGCGCGCTTCACCGTGCACGCGGCCATGGCGCTGGTGGTCGACCTCGGCCGGTTGGTGGCCTACCAGAATTCCGCACAGGTCCAGGCCGTCGTGCGCCGGCTGATGCACGTGACGCTGGGCGTATAGGCACCGGACACCCGGACGGTGTATATGAGAGCCATGACCATGCCTGGCACCTCTGACCGCTTCACCTCCGACGGCGCCGACCGGGACGCGGTCACGCGAGCGGTCGAAGAGGCGATGGACGACGATCTCGACCTGCCGGAGTTGACGACGTTGGTGCGGTCGCTGCCCGCCGGCTGGGTCGTCGAGGTCCTCGATCGGTTGTCCTCGAAGCGCCGCGCGGTGCTGTACCGGCTGCTGGGCAAGGACCAGGCGCTCGAGGTGTTCGAGATGCTCGACCCCACCCTGCAGGGTGACCTCGTCGGCGCGCTGCAGGACGATGACGTCGCGGCGCTGTTCGCCGATCTGGATCCCGACGATCGGGTCGAACTTCTCGACGAGCTGCCGGCCAAGGTCGCCCGTCGGCTGCTGCAGGGGTTGCCGCCGCAGGAGCGGGACCTGACCGCCGGGATCCTCGGCTACCCGCAGCGCTCGATCGGCCGGCGGATGAGCCCCGAGTACGTCGCGGTGCGCCCCGAGATGACCAGCGCCGAGGCGCTGCGGCGGGTCAGCGCGCACCTCGATGACGCCGAGACCGTCTACACCATGCCGGTCATCGACGACCAACGCGTGCTGGTCGGCATCGTCAGCCTGCGCGATCTGATGAGGGCGCCCGTCGGGACCTCCGTCGGGGAGGTGATGCAGCGGCCCGACGAGGTGCGGGCGACCGACGACGCCGAGGAGGCCGCCCGCCGGTGCGCGGACCTCAAACTGCTGGCCCTGCCGGTGGTCGACAACGAGCACCGGTTGGTGGGGATCCTCACGGTCGACGACGCGTTGGCGATCCTGGAAAGCGCGGACTCCGAGGACCAGGCCCGCATCGGCGGTGCGGAGCCGCTGCGTCGGCCCTATCTGGCCGCGCCGGTGAGCACCCTGGTGCGCTCCCGGGTGGTGTGGCTGCTGGTACTGGCGGTCGGCGCGACGTTGACCGTCCAGGTGCTGGAGGTATTCGAGGCCACGCTGGAGCAGGTGGTCACCTTGGCGCTGTTCGTGCCCCTGCTGATCGGCACCGGCGGCAACACCGGCAACCAGGCCGCGACCACCGTCACCCGGGCGCTCGCGCTCGGCGATGTGGTGCCCCGCGACCTCGGCAAGGTGTTGTTCCGCGAGTTCCGCGTCGGGTTGTCGCTGGGGGTGCTGCTGGGCGTGTTGGCCTTCACAGTGACCGGCCTGATCTACGGCCGCGACATCGGGCTGGTCATCGGGCTGACCTTCGTCAGCCTGTGCGCGATGGCCGCGACGGTCGGCGGCGTGATGCCGCTGCTGGCGCGGGTGGTCCGGGCCGATCCGGCGGTGTTCTCCAACCCGTTCATCTCGACGTTCGTCGACGCCGCCGGCCTGTTGATCTACTTTGGCATCGCCAAGGCGGTGCTGGGGATCTAACGCCCGCTGCGGGCGGCGTTCAGTCCCAGGTAGCCGAGGTAGCCGGCGCCGCCGAGCAGCGCCAGCTTGCGGGTCTTACGGCTGATCAGGCCCAGTCCCAGCGCCGTCTCGATGCTGCCGTTGGTGTAGATGTGCTGGCGCGTCTTGTGCGGGAACAGCGGCTTGGAGATGGGCTCGAACAGCTGCGGACGAACGAAGTGCGCCAACCCCGCGGCGGCCAGGGCAACCCCGGCGATCCTGGGCAGGGCGGCGGGCTTGGTGGATGCGTCTGACACTGGACGAACCTCTCTGTTCAGGCGAATTCGTAGTCGGTGACGGGATAGGTCGAGGCCTCCCGCAGCGCGGCCCGGGTCGTCATGGGTCGCAGCAGCGTGGCCTCACCGGCCGGATTGTAATAGTACGAGCGGGCCGAGGCGCAGTCGCCGACGGTGAACAACGAGTCGCCCAGCAGCTCCGTCATCTGGTCCAGATAGCGGGTGTTGGCCTCCTCGCTGATCTCGAAAGTCGTTGCGCCACGGCGCTTCAGTTCGCCGAAGAGGCGATCCATGTGGAGCATCTGATACTCCATGGTGTTGAAGAAGTTCAGGCCCAGGAACGCATACGGGCTGGCCAGGCTCAGGAAGTTCGGGAACTGCGGCACCGTGACGCCCTGATAGGCCTGGAATCGGGTGTCGCGCCACCACTTTCCCAGGTCGCGTCCCTCGCGGCCGATCACCTCGATGGCCGGGAAGTTGGCCTCCCACAGGTCGAAGCCGGTCGCCAGCACCAGGGTGTCGATCACGGTCTTGGTGCCGTCGGCGTTGACGATGCCGTCGGCCTCGACGCGGTCGATCCCGTCGGCCTGCAGATGCACGTGCGGGCGGGTGAACGTGCGGTAGTAGCTGTTGGAGAAGGTTGGCCGCTTGCAGCCGAACTCGTAGTCCGGGGTGAGCTTGCGGCGCAGGTTGCGGTCGCGGATGGACGCGAACCGATGCGCGCCGGCCAGGAGACGGGCCGCGCCGTTGAGTCGGCCGACGCTGTCGTAGCGCAGCACCCCGACATAGACCAGGAACTCGTAGAGACCGTCGGTGACGGCGCGCACCGCCCGTTGCGTCGCCGGGATCCGCGCGAACAGTCGTCGCGCCAGGGCCCCGAAGCGGACGTCGATCTTGGGCACCACCCAGATGGGCGTGCGCTGGTAGACGGTGAGATCCGCGGCGCAGCTGGCCAATTCGGGGATCAGCTGCACGGCGGTGGCGCCGGTGCCGATCACCGCGACCCGCTCGCCGGTGGCGTCGTAGTCGTCGTCCCAGTCGGTGGTGTGCAGGACCCGGCCCTCGAACGTGGTGATGCCGGGGATCTCCGGCATGCGCGGCTGGGACAGGAAGCCCGTCGCGGTGATCAGGAACCTCGTGCTCAGGGTGTCCCCGGACGCGAGGGCCACCTGCCAGGTCTTGGTCTCGTCGTCCCAGCGCGCGCCGGTGACCACGGTGTTGAACCGCATGTGGCCGCGCACGTCGTACTTGTCGGCGACGTCGGCGGCGTACCGCTTGATCTCCGGGCCCGGGGTGTAGAGCCGCGACCAGTTGGGGTTCGGCTCGAAGGCATAGCTATAGGTGGTGGTCGGCACGTCGACGGCCAGACCGGGGTAGTGGTTGACGTGCCAGGTGCCGCCGAGATCGTCCTCGCGGTCCAGGATCACGAAGTTGTCGTAGCCCAGGCGCCGCAGTTCGATCGCGGCCCCGATTCCGCCGAAACCGGCGCCCACGATCACGAAGTCGAACTCCGGCGCAGCCATCCTGGCACCGTATCTTACTCAAAAGTAAGATGGAAGAGTCGTTTGCTAACCCAGCAGCGTCAGGGCCGCGTCGACGGCCAGCGCCGGCACGTCGAGGGTCTTGGAGCCCAGGTCGTGGCGGGCCTTGGTGATCTCGACGATCGTGTGGGGCCCACCGAGCAACTCGGCGGCCGCGCGCAGTTCCTCGATGCTGCCGAACGGGTCGGCGGTGCCGTGGGTGAACACGGTCGGCGCCGTGATCGACGGCAGGTGCTCGGTGCGGGCCCGTTCGGGCTTGCCCGGCGGGTGCAACGGGTAGGAGAACAGCGTCAGGACGTCGACAGTGTTCCCCTCGGCGACGGTGTTCCCCTCTGCCACGACCATGGACGTCATCCGCCCGCCGTAGGAGTGGCCGCCGGCGAGCACCGGGCCGTGCCCGAGGTCGCGGGCCATCGCGATGGCCTCGGCGATGCCGGCCTGATCGGTGGTCGCCGAACCCGACGGCGGCCCCTTGGGGCGGCGTCGCCGGTAGGGCAGGTTGTAGCGGATCGCGAGCCAACCGCGCGCCGCCCACTCGTCGCAGATCCGGATCAGCAGCGGGGAGTCGCGGTTGCCGCCGGCGCCGTGGGTGAGCAGCACCGTGCCGTTGGGGGCGGCGTCGGGGGTGTGCGCGACGCCGGCGATCGCGTCAAGATCCATCGGGCAGGCCGTGCAGCCGGAACAGCGGGTTGACCGGGCCGTGGCCGTGGCCCAGCGGATAGGCCGCGCGGATGCATTCGGTGATCCAGGACTTCGCGAAGGCCACCGCGTCGGGCACCGAATAACCGTGCGCCAGTGCGGATGCCGTGGCGGCGGCCAGGGTGTCCCCGGCGCCGTGGTCATGCCCGGTGTCCACCCGGGGCGCGGCGAACTCATGGAAGTCGGTGCCGTCGAACAGCAGGTCCGGGCTCAGCTGCGAGGACCGCAGGTGCCCGCCCTTGACCAGCGCCCACTGCGGTCCCAGCGCGTGCAACGCGCGGGCGGCGTCGCGCTGAGAGGCCTCGTCGACGACATCGATGTCGACCAGCAGGCGTACCTCGTCGAGGTTGGGGGTCACCAGGGTGGCCAGCGGAAACAGTTCGGTGCGCAGCGAATTCAGCGCCGACGGGTGCACCAGCGGGTCGCCGTGCATGGACGCGCACACCGGGTCGACCACCAGCGGGGTGTGGCCGGCCTGCCCCTCGGCGCGCCAGGTCTCGGCGACGCAGCCGATGATGTCCGCCGACGCCAGCATCCCGGTCTTGGCGGCCTTGATGCCGATGTCGGAGGTCACCGCCTGGATCTGCCCGGCGATGATCTCCAGCGGAATCTCGTGAAAGGCCTTGACGCCCACGGTGTTCTGCACGGTGACGGCCGCCAGCGCCACGCAGCCGTGGATGCCGAGCATCGCGAAGGTGCGCAGATCGGCCTGGATGCCCGCGCCGCCCCCCGAGTCGGAACCGGCGATGGTCAGCACCGTCAGCGGCGTCTGCCCGGGTGGCGTCAGCGGCAGGACGTTCATAGCGTCGATTCTGACACGGCCGGCTCCAGCGGTAGGTACACCCGGTTACCGTGCTCGGCAAACTCGGCGGACTTGGCCGCCATCCCGCGTTCGATCTCGCCGGCGGTGCCGTCCGGGTAGGCGTCCCGGATGTCCTGGGTGATGCGCATGGAACAGAACTTGGGTCCGCACATCGAGCAGAAGTGCGCGGTCTTGGCCGGGCCGGCCGGCAGCGTTTCGTCGTGGAACTCGCGGGCGGTGTCCGGATCGAGCGCCAGGTTGAACTGGTCCTCCCAGCGGAACTCGAAGCGCGCCGTGCTCAGGGCGTCGTCGCGCTGCTGGGCGCGGGGGTGGCCCTTGGCGAGGTCCGCGGCGTGCGCGGCGATCTTGTAGGCGATGACGCCGTCCTTGACGTCCTTGCGGTTGGGCAGGCCGAGGTGCTCCTTGGGCGTGACGTAGCACAGCATCGCGGTGCCGGCCTGGGCGATGATCGCGGCGCCGATGGCCGAGGTGATGTGGTCATAGCCCGGAGCGATATCGGTGGCCAGCGGGCCGAGGGTGTAGAACGGCGCCTCCTCGCACAGTTCCTCCTCCAGGCGGACGTTCTCGACGATCTTGTGCATCGGCACGTGGCCGGGGCCTTCGATCATCACTTGCACACCATGGCTTTTCGCGATCTTCGTGAGCTCGCCGAGAGTGCGCAGCTCGGCGAACTGGGCCTCGTCGTTGGCGTCGGCGATCGAACCCGGTCGCAGCCCGTCGCCGAGTGAGAAGGTCACGTCGTAGCGGGCGAAGATCTCGCAGAGCTCGGCGAAGTTGGTGTAGAGGAACGATTCGGTGTGGTGCGCCAGGCACCAGGCGGCCATGATCGAACCGCCGCGCGACACGATGCCGGTGACCCGGTTGACGGTCAGCGGGATGTGCCGCAGCAGCACCCCGGCGTGCACCGTCATGTAGTCGACGCCCTGTTCGCACTGTTCGATCACGGTGTCGCGGTACATCTCCCAGGTGAGTTTGGTGGGATCGCCGTCCACCTTCTCCATTGCCTGGTAGATCGGCACGGTGCCGACCGGGACGGGCGAGTTGCGCAGGATCCACTCGCGGGTTTCGTGGATGTTCTTCCCCGTGGACAGGTCCATGATGGTGTCGGCGCCCCACCGCGTGGCCCAGACCATCTTGTCGACCTCCTCGGCAATGGACGAGCTCACCGCGGAGTTGCCGATATTGGCGTTGATCTTCACCGCGAAGGCCTTGCCGATGATCATCGGCTCGATCTCGGGGTGGTTGTGGTTGGCCGGGATGACCGCCCGTCCCGCGGCAACCTCCGTGCGCACGAGTTCTGTTGGTACCGACTCTCGTTCGGCGATGAACGCCATCTCGGCGGTGACCTCGCCGGCGCGGGCACGCTGCAGCTGGGTGCCGCGATCCCGGATCACCGGCCGCCGGGGCAGGCCCGCCTCGAGATCGATGGTGGCGGCGGTGTCGGTGTACGGACCCGAGGTGTCGTACAGGTCGAGGTGGTCGCCGTTGCTCAGGTGCACCCGCCGAGACGGGACCCGGGTGCCGTCCGGCAATTCCCGGTACACCTTGCTGCTGCCCGAGATCGGGCCCTGCGAAATGCCGGACACGTCAGAAACATTGGAAATAGTACTCATTTAGTGCACTCCCTACGCCGGCATTACCCGGTCAGGTTCGTACGGTCGACGACCCCAGTCGTCCTCTCAGTGCGCTCGGTGCGCACTCCCGTGTGGGTTTACGACGCTCACCATAGTGCGCGCCGGGACCAACCGCTAGTGCGCGAATCGAGATCTGGAAGGGCATTGACATGACGCGAGAGAATGTCCAGTGCGTCTTGCCCATTGACCAGACGGGCGTTGGCCGCCCGCACTATCTTGGCGCAGGTCTACTGCGTTGTCCCGGCCACGGGTGAGCTGGACCGCGGATCTAGGCCTTGTCGTCGCGAGACATCAGGGTGTTTAGCGGACCCAGGATCTGGTCGAGGCCGTCAGTGGTCTGGTCCATCCTCGCGCGCACCTCGGCGAAGCTTCGGTCCGCGGCCTGACCTTGCTCGACCTGGGTTTCCCGCAGGGCGTTGGGTGCGCGGGTGTGCGCGCGGAGTTCGGCCAGCGCCCAGCAAGTACCTCACTCGAGGTCGGAGGCCACGCGGATGGCCGCGGGCAGTCGTGGCGCAATCCATCATTACCGGGAGCCGATTCGTAGGGAAAGCGATCGGTTCCGTGGTACTGCGCGGTGCGCACTTCGCCGGATGCGGCCCGGGTTCCGATGGTCAGTACCCCCGGTCGAGGGCAACGGTGTGGTCTTCCTGCGGTAGGCTGCCGAGCCCGAGATCTCTATCGTCAACGTCGACCGTCTCCTCATTCCGGTGCGTCGGTGCTCGACAGGCTGCGGCGCAACCGCCGGTGTGCCAATGGGTTTGGTGGAGTGGATGCGACGGCCCGACCGCGGAGGCGGCCTTCGCGCTACGGGTTCCTTTAGTTGATCAGCTGACTTCGGCCGCATTCGGCTGCTCGACGGTGGTGACCCTGCCGCGCCATGTGGATCCGAGCACAGCCAGGGCCGCCAGGGCGACGAGGGCGAGCCCGTAGTCCCGTGCGACCGCGATGGAGCTGTCCTGCTGTATCGAAAGGTAGCCAGCGAGCACTGCCGGCGCGCCGAACCCCAGGTAACAGCAGCTGTACAGGACAGCGAGCACGCCGGCGCGATGGTGTGGCCCCGCGTGTGGAAGGACAGTACGGATTCCGCCCTGGAAACCGCCGCCGAAGCCGACGCCCGCGACGACTGTCCCGATGTACAGGCCGGCCAGCGTGCCGGCGTCGATGGCGGCGAGGGTGATAGCGAGGCCGAGAATCAGTGCGCCGACACCGATCCCGAACATTGTTTCCGCTGTGGCATTGCGAAGGACGACAACGGTGGCCACAGCCACCGCCGTGAGCAGGAGCATCGGCATTCCGGCCAGCATTGCGGAGTCCGAGTCGGTGAGCGATGCGACCAGTGCGGGGCCGAGGGATCCGTAGAAGCCGGCCAGCGCCCAGGCGCCGAAGACGACCGGTGCCGCGATCAGGAGGGGGCGGCGCACGGGGTGCGGAAGGGCGAATCGGGGACGCAGGGAAGCCAGCGCGCAGCCGCGCCGCCGTAGCGCGGTCTCGGGCATGGCGATGACGCCGATCAGCTGGATCACGAATACACCGAGTACGACGAGATAGATCAGTCGTGTGGGGTAGGGAAGGTGATCGACGGCCAATGCCGAGACAAGGATCCCCGCCGAGCATCCTGCGGTGGGGATGACGGCATTGGCGAGCGTGCTTCTGGTGCGGTCGATGTCGATGAGTGCGGCACCGACGGCGCCGAGAGCTGCGCCGATGGCCAGCCCCTGCACCACGCGGGCGAGGAGCAGCGCGAAGAGACCTGACGCGGTGGCGAACACGACCATGGCGAAGATCTGGGTTAGGAGTGCGACCAGCAGAACCGGCTTTCGGCCAATGTGATCGGACAGCTCGCCGACAGTCACCAGCGCCGCGAGAACCGCGAGCGAGTAGACGGCGAAGATTACCGTGATCGTGAGTGCGGAAAACTGCCAGTTACGTTGATAGAGAGGGTATATCGGCGTCAAGACGCTGGTGGAGGCCAGAAACGACACCACGATGGAAGCGGCGAGCAAGAAATGTCGGTTGGGGACGGCGGGGCCATCCTTAGCGGGGAGAACGCGCATCGGTTCTGCCCGGAAGATTCTACTGGGAGATACGGTCATGCCCGTCTCCTGGTCCTGTGCGGGTTGATACATAGTGTATCGGCCCGGGGTGTTGGACGCCAGTCAGAGCGTCGCCGCTGGCTGGACGAATTTGCGGGTTGTGCGCCTCGGACACAAAGGCTGGCATCATTTTTTCCCCTCGAAGTCTTCCCGCCTGGCCCGACGGGCAAGTAGTGATTGAAGGTGTCACCTGACCGGCTATTAGAAAACGGCCATTCGATGGTAACGCGACCATACGATCGGTCGTGCTAAATTGTGAATATGACTGAGTCACCGCGCGCTGATGGTCAGCGAACCCGGACTTCGATACTTCGCCAAGCCGCCGATCTGGCGACGGTGAAGGGTCTCGACGGGTTGACCATCAGCGACCTTGCGGATGCGGTCGGCATGAGTAAGAGCGGGCTTTACGCGCACTTCAAGTCCAAGGAAGCGTTACAGCTCGCGACCGTTGACGAAGCAATGCGCATTTTCGACGAGCAGGTGATCGCGCCTGCCATGCAGGCCGAACCCGGTGTCGACCGTCTTGCCGCGGTCTGCAATGAATTCTTTGATTACCTGGAACGGCGGACGTTTCCTGGTGGCTGTTTCTTCGCGGTCACCGCGGTGGAGATGGGCAAGCGGACCGGCCGCGTGAAGGAATACGTGCAGCATTGCCACGCCGACTTCGTAGATGTGCTCCGTCAGAACGCAGTCGAGGCGGTCAGTCGAGGGCAGCTACCGAGCACGGAGAGCCCAGACTCGCTTACTCTCGAGCTCAACGGGGTCATCCTCGCTGCGGATGTGTACTTTGTGCTGCACGGCATGGAGAACGCGCTCGACACCGCCCGCCAGGTCGTGCGTCGCCGCCTCGCTGCGGCTGACGCTAGCCCAAGCTAGGTCGGCAACGACGGCGGCGCGGCTTCTCCGCGGTCGCGGCGCGGTTGGTCCACGTTGGTGGCGGACTGCTCGAAACTCGGCAATCCAGCGGTCCGTCCGGACGCGGCGCCACCGGAATTCTGCTCCTGCGCAGCCGATCCCCGAGATCGGTCGTGGTCCAGTTCCGAATAGGCGGCATACTGCGAAGGCCGTTGGGTGCGCTGAGCACGCGACGCAGCCTGCGCGGACGCGGAAGCCTCGCCGTCGGCCCCGCGCTGCAATTCGTCGTGCGGCGAGGTCCCCGTCTGCTGGCTATAGTAGTTCCGGACGGCCTGGTTGTAGTAATCGACGTAAGCCTCGTAGTCGGCGGCGGTGGCATTGGCTTGGGCCTCGGGTCCCAACAGCAACGCGGCCACCGCAGCGGCGGCCTGCAGCGCGTTGAGCATGACGATCACCGCCATCGCCCATCCGCTGTCTGTCGCCAACACCGTGCTCGACAGTGCGTCCAAAAATCCAGCCGCGGCAAGGACCGCGGACAGCGTCGGGAGTGATCTGCCCTTGCGTAGCAGGCCGAATGCGGCCACGAGCCCGGCCAGCGCAGCGAATCTGATGTACCACCCGGTGGCCCCGTTGCCGTTGATCGCCGGGCCGAAACCCAGCCCGTACGTCACCAGGCCGAGCACCGCCACGGCGATGAAAAGGTTTCTCGGTAGGCGACTTTCGGTGTCGGATGCTCCAGGCGGGGACACCGTGCCGTAATCGCGGTTGCCGGGCGAATAGACCACGATCGCTCCTTTTAGTTGATGCAGTTGGCAGAGGCCTTGATGTAGCGCATTTCCTCATCGGTGGCGATCATGGTGACCACTGTCGATCCCGCGCGGGTGCTGACTCTCACAGTGTCGTGCTCCGGCGAAATGAGCTCGAGGGCGACGTCGGCGTTCGGCGTCACCGGCGTGTTCGGTTTCGCGACCGCCATGCAGGTGACCCCCGCCCGCACGGACTGCTCCGCCACGCCGTCGAACACCTCCACCGTGTAGTTGCGGTCGGATCCGGCCGCAAGCGCGTGGCGGTTGAAGTCCGCTACCCACAACAGATCATTGCGGCCCACCATCTCGACCATGTCGCGCCACAGACCAGGACGGCCGCTGTGCACCAGCACGCGTGCGCCGAGCGCCAGCGAGCGCAGTACCGCCTGCTGCGCCAGATGCAGGGTGCCGCATATCTCGACCCGGTCGATCTGCGGACCGAAGAGCGGGAGTGCCACCGCTCGACCTTGTTCGTCGGCGCCGATCACCTGACCGCATCCCGATGCCGGCACGGCCAGGTCGTCGATCTCCGGGTCACGCCAGCCGTATGACCAGTGCCCCACTCGCCGCGTGGGTCTGGGGATGGGCAGGCTGCATGCGAGGGCCGAAAACTGTAGACCCCGCAGATGTCTGAGACCCGGTAGGTGGGCGGGGACTCCCACGTCGCTGTCAAAGCGGGCCAGCCCACGGATCTTGATCGTGCCGTTGTCGGCGCCTTCGCTTAGCGACAAGGTGACGGTCGTGGAGTAGCTGGGCACCGTCCACAGGAGGCCGAGCCCCGCCGTGTTGAGCAAGTGGGGCTCAACAGCAAAGCTGCAGAGCCGAAACTGACCTTCGCGACATGTACCCCACGATTCATCGACTGTCGCAAGGTCGGCGCCGTCGCTCAATTGGTTGGTGGCCGAGGCGATCTCGTTGGCGGTGAGGATCCGGGGCCGCAGGCCCGCTTCGGTCAGGCGATTGGCCACCCGCCGCGTGGCAGTGGTGGCTGTTCGCAGGATGCCCTCGCGGTTACCGTCGCGACGCCGGACGGCTTCGGCGCACCGCGATGGATCGAAGCGGATGGTGATCCACACGCTGCGTTGCGCGATCGCCGGCAGCGGACCGAGTACGCCATCGTACACAGCGGCGACGCCGGTATGGCCATGTGATCGCGTACCGTGGCTGACGATGTCGATGGAGTCCAGCGCGATATCGAACTGACGCAAGCAGTCGACAAGCAACCGCACCGGTACCATTTCGCCGGAAACGGTCATGCCGGGCTCCAAGACAGTGATCGCCTGGGGGTTGGCGTCGATCTTGATCAATGACAGCAAAGTTCGGCCGTCCCAGCGGAATCCGATTTGCGCCCCGTCAGATGCGGTGACGTCGAAGGGTTCCGCGGGCTGACGGTTGTCGACCCGCCGATGTCGGTCCCGGAGGTATCTCCAACGTAGCGCGACCGATCGTGCCAACGTCGCGCCGCGAACGGGCGTGACGAGCAACAGGGCAATGGCGAGGCCGACCGCGCCGCCCTGCCACCCCGGCGCGCCCAGACTCAGGGCCACGACTGCACCAGCAGCAACGAGGATCTGGAGCGCAAGCAGATCGACAATCGGGATGAATCGCTGCGCTCCGATATCGACCGCCGTCCTTCGCTGACGGGGCACCGCGCGCGAGGCAATTATCGCCTCTGTCGGGCGGCGTCGCAGATCAAGCGAACTGGATGTCATGTCCACTGTCATGGCCGATTGATACACGGTGTCTCACTGATGTGCTATACCTTACATCGCACGCCTCTGCCCGACAATGATGGGAGCGGCCATGCCAGCGCAAGTTACCACGAAGGCGCAGGTCAACGGCTACCGGTTTTTGGTCCGGCGCCTTGAGCACGCGCTGATCCGCGGTGACTCGCGGATGATCCACGACCCGATGCGCGGTCAGATGCGGGCGTTGATCGTGGGTGTGGTGATCGCAGTGCTCATCACCGGGGCGTGCGGCGTGCTGGCGTTCTTCAAGCCGTCGCCGAACCTAGGCGACGCACAGATACTGCTGAGCAAGTCCAGCGGGGCGACTTTCGTCCGGATCGGTGACCGAGCGCACCCGGTACTGAATCTGGCGTCGGCCCGGCTGATCGTCGGCCGGAACGACAGTCCGAAAGAGGTGGACGACAAATTCCTCAACCCGCTGCCACGCGGCCCGATGGTCGGGATTGTCGGGGCGCCGACGAGCATCCGCGGCGCCGACAACATCGCGATGTCGTCGTGGACAGTGTGCGATGTTCTTCAGACGCCGGGTGTCACCGAAACCACGGGCTCGGTCAGCCTGCAGACCACGGTGTTGGCCAACGATCCGGTGCTCGACGGCGACATCCGTGCCGCGAACCCGGCGGAGGCGGTCCTCACCGAAATGGGTGGCACCAGCTACCTGATCTACGACGGTGTGCGAGCGGCGATAGACATGTCGAATCCGGTGCTGCTCAACGGTCTTCACTTGCAGGGTGCGGTGGCGCGCACGGTGTCGCTGGGCCTGCTGAACAGTTTCCCCCTGGTCCGCCCCATCACTCCGGTGACGATCGACGGGTTGGGGGAACCCGGTTCGGTGCTGGGGCCGGACTATCCGGTCGGATCCATGGTCAAGACCGTCGACTCCCGCGGCGAACACCTCTACGTCGTGCTACGCGATGGACTGCAGCCGATTTCGCCCGCCACCGCGGATATCATCCGGTACGGGGCAGCGGATGGCGTTGCGGAACCGCGGGATATCGCGCCGGCCGCGCTGGCCGCGGTGCCGATTGTGCATCGGCTCCCGGTCGATCACTATCCGTCGGTATCGCCGCAGATTGTGCCCACGGATCCGGACCGGGTGGTCTGCATGGGGTGGCAACGCGCAGGTTCCGCGGCGCAGGCCACCCTCCGACTGCTGGTCGGTCATCGATTGCCGGTGCCAGACGACGCGCAGGCGGTGGGGTTGGCCACGGCGGATGGCAACGGACCCGGGGTCGACTCCGTCTACCTGGTGCCGGGCGCCGGCGAATACGTACAGGCCACGGGCGGCGCGCCGGACAGCGAGTCGCCCGGCCAGCTGTTTTACGTCTCCGATACCGGACTGCGGTACCACATCAAGGATTTCCCGACCGCAGACGCGCTGGGCGTAACGGGTGTCGAAGTCCCCGATGGGCTGGCGAACGCGCCGCTCAAGGCGCCGTGGTCGGTGTTGTCGCTGCTGCCCGCAGGGCCCGAGCTGTCCCAGGAGGCTGCCCTGGTCGCGCACGATGGGATGGCCGCGAACTCGGACAGCGTCACGGTCCAGGCGCCACAGTGATTTCTGCGCGCGGAGGTTGACTGTGCGACAGTTCGCCATGCGACGAGTCCACCGAAACGCCTAGATCCGCAGTTCGCGGAAGAAGGCGTAGAGCCCGATGATCCAGAAGCACAGCGGGAAGATCAACGCAACCGCGATGTACTGGATGATTTCGACCCAGCGACGCATCACCGGCGAGAACTCCCGCCGCGGAGCGGCCAGTCCGCAGGCGACGGCGATTGCCATCAGTGCGATCAGGGCGACAATGGCTCGAACTTGCCAATCCTCAACGTAAACCGCCGTTTTGACGATGACGGCGACTGCAATAGCCAGCCCGCTGCCGATCAATGTCGCCGACTGCACAAGGTCGTGGTGACTGCGTCCGCGAAGACACAACACCGCTGCTACTACTACCGCGAAAGCGGTTCCTTGCCAGAAGAATCCATTGCTGACATCAGCGGCCAGGTAACTGCCGACGACCGCCGCAAGCGCGACGGCGACCAGGATGCCGGTCAGGTATTCGTTGGCCCGTCGAACGCGCCGGGTCAGGCCCTCTTCGGTGGGGATGATCTGCTTGCCGATCGCGTTCACACCCTCCACGGTGGTGCCACCCTGGGTTTCGATGTCGTCGAGCGGTTCGCCTGCGGTTGGCACCCGCGGGATCGGCAACTTCGACAGCGCAATGGTCACCCGTGGCGCTAGATACACCACGATCAAGGCTGCGGTTGCCATGAGCGCTCCCACCGTATGCAGCGGCGCCTGCCACAGCAACATCGCCGTTGCGCCGGCGCAGCCGAAGAGGCACGCCGCAATCACGCCCGAGTGCAGCGCACGGCCCGTTCCCGAGATCAGCAGCACCACTACCGAACTCAATGCGCAGAGCGCAAAGGCCATCGGCAACGATGTCGCCCCAAAGCCGCCGGGCACCACATAGAGCGTGCCGGCAAACACCAGCGGCAGCGCCACTGCGAAAACCCACGACGAGCGCTGCGCCACCACGGGCAGCGTGGTCACCGCGCAGGCGCATATCTTGCCCAGAACGCCGAGGGCGAGTACCGCAGCCGGTACCACGGAATCACCTGCCCACCAAGGTAATAGCGCCGCAAGCGTAGCCATCGCCGCCAGGCCGATGCTGAAACAGAGCAATACGGCCGCATTGTTAACCAACCACTTCCTTGCGGCCGGTTGGTCGCCCGCGCTGGCGTCGTCGACGTCGTCGAACAGTAAGGGACACACACACTGCCCCACTGCGCTGATGATCAGCAGTTCGCCGTCGTGGATGCCGACCTCAGTCAGTGAACGGTGTGGTTCGATCTGGTCGCCGCCGAGGGGGGCCAGCGTCCACGTGCAGTCAGAGTGCTCGAGGTGCACCTCGCTGGACGGGTTGCGAACGGCGATCTGCTCGTTCGCGATGTCGATGACGTCATCGATGTACTCGCCGATCCTGACGTTGGCGGGCAGCCCAACGTCGATCGTCAGGTCGCCGACTACCAATGTCAGGCGGCTCAGTTGGTGTTCGGAATCGGATTCCGGGTCCAAGTCCGAAAGCGAAGGCGGTAGAGTCATTCTTCGGCTACGATACATCGTGTATCGCCCGGCTGGGATGCGATTTCGAAAGTGGCGGGGAGAAAACGGTGAGCACGCAGGGTTTCGTGCGCCGCCTGCGGGTGGCGCCGCCTCGGATGCCCGGTGGCGAAGTCAATCTGGCTCCGCCGCCAGAGGTTCCGCGCCAGATCCCGGGCAATCTGCTCCTCAAGCTCATGCCGTTCGTCATGATCGTCGCGGTCGTCGGCATGATCGCGCTGATGATCACCGTCGGCGGACGCGACATGGCCAGGAATCCGATGTTTCTCATCTTCCCGATGATGATGATGATGTCGATGATGGGCATGCTCATGGGCGGCGGAGCCCGTGGGGGCGGAAAGGCCGCTGCCGAACTCAACGAGGAGCGCAAGGATTACTTCAGCTACTTAGCGAACCTGCGCGACGAGGCCGACGCAACCGGCGAGGAACAGCGCACCGCGCTGGAGTGGAGTCATCCCGACCCGCGTGCGCTCGCCGATGTGGTGGGTACTCGCCGCATGTGGGAACGCCGCTCGAGCGATACGGACCACTGCCACGTTCGCGTCGGGATCGGGACGCATCGACTGGCGACGCGGCTGATGGCCCCCGAGACCGGCCCGCCCGAGGATCTCGAACCCGTTTCGACGGTCGCGCTGCGCCGATTCGTCAAGGCGCATTCGGTGGTGCACGCGCTGCCCACCGCGGTCTCGCTGCGGGCCTTCCCGGCCATCACCTTCGAGGGCGAGAGAAAGCCGACTCAACAGCTTGTCCGCTCGATGGTGTTGGAGTTGTGTACATTTCACGGCCCCGACAATGTGCAGGTCGCCGTCGTGACCGCCAATCCCGACGGCGCGAACTGGAGCTGGGTGAAATGGCTCCCCCACGCGCAGCACGCGGTGACGCGCGACGGGATGGGCTCCATGCGGCTGTTGTTCCCTACGTTGGAATTGCTGGAGACGTCGCTGGAGGCCGAACTCGCCGAACGCGGCCGGTTCAGCCGCAACGCCCCGCCGACTCAGGGCGTCAAACAACTGGTGGTGGTTGTCGACGACGGTTTCGTCACGGGTGACGAGCGATTGGCCACCGACGCAGGGTTGGACGGCGTGACGGTGCTCGATCTCAACGGCCCCCGCGTCGGCGTGACGGGGCGCCGCAGCCTGCAGTTGGTGATAGACGGCGACGACGTGGCCGCGCGCACGGCGGTGGGTATCGAACGGTTTGCCACCCCCGACGCCATCTCCATCGCAGAGGCGGAAACCACCGCACGGCGCATCGGCCGGTTCCGGCCCGCCAACGCCGCCCACATCGTCAGCTTGGACGCTGATTCGAAGGCCGCCGACCCCGGCCTGATGGCGCTGCTGAAGATTTCCGATGCCGCCGACATCGTGCCGGCGCAGGTGTGGCGGCCACGATCTCCGCGGCAACGGCTGCGGGTCCCGATCGGAGTCTCACCGAACGGTCAGCCGCTGGAACTCGACATCAAGGAATCGGCCGAAGGGGGGATGGGGCCGCACGGGTTGTGCATCGGTGCGACGGGTTCGGGAAAATCGGAGTTCCTGCGCACCCTGGTCCTGTCGCTGATCACGTCTCATTCGCCGGAGTCGCTGAACCTGGTGCTGGTCGACTTCAAGGGCGGGGCGACCTTCCTCGGGCTCGAAGGCATCGCGCACATCGCGGCAATCATCACCAACCTCGAGGACGAACTGATGCTCGTCGACCGGATGCGTGACGCACTCGCCGGTGAGATCAACCGCCGTCAGGAGCTGTTGCGCTCGGCGGGTAATTTCGTCAACGTCGGCGAGTATGAGCGCGCCCGCGCCAACGGCGCCGACCTCGAGCCGCTGCCCGCCCTGTTCGTGGTGGTGGACGAGTTCTCCGAGTTGCTCTCGCAGAAACCCGATTTCGCGGAGCTGTTCGTGATGATCGGTCGGCTCGGTCGATCGCTGCACATCCATCTGCTACTGGCCTCTCAGCGCCTCGAGGAGGGAAAGCTGCGGGGGTTGGACTCCCATCTGTCGTACCGGATCGGGCTCAAGACCTTCTCGGCGGGCGAGTCGCGCAGCGTACTCGGCGTGCCCGACGCCTACCATCTGCCCAGCGTTCCGGGCTCGGCGTTCTTGAAATGCGATGCTTCGGAGCCGATTCGGTTCAACGCCAGCTATGTCTCCGGTGAGTATGTGAAGCCCCGGGTTTCGCGCACGGGACGGGTGACCCAGCTCGGAGCGTTGGCGCCCAAGCTGTTCACCGCCACGCCGGTGAAGAAGGATGAGTTGCCCGCGGCCCCGGTCGAATCCGTCGAGGAGCCGGAGACCTCGCCGGAGGAGACGCTCTCGCGGCCGACCAAGACCGCGCTTCTCGACGTGGTGGTGGGCCGGCTGCGCGGGCACGGGCGGCCCGCGCACGAGGTCTGGCTGCCGCCGCTGGACGAAAGCCCGGCGGTCAACGAGCTTCTGCCGGAGCCTGATTGGGGTGCTCCGGCCAACGTCAACGGGCGACTGTGGGTGCCGCTGGGCGTGGTGGACCGACCGTACGACCAGCGTCGCGACGTGTTGATGGTCGATTTGTCAGGTGCGCAGGGCAACGTCGCAGTGGTCGGTGGGCCGCAGTCGGGTAAGTCGACGGCGCTGCGCTCCCTGATCATGGCCGCGGCCGCCACCCACACCCCTGAGCAGCTGCAGTTCTACTGCCTGGACTTCGGCGGCGGCACCTTGGCCAGCCTGGCGAAGCTGCCGCATGTAGGCGGGGTGGCAGGTCGGATGGACGCCGACGCCATCCGGCGCACCGTAGCCGAGGTGGCGGGTGTGGTGCGGGCCCGCGAGCAGCTCTTCCGTGATCTCGGCGTCGAGTCGATGCGCGACTTCCGGCAGCGCAGGGCCCAACTGGCCACGCTGCCGAACGCCGAGGCCGCACAGAATCCGTTGAACCAGGACAAGTTCGGTGACGTCGTTCTGGTGGTCGACGGCTGGGCATCGATCAAGAGCGACTTCGAGACGCTGGAGCCGGTCCTGCAGTCGTTGGCGATTCAGGGTCTGTCCTACGGGGTGCACCTGGCCATCTCGGCATCCCGGTGGATGGAGATCCGCCCCGCCGTCAAGGACATGCTCGGCACCCGCATCGAACTGCGCCTCGGCGACCCGATAGACAGCGAGGTGGGCCGCAAGTCGGCCGAACTGGTCCCGGCCGGCCGGCCGGGCCGGGGCATCAACCCCGAGCGGTTGCACATCCTGATCGGCCTGCCGCGGCTGGACTCCAGTTCGGGTGTCGAGGACCTGCCGGCCGGCGTGGCCTCGGCCGTCGAGGCGGTGCGCGCCCACTACGACGGACGCGAGGCGCAACGCGTTCGGATGCTGCCCCATGATGTCGAGCGGGACGCCGTGGTCGCCGCGGCGCGACAAGCCGGACAATTGAGCAAGTCGCGCATCGCGATCGGTATCAACGAGGAGGAACTAGCACCCGTCGTCGTGGATTTCGACGCCCAACCGCATTTCGTGGCGTTCGCCGACGCGGAATGCGGGAAGTCCGGCTTGCTGCGCAACATCGCCGTCGGTGTGATGGAGAGCGCCACGCCCGTCGAAGCCAAGATCATTCTCGTCGACTTCCGGCGGTCCATGCTGGGCGCCGTCCCCGACGAGTACCTGGGCGGGTATGCCACCGCCCCCCAGTCGTGTACCGACCTGATGGTGGCCCTCGCCGATGCCCTGAAAGAGCGCCTGCCGCCGAACGACATCACCCAACAGCAACTCAAGGACCGCTCCTGGTGGACGGGGCCGGATCTGTTCGTGATGATCGACGACTACGATCTGATACCCGGCGGCTCGCTGAGCCATCCGCTGGGCCCCATCGTCGAGTACCTACCGCAGGCCCGCGACATCGGTCTGCGCGTGATCGTCACCCGGCGTAGTGGGGGCGCGGGCAGGGCGATGATGGACCCGATCATCGGCCGCCTGAAGGACTTGTCCTGCAACGGGTTGGTGATGAGCGGCAGCAAGGACGAGGGCGGACTTTTCGGTGGTTACAAGGCCACCGCGATGCCGCCCGGGCGTGGCATGCTGATCTCGCGCACCATGACGAGCGGCGTCATCCAACTGGCCAGGATGCCCGACCTGTGACGGGTGTAGAGGAACTTCGCCACTTGGACGACGTCCAAGTGGTGCCTGCCGCACCGGAATCGATCCGGGTTGCGGTGCTCGGTGGGCGCACTCAGCTCGACATCGCGCTGCCCACCGACGTTCGGGTGGCGGCGTTCCTGCCGGAGCTAGCGCGCCTTATCGAATCGCGTGACACCGGCAGCGACGAGGACATCACCGACCGCGATGAGCGGCGCACGTTCTGGGTGCTCAGCAGGATCGACGGCGAGACGCTGGGTCCCGACCAGACGCTGCGCGGTGCGGGCGTCGACAATGGCGAAATTCTTCGCATTTCGGCGCAGCGGGCATTGTCGCCGCCGACGCTGTACGACGACGTCGTCGACGCCGCCGCCCGGCTCAATCGGGCGTCGTACGCCGCGTGGAATTCCACGGCTGCCGGCGTAATGGCCTTCATCGGCCTGTGGTTATGCACGTTCGCCTGGGTGTATCTCCTGGTAGCCGACGAGCTTTCGCCCCACCGCGCCGTCGTGATCGGCGGCGCGGCGGTGACGACGGCGGTGTTGGTCGGCGGTGCGGCGGTGGTGCACCGTTTCCTCGACCTGCCGCACATCGCGGCGGCGATCGGCTGGCCTGCGGTCGCGATCAGTGCTGCCTTGGGTTGGGTGCTGGCCGAGGGGCACGGCGCGTACTGGCTTGCCGCGGCATGCGCGGTCCTGTTGGCGCTCACCGCGGCGCACTACCACGTGATCGGCACGGGTCATTGGGGGTACATCGCGGCCGCGGTGGTCTTTGTATTCGGTGCTCTTGCGCTGCTTGGCAATGCCGTCGGTGCACGCACTGATGGGCTGGCCGCGGTCGCGGCGGTGGCCGCGGCCTTGGGCTGCCTGGCCGTGCCCGTGCTGACGGCGAGGTTGGGGCGGTCCCCGGAACGGACCCTCCACGATGAGGCGGGCGAGCACTCCGCCGCTGCGGCAGTGCACGACGACTCCGGCGCGAGCATGCCCAGTGCGGAGGAGGTCTGGGCCCGAGTGCGCTCGGTGGCACTGACCCGCGCGGGTCTGCTCGCGGGCTTGTCGGCCGTCGTCGTCATCGGGGCCACCGTGCTCATGCATACCGTGACCGGCTGGCCTGCTTTCGTTTTCGCGCTGGTCTGTGCCGCGGTGCTCGCCACGCGTGGCCGCAGGGCGCACACCGTGCCGGAGCGTGCGGTCCTGGTGGTTCCCGCAACCGCGCTGGTTCTGATCGCGTGCGCACAGGCGCAGTACGGCGGGGTCGCGCTGCGACTGGGCGGTGTCGGTGTGCTGGGCGCTGTCGCCGTGACCGCGACCCTGGCAGGTCTGATGGTCGCGGGTGGCGGTCTGCCCAGGTGGATGCCCACGGTGGCCGTGTACCTGGACTACGCGGCGGTGGCCTCGCTGATACCCGCGGCGTTGTGGACGCTCGGGATCTACGACCGGCTGGGCCTGTGGTGAACGTGGTGCGACGCTTCTCGGCGGCGGCTGCCATCGTCCTGGTGGCCGTTCTCGGCGCGCCGCCGCAGCCCGCGGCCGCGATCACCCCACCCTTCGTAGAACCCGGCCCACCGCCCAGCGGGCCGCTTGGCCCCCCGCAGCCGACGGAGTTGAAGGCGATCTGCGGGATACCGACCGGGACGCTGCCTGCCACCGACTTCACGAAACAGACGAGCGCCGACGCGATGCTCGAATACCAGTCGGCGTGGCGGTTCTCCCGCGGCGCGGGGCAGAAGGTGGCCGTGATCGACACCGGGGTGAACCGGCATCCGCGGCTTCCCGCGTTGGAGGGCGGTGGCGATTACGTGTCGAACACCGACGGGCTGGCTGACTGCGATGCGCACGGCACGTTGGTGGCCGGAATCATCGGGGCCGCACCGTCTCCCGACGACAGCTTCGCCGGCGTTGCCCCCGACGCGGCGATCCTGTCGATTCGGCAGAACAGTGGGGTCTATGGGCCCGTGGGGACGGGCGCCGATCAGACCGACGATCCCAACGCCGTGTCGCCCGGCTACGGCGGCACGCACACCCTGGCCCTCGCCGTCACCCGGGCGGTCGATCTGGGCGCCACGGTGATCAACCTGTCGGAGGTCGCGTGCGCTCCGGTAGGGGCCGGGATGGACGACGGGTCGGTTGGCCGTGCGGTGCGGTACGCGTTCGAACGCAACGTGGTGGTGGTGGCGGCGGCGGGCAACTTCAACTCGCAGGGCATGTGCAGCGCCCAGAACGCGCCCGCGGATCCCAACCAACCCTTGGCTCGTGGCTGGGACACCGTGGGCACCATCGCCAGCCCAGCGTGGTTCGACGACTACGTGCTGACCGTCGCAGCGGTGACCACTTCGGCCGCACCGGCGGCATTCAGCTTGCACGGGCCGTGGGTCTCGGTGGCCGCACCGGGTGAGCGGATCACCTCGCTGGACGCCAGCGGGCCCGGCCTGATCAACGCGCAACTCAGTCAGGATGGATTGGTTCCATTGAACGGGACCAGCTTCGCGGCACCGTTCGTGTCCGGGGTGGTAGCCCTGATCAAGTCGCGCTACCCGATGTTGAGCGCGAGGCAGGTGATGGACCTCGTCGAGCAGACCGCACGCACACCCGGAGATGGACCGAATCAGGCCACCGGATACGGGGTGATCGATCCGGTCGCAGCGCTCACCCACCAGTTACCGCCGACCGACAAACCCCAGCCCGGCACCGGAACACCGATAGGCGGTCCACCGCAACCAGATCCGGGTAACGCCCGAGCTCGCGCGATTGTTCTCGCCGTCACGGCGGCCAGTTTGGCGTTAATGGCGGCCGCCGTAACGTTTGCGACGGCCCGGCGACGCGCACGCTGAGCGAGGGAGAGCTATGCAGAACCAGAAGATGCCGACCGGCGACCTCGATGACGTCGAAGCGCGGGCCGCAGCCCTGCACGAGCAGATGGCGGCGCGGCGCGGCGCGGACACCGACGCCGGGCCGCCGGTGGACGATAACGGCACCGGCCCTGACCCGGCCGGGCCGCCCGACACCGTCCCGCCGGATGAGGACGCCCCGGCCAACCGGCCCACGCGGCGCCTGGCGCCACCGCCGTGGCAAATGCACACCACGATCGGCTCGCGCGACTTTGCCGAGCGGTTCACGGCGGATCCGCCAATCCCACCCAGCCCCGATCAATCCGAGGGGGACCATACCGCGGAGGCCGACGACATCGAGGACACCGAACCGACACCACCACAGCCGAATCGGCAACCAGAGGCGTCACCCGCGCCGCCTCCACCGCCTGGTTTCCTGCCGCCTCCACCGGGCTGGATACCGCCGCCGCCGCCCGGTTGGTCACCGCCGTCCCAGGGACAACGCACCGCTGCGGCCGAGGAGCCGGAGACATGGGCATCGCAGGGATTTCGGGTGCCACCCTCACTCGACGAAGCCGAGATCGTGCACCGTCCCCGCCACGCGCCTCGGTCTGGATGGCGTCGCACCGTGCATCGCGTCAGCGGCGGGCGTATCAATCCTGGCGAATCCCGTAGGGATCGGGAAAAGGCGGACCTGGCTGACCTGATCTGCCAACCCACCGTCGGCGACTTCCGCATCGCGGTGCTGTCGATCAAGGGTGGCGTCGGGAAGACGACCACCACCCTGGGACTAGGGTCGGTCCTGGCGATGAATCGAAAGGACCGCGTCATCGCCCTCGACGCCAACCCGGATCGAGGGACGCTGGGCGAGCGGGTGCGGGACGCGTCGACTCGATCTACCGTCCGTGATCTACTGTCGAGCCGCGACATCAAGGGGTACGCCGACGTCCGTGGCCACATGCTAATGGCCGACAGCCACCTGGAGGTGCTGGCCGGCGAGCAGGAACCCGCGGTGTCGGAGGTGTTCGGCGAGGCGGACTACCGGCGCACCGTCGACATCCTGCGGCACTACTACAACATCATCCTGACCGACTGCGGCACCGGCATCATGCATTCGGCAATGGCCGGCGTGCTGGATCTGGCGCACGCCATCGTCCTCGTCAGTTCGCCGGCGATCGATGCCGCCCGTAGCGCGTCGGCGACATTGGATTGGTTGATGCAGCACGGCCATTCGGCCTTGGTCCGGGAGGCGGAGGTGGTGCTCAGCGCGGCCCGACCCGGATCGGCGACGTTGAAACTGGACAAGGTCTACGACCACTTCGAGGCCCGGTGCAGGTCGGTCCATCTGATCCCGTTCGACCCGCACCTCGCCGAGGGCGCCGACATCGACTTCGATCTGCTGAAACCGGCAACCTTGCAGGCCTACCTGGAATTGGCCGGCGCGGTCGCAGAGAAGTTCCCCCGGCTGCGGGCGGGGCGCCACCGGCAATGATGACGGCCACCGGGCGGACGCCGCCCCGGTGCTGCCCAAGCGTCGCAACCTTTCGAAGAGTCGGCGCTGCAACAGGATCGAATAGGAATTCGGCGAAGGGGCTGTATCCGCATACGACTGCCGTAACCCGTTACTTCTGATATGTCGTGTATCCACGAGCGCTTATCGGGAGATGGGATATGGCCGAGGAAAGGGACGCGATGGCTGAGATGTCCCTGCCGGACACCGTGGTATCCGTTGACCACACGGCGCAGGTGGCACCCGACCCTCCCCGGATTTGACGCCGCGCCTGAGCCGCCTGGGCGCAGCGTTGGCTCACATTGTGGCGCAATACCATCGGGCACTGTCCAGCAACCACCGTCACCATCTGAACACCCGCCGAAAGGCTCGACCTAACACCACAGGACAAGCTGGACAGACCAGCGGCTACAGGCTGCCCACCACCCGGAATGCGACAGAAATCCGCCCCGAGACCCTCAGCAAGGTCGATCCACGGATCGAGGCTAAGGCAACTGTGAATCGCCCCAAGGTGGCCAAGATTCCGGGCGGGCGAAGTCCAATACACACCTCAGGGCCTCGACGGCGGCCGTGACGCGTACGAGCGAAATACTGCGTAAACCCTTGACGTAATGGGGATTACGGACCCGAAGGCGCGGAGCAATTAGACGAAGTGGCTGCCGGTCGGCGCGCAACGGGAGCCGAGAGTCAACCCGGCCGCGGTCAACAAGTGGGATTTGAACGCCCACGGCGCGCGTCGGTCGGACGGTCCCCACTCGAAGCGCCTCGGATATTGATAGCGCACTGGCGCCAGGCAAATGGGCTGTACCGACAACACGATGGCGCGTACACTCGTTCCGATACATGCTGTATCGGGGTACGACGGTAATGCGTGTGGAGTTGCGCCACGCACGACGTCGTGCGTTCAAGCACGAGGCCCGAGGCGAAGGGAGACCGAGGCGTGGGAGACACGAACAACGACGGAATCGACGACTTCATCCAGGGGTACGAGTCCGAGGGCGCCGCCGGTCTCACCGTGAGTACCCCCGCCCAGGAGTACTTCGACACATACTTCGACGCGTACCGCGAGGCGCTCGTCGTGCAGCGTGACAAGGTCGCCGGTTTTCAACCCTTGCCCGATGTTGTCACCTATCCGTCGGCAACCACGACGAACTTGCACTTGACCACAGCGGGCCCCGCCAAACTCGTGGACGTCTTCGATACGTACATCGCCTACCTGGACGAGTTCAAGGAGCAGGTCGACGCAGCGTTCAAAAGTATTCGCGCCCAGGACCAAGCGTGAGCTAGGAACTGAAGGGCTGATATGTGTGAGAACGAACTAAAAAAGCTAGTTGCGGGCACGGTTGCTGATGTTTCCGATTGGACCGAGGTCCGCGACCCACATACTGGCGAGTGGGAAACGTCCAATTCCCCGTTAGTCGATGATTACGATCGTGCACCGAAGACCGACCTAGAGGATCTGACGAATAAGCCGGATTATGACAGAGACGGATTTTTCGTAGATCCGGAATTTTTCAGCCACATCTCCTTCCAGCAGGCTCTCGACCACATCAATCCGAGTTATGCCACCACGGGCCAAGTGGGAGTGTGGGCCGACGACATGGCGGATGTTGTGTCGGGTGGGTTGGATCTGGCAGTCAAATGGGGCGAGGTCAGGGACGAAGTCGTCCGTGTGGCAGTGCATTTCGAACGCGCGCTTTACAGCCTCTTGAACAACAAAGAGCATTGGGATGGCCAGACAAAGATAAAGGCGTTCGCGAACGTCAGAAAGTCGTTCGTGGCACCGGAAAAGATCAGCGCCGCTGCAGGAGGAATGCAGACTTTGGTCGACGCTTTCACGCGAACGATAGAATATGTGCACACCAACATCGACGGCAATCGTCCGAACTACTTGAAACACACCGCATCTAACAACGACGACCGCGACCAACACCGCAACGAATTCAACAACTTCGCGCGCAAGGTGATGGGCGGCACCTACAGCACCAACATTGGGGATATCGCGGCCAATAATCCGAACTTCACCACAGGCCCACTCCCCGATCTGGATACGCCGCAGGACCCAGTCTATGGGCCGGGGCCGGGTGGACCTGGATTGAGCAGTGGCGGGCCGGCGGGCATGCCCAACTTCGGCAGCGCCCAGCTGCCGACCGGACCCGATGTCTCCGGGCTCGATGACCTGCCGACCGGACCCGATGTCTCCGGGCTCGATGACCTGCCGGCCGGGCTCGATGATCTGCCCAACGGGCCTGCCGGTCTCGGTGATCCGGCGCAGGCCGTGTCCGACATGGTCCCCAGCGGACTCGGTAATCCCACGGAGGCCGCCACCGCCGCGCCGGACCTAGACCGTCCGCCGGAAGGTGAGCTCGGCCTCGGGCCCCGGGGTGTGGGCGGTGTACCGCGCACGGGCAGCGGAGCAGGCGGCGGTGGCGGGGGACGCGCCCCGTTGACTCCAAGACTCGCAAGCAGCAGACCGGCGGTCGCGCCGAGCGCAGCGGGCCAAGGCAGCGCCGTTCGCGCCGCCGGCGGTGCCGGACTGAGCAACGGGGCACCCATGATGCCGATGGCGCCACCGGGGGCAGGTCAGAACGCCGGAAACCAAAACGGCCAGGGCCATCAGGTGATCAAGGCGCTGCGACGGAGGAAGACCGGGGAGCAGGTGATGGGTAAAGCCGACGCGGTGGTTCCCGTGGTGGGCGAACCCGAAAAACCCGAAGCCGCCCGAGCAGAGGCCGACCAACCCGGACGAATGGGTTAACCGGTGACATTCGTCAACGCTCTCAGCCTGCTGTTACCCCACCCGAGGCAGACCCGCCCGGACGAGGTGGCATCGGCACCGGAATGGCGTGGGGTGTGCGAATATCCCGACCAGGCTCCCGCGGACATGGCGATAAAGGTCGGCCGGGCTGCGCTCGCGTCCGCGAAATTACCTCCCTCCAACGTGAAGTGGGTTATTCACTGCGGGTCCGGGTATCAGGGGAGTCCCGGATGGCCGGTGCATCACCACATCCAGCACGGCGTCATCGGACGCGAAGGTAATGCACTGGAGATCCGGCAGTTTTGCGCC
This sequence comes from Actinomycetes bacterium, assembly GCA_023460175.1. Lineage (GTDB taxonomy): Bacteria > Actinomycetota > Actinomycetes > Mycobacteriales > Mycobacteriaceae > Mycobacterium. Next base: position 32,933 of record JAEWRC010000104.1, read on the forward strand.
GGCGGGCTCACGTCGTGGGTGGTTGCCGACGGCCTTGTCCGCTCCGGAAGCGCGGTGATCTGCACCGGAGCCGACAATTGGTCGTGGGAGGACCGCTTCGCCACGTCTCGATCAGTTGGCGGCGACGCCTTTTCCGACGCTAGTCACGCGGCTTTGCTCTCCGGTCAAGATGGGTTCGCCAAGCTCCTCGGCATCGGCCACGCGAGCTGTCCTGAGCAGTCGCAGTGGTGGCGAACTCGGGAAGCCTTCTGGGAACATGCGACGGGGACCGACTTCCGTGCCATGGTCTCCCGCGTCATCGATGGCAGCACAAGGGATTCGGCCCGGGATACTTTCAAAATGCTTGTTGGTGCCGTGACTGCGGCGCTGACAGATGCCAACCTCAGCCCGCAGTATGTGACCCATTTCGTGCCGCACAGCACCCACAGCGGAGAACCGTATCGCTCTCTTGCGAAGGCGGTTGACCTGCCGTGGACCGACTCCCTTCACCAAAACAACCTCGACCACGGCTACCTCGGTGTGAGCACGCAACCGGCCGGGTTGCTGCGACTCGCCAAAGATGGTGCCTTGAGCACAGATTCGATTGTTCTGCTCCTTGCAGCAGAATACGGACTTAGCGCGACTGCCGTCGTACTCCGCATCGCGCGGTCCCCGGTCCTGTCGGTCGACGGACAAGTCGAAACGATGAGTACTCCCGGAGCGCGTGCGGGGGATCAATGAGCGCAGTGGATCTCCGCGAGGTCGGTAGCATCGACTTGATCGATCTGGACATCATCAGCACGTTCTACGGTCGCGATTTCCTGCCCTACCCGTTCATGCTGACGCGTCCGTCCCGGTTCTCTACGCAGCGCGAGTTCGACGAGTATGCGAGGTCCGTGCCGGACCGCTTCAACAGCGGCGATTTCCGCGTCTTCCAACGCTCTTTCGCGTCGTATGTGTACTCCGACGTCCGCGTCGAGTGCCACGTTCAGTACATTCCGCCGGATACCGACAGCATCCGGGCCGTTGCCTGGCGCCTCGGTGATGCGGGCTACCTGGCGAAGCAAAGGGCCGACGAAGACGTCATCGACGTCTACGAACTCTCGCCATACGACTTGGGGCCCGCGATCGCCGAATCGGTCGTATTGACGAAGCCGGGTCGTCGAGCGGAGATCGTCATTCCCGAATACGTAGTGTGCTCCGACAACAACTATGCCCCAAGGGACTTCAGCGTTCGTTCCGTGGTTGGCGCAGCCACCGCGACCGAGGTTCCGCGGGCAGACGTCACAGCCTATGCCCGGGTACAAAGCCACTGGCGACCGACCCGGCGGTGGGGATTCGACCGTGGAAAGAAGGCGGTCGTGTGGGTGCGGATCAAGGATGACGGCGAGTACATCTGTTCGACTGATTTCACCTCGGTGCGACCCATGGATCGGCGCGCGCTGACTGAGCAGACCGACAAACTGATCGCCGAAGACGTCAAGTCGCTGCGGGACTTTCGAAACGAATAACGGCGATCCCTAGTACGGGCAAGCGAATTGGTGAATGTTGTTGACTGTGACCTCTTGGTGATACACAATGTATCAAACACATGTCTCGACAGAGAATGGATGAAATCTGCCGCACTCTGGCGCGGCTTCGGTGAGGGGTCAGATCTTGAACAATGACGCTTTGCGTCATCAGTTTGCCGAGGTGATGGCTGTGTTTCAGGAGGAGCTGGCCGACATCGCTGCGGTGCAGGAGAAGCAGGCGACGTTGACGGCGAATGTGGCGGTCGCCGATGGCAAGGTCGAGGTGACCGTGAATGCTGCCGGCCATGTCGTCAAGACCGTGATCGACGAGTCCTACCTCGATGACTATGAATTCGAGAAACTCGCCGATCACCTCACCGAGGCCGCGCAGGCGGCCGCCCGGGAAGTGACGGGGCGGGTCGCCGAGATGATGGCCCCGATCAATGAGCGTCGTCAGTCTCTCCCAGGGCTGTCGGAGATTGTGGAAGGCGCCCCCGATCTGCGCGACCTCACACCATCGTGGCTCGATCCCTTTGCTGCGGCTGGGCCGCAGCGCGCCCCTGATGGCGATGGCGGGGATGAAACTATTTTTCCCACGGTGAGGAGATGAACTCATGCCTGATGAACTCGGTGTGACACCGTCGGAGCTGCGCGCGACGGCCCGACATCTCGACGACGTCAGCGCCCTGATGAAGGATGTGCTGTCGCGGTTGCGGGGCAACCTCAGCGCCGAGGGTGCGGCGTGGGGTGATGACAAGATCGGTGATCAGTTCGCCAACGGTGACGGGGGCTTTCTGGCGCAGCTCGAGTGGGTCGATGGCTCGGTGGAGGCCAAAACAGGTCTGCTGGACCATTACTCGGGCGCCCTGACACTGGCCGCGGATTCGTTCGAGCAACAAGACCAGGCTTAACGCCCGCCACCGGTTGGTGCAGCGCCACGCCGTCCTTCGCCCATGGCTGACATTCAGATTCCTCCGGAACTGCAGTGGGTGGCGTTTCTGGCCGGGGACATGTGGCCGCAGGGCAGCGAATCGGCGATGTTCCGCATGGGTGAGTACCTGCACGCTGCGGCCACTGAGGTGGCCGATCTGGTACCGGATCTGAATCGAGTTCGCGCAGAGACTCTTTCGGTATTGCACGGCGAGACCGCGCAGGCTGCCGAGGAGGCGTTCGCCAAGCTTTTCGACGGTGACTACTCGGTGGAGAACCTCGCCGAGGCGCTCGCGGCGCTGGGTGATTCGGCCCGCGCTTTGGGTACCACGATCGAGTACACCAAGCTGTCGATACTGATTGGCCTGGCGCTCGCGGCAGTCGAGATCACCTGGGCGCTGGCCAATGCCGGGCCGACTTACGGAGCGTCGTTGGCGAGGATACCGGCGATCCGGGCGGGGGCCACCATGTTCTTCCGCGAAGTGGTGGCGAAGGCCCTGCTGCGGATCAGCCAGGTGCTTGAAGCAATACTGCCCCGGACCATGGTGAGCCGCCTTGTTGTCGAAGGCCTTGTCGAAGCATTCCAAGAGTTGCTCTACGGGTTGGCTCAAGAGCTGATCGTCCAGGGAATTCAGATCGTTAAGGGGCACCGGGACGGCTTCGACGGCGAAATCATGGGCCAGACCGTGGTGGGTTCGCTGGCGGGTGGCTTTGCCGGGGGAGTCGTCGCGCCCGTGGTCTCGGGCGTCTTGGGTCCCGCTGGGTCTGCGCTGCAAGCTGCGGTTAAGGGGACCTCAGTCTTCTTCACCGCGGGTGTGGTGGGCGGCGTGGTGGGCGCGGTAGCCGTTGGTGGCGAGCTCACCGTGGCGTCGATCCTGGGTCCCAGCCTCCTGTCGAGTCTCGGCGGTCTGCGCGGCGCGGGCTTGCCGGACGGGACCACCACCGCCTTGAACCTTCCGCTTCCCGGTCGACTCGCCGGCGAGGGCCCGGGGTTGGCGGGCTCGCCGCCCACCGGTCCGCCAACGCAGCCTTTCACGCCGCAGGATTACGTCTCGGGCAAGGCGCGGCCGGGCATCGCATCGGTCGGCGCAACGACGCCGACCGCGGACCGGCTCGGGATCCAGACCCATCACATCGACGTTGATGCGGCCGGCACCAGTGACGTTGGCAACGGTGCCGCACAAAATGATTCATCATCGGATACGGCGACCCCAACCGTTGACCAGCAGCCCAAAGCCGCCGACACCACGCATCCTCCATTTGCGGGTACTCCGGTCGCGGACACCCTCGAGACGGTAACCGGGGACGGACCCACGGCCATCGGCGACACTGCGGCCGATACCGACGTGCCGCTCGCCGATAACCGCCCCGCCACCATGCCGCCCGATGTGGCGGTGGCCGGCCCACCGGCGGCGGCTTCCGCGGCGTCGACAAGTGGCGGGACCCCGTCCCCGACGCCAGTCGCATCAGCCTCGACGTCGTCTCCGCCGTCAACCACGGCGTCTACACCTACCCGCACCCCGCCGTCGGCACCCCCCACGAAGACACCGAGGCAGGAGGCAACGGAACATGTTTCGGCTTCCCCGACCGCGGCCCCCTCGACCTCCCACCTGGCCGGAACACCTGCGGCTGGTGTCTCTGAAACCACTGCCGCGCCCGCTCACCCACGCCCGGAAGAAATCACCATCGAGCATGCCGCGGCCGACCCAGCCTCCGTCGCCGACCCAACAGACCCTGCCGCCAGCCCGCCGCCCGGCGAAGACAGCACTGCTGAGGACATCAGTCAGGCCGCGTTCGAGTCCGCGGCAGCCAGGCGTGATGAGGAACTGGCTGACGCAATCGAAGAGCGGACCGCGGCGTTGGAGGACGACGTTACGCGTGCGGAAGCGCGGGTGGACGAGGACAGGGCGGCGCTCGAGAACGCTGCTGTGGACCACGATGCGGCGTTGCGGGACGCGGTCGACGAGCGGTACGCCGCGTTGCAGGCCGAGGCTCAGGATGCGATCGCTGGGGCCGATGGCGAGGCCGCACGGGTGTGGGCCGAGACCGGTGAGCGAATGCGCGAGTTGCGTGACGGTGTCACGCAGGCGCGCAAGACGTGGGAGCAGGCGCAGCAGGACCACGAGAATGCGGTCGACGACTTCCAGGCGGCGATGCAAGGGGCGTGGGATGCCCGCATCGCGGAGGCGCAGGATCGTGTCGCTGCGGAGTTGGACAGGTTGCGCGAGAGCACGCGGGGCTACGACGAGGAGTTGAGCGGGTCTGAGCCGCGCCAGGAACGTCTGAAGCAGCTGCAGGCTGATATCGCCGACGCCAGGGCACGGTTGCGTCAGGAGATGATCAGGCGTGAGGCGTTGTTGCGGGCGGCACCCGGTGATCACAGCGCCGAGCTGGAGGTGGCGCAGGCCCAGCGTGATGCGTTGATGGCATGCGGGCCTGAACAATCGGTGCTGCGTCGAGCCTTGAGGCGGCTGGCTGCCGGTGGGTGGCTCGGTCGGGGGATGGCCAGGTTCGAGTCCGAGGTAACCAACCGGGCCGACGACCTGATGGCGGCGCCGATGGCCCGGGAATCGGCCGTCAAGATTCAGCAACAGGAGGCTCGGCTGAACGCGGCCACCGAGGCTTACGCCGCGGCCCGCCATCGGTTCGAATCGGTCGGCCAGCTGGTGGTCAAGCAGCGTCTTGACGTATTGCACACGGCGGGCGCCGCCGACAGAGCGGCCTACGACGCGGGGCTGGCCGATCGCTCGGCGTTAGAGAGCGCGCGCAGCAAGCGCGAGGCGGCGGTGGCCGCCGCCGAGGAAATGGCGTCGGCCTATGACGAGGTGGTGTGGCGGCCGCCGGAGGATTCGGTGGCGGTGCGGCTGACCGACGAACAGCTGCGTGACAGGCTCGTCCACGGCACCACCATCGACCGGATCACCGCCCTGCCCGAATGGGTCCGCCGCACCACGGGAATGGATCCGCGGGAGACGCAGTGGAAGGCGTGGATGCTCGGTGTGGCGGATGTGAAGACCGGTGAGGGCAAGACCCTGGTGTCGAGCATGAAGATCGTCTTCGAGGCGCTCGAGCACGGCAGGGTTCATTTCTGGACCAGCAATGATGTCCTGGTCTCCGAGATGGTCGACGCGGTGAACAAACTCACCCGGTCGGAAGTCGGTGAGTTGCCAATCGATACGAGCCGCATGGTCGACGAAGGGGAGTTGGCCGCGTCGGTCGAGGGCCGCAGCCAGGTGTTCGCCGGCACCGCACAGGATTACGAGTTCCGCATCCTGCGCACGGTGCATTCGACGCTAGACCACATCCAAGCAGCGGGCGCATCGCCGCAGGAGTTCACGGCGTTACGTCAGCGGCTCAACGAGATGCCGCCGATCGATGAGGTCAAGACGCTTCTCGAGGCCGCAGCAGGCAAATATGAGCTCGACGAGCGGTTCGATCCGTTCCCGCCGGGCCGCCACGTCGTCGATGAGATCGACACGCTGTTCGACGGCGAGCAAGCGGTGTTGTCGCCCGGCGGTAACGAACTCGCACCCACAGAGGAGGTGGCGCTACTTCAACAGGTCCTGGATCGGGTGAACGCCGCCGAAAGGCTCGGGTTGAACGCCGCCCATTTCGGCAAACCCGAGAACACCACAGGGATGTGGGACGCGAAGTTGACCGACGAGGCCATCGAGTTGCTCAACCGCGTGCCCGGAGACCCGGTGACCTCTGACGACCCCAACGCCAAGTTGTATACCGATGCGGCGTTGGCGAAATGGGGTCGACGCCGCAACAGCGACTATATGGAGACCCTTGTTGAGGATCCCGAGGGTCCGGCGCAAGTCGGGCTGATCGCGTCGGACACCAACGACAAGCTGCAGACGGATCGAGAGAAGTTGACGTCGACTCGTTTACAGGGGGTCGGCAAGTTTCTGGATCTGTTGGCCGGTGTGCCGGTCAAGGCCGATCTACCCGAAAACTCGCTGTATGTGTCGGTGGACCAACTTATCGGCAGCAGTCTGCTGTCGGACACGTCGGGATGGTCGGGCACCGCCAAGCTGGCCGGCGATGAATTCTACGACCGGCACGGCCTGCTGGTAACGGAGGTCAAGCCCTACTACACCTCGAAGCTGCAGGCGGAACATCCGGCGCACATCTACGAAAGCGAGCAAGCCAAACTCCAAGGGATGGCCGACCGCATCGTCGACGATGCGCACATCGACCTGAAGGTCGAAAACAATCAGGTTGTCGGTGTGACGCAAACGGGTCGTCCGCAGTGGGCGTTGTCCTACGACAACCGAAACATCCGCGGAGACGACATCCGGGTCGTCGACGGGGGTGAGCGGGTCAAGCTGACCGGCTGGCGCGACAAGCACGACCACGAGAAAGGTGTGGTCGATTGGGTCGACCAGATCACGAATGAACGCGCGCGCGCGCTGGCCGCCGAGCGCGGGCTCGAGATCGCCGAAGGTGTCGAGTTGAAACTGGAATACACGGTGCGCGATGCCCGGTGGTGGGATGAGCAGGGCAACGGCGCCGACGCCGAACGGCTGGCCCAACAGGAAACCGCGCAGTGGGGCGACCCGGGCAGCCTGCATTTCGGCCACAAGGGCGACACTCGTGGCATCGACCCCAGCCCGAGCCCGGAGTCCATCGATCTTGGCGGCACGGCGGTCAAGATCGACGGCGGGTCCGAGTACGGCGACCGAGCCGTCTGGCAGGGAAGGGGCCGGGGCGCGCGTGGGGGCCACGGCACTGACCGAAAGGAAGGCGGTACCCCGGGCAGCTACGAGGAATTCTTGTCACCGGAGAACTTCCGGACGCGTACTGCCAATGACGGAGTCGTCAGGCAGGTCGTCAAATTCACCGACGCCGTCACAGCGCGTGACACTGCTAGGACCCCGGCCAACCGTGAGGAAGCCGAGCGTGCGGTGGCCGAGGCCGAAAAGGTGCTGCGCGACCAGACCGCACTGACCGTGCAACGCTTGGCCGAACAGGATCTTCTGACCCGCGGACACCGCCGAGTCCCGCTTACCGTCCCTCCCGCGCCTGAGGACCCCGCGCCCCCGGAAGGCGAACTCAGGCTATCGACAACCACCCCGCAAGCTGGCCGCGGCGACTCTGATGCCGCGGCTGCGCAGGCCACGCCGCGGGAGGCAAGGGCCGCATCCGGCGTCGACACCACCGATAGGCCGGTTGCGGACGAGCAACAGACCCGAACTGAAAATTCCCAAGACGGCAGCGAATTCGTGGACGCGACTGCGGTGGAGCGGTTGCGGACCGCCGCTGTCGAGGTGGCCGAGCGGATCCTGCACGGCGGCGACGGCGTCGGGGACCCGGCCGCCGCCGCATGGCAGGCCGAATACCCCAACCGCGACCTGACGTGGACGGTCCAGCCAGGTGATAACGACTCACTCGGTAATGGTCGGCCCGCCGGTGTGTCGGTTGTTGTGTGGGAGCACGACCGCGCGGTGGTCGGTGTCGTGGTCGACGCGGCAGGTCGCGTCACCGACGTCACACCAGCCGATCTACCCGAACTGCCGCATCTTCCTCGGCCGCCCGGCCCCTCGTCCGCGTCTCCGGCCGTGCCGCCGTCCGGAGAAGTCGCGCGGCATTTCTTAGCCCTCTCGCTAGGGGTGAACCCGAATGGCGGTCTTGCGGACCTACCGCCCCGGCGTCGGCCGACAAGTAATCTTGCTAATGCTCGCCGGATGGCGATGGTTGCCCTCATCCTCCACCCCGAGGATGCCGCCCGTCTCGCCGTCGACGGCGATCAGGCCATCCCCGGTGGCGAATTGCACCTCACGGTCGCGTTCCTCGGCCCCGCGTCCAAGTGGGACGAAGATCGGCGACGCAGTGTGCATGAGTTCGCTGCCGATCTCGCCGGGCGTGGTGAACCGATCCGGGCACAGGCGTACGGGGCAGCAGCGCTCGTCCCGGGCAAGGGCCGCGCGTGTGTCGGCTATCTGGTCGGCAACGACCAGGGCGCGCGGATCGCGCAGATGCACGACGATGTCGCCGCGTGGATCGACGAGCAAGGCTACGCGGGCCCCAAGAACGACCGCACGTTTGTGGCGCATGTCACTGCGGCGTGGGACACGGCCGACACCGGGCCGCTGCTCGACGGGCTCGGTGAGGTGAGAATAGTCGGCATTCGTGTCGCTTTCGCCGACACGAAAACCGACTACCTTTTCGGGGAGATCCGTCCGGACGAATCCGCGCCGGAGGGTTCCGTTGAGAACCTTGCCGCGATTCCTGACGTGGAGGACCTCGGCAACGGGCTATTCCGTGGTGGAGGTTTCCTCATCGAACGGCACAGCGACGGTCTGCGGCTGCACCGCACCGACAGCAGGACGTTCGGCCGACCCGAGGACCGGCTGATGGCCATGATCGTGGCAGATGCCGGTGATGGCCGAATCATCGTCCGCACCCGGGTTCACGACAGCCGATCGGACATCCCGAGCGATCGCACATTGTACTTCCAAGGCGATGAGCACGGTGACTCGCTGCAGCCGGACGACGAGGTGCTGGCCAACCTCGACCGCTCGGCCACTAAGCCTTTGGAGCGACAACTCAGCGAGGCGGGGTTTGAGGCCATCGCTCCGAGTGTCAGCCGCCTGCGGTGCGGCGACTCCGAACTTACCGCCGTCGCGGGGCCGGACGGCGCCGCCGAGGTCTACGTGTCGATGGGCGGTCCGGTCATCGACACGCTGCTGGAGAACGCGCACGTCGTCGCCGTGGAATCGGAGACCGCGGGCAACCTTGCAGGACCGGCTCTGCGGTTGCGCAACGATTGGCTGGAGGCCACCCTTCCGAGCAGTTCAGGAAAGCCGATTCGGGGACAAACTATCCGCCCGACCAGTGCGGCGGATGTGGGAGTAATGCCGGTCCCAGCGCGCGTGGAGGACACCGGGTTTGTCGTCGGCGGGGCCAACGACACCGCCGTGATCCTCGGGCTCGCCACCATCAACGGATTATCGATAGCGAACCTCGAGCGCCGGATGCGGCCCGGCTTTCGTTCGCTCGGATACGAGGGTTCCCAGGCGGGTTTCCTCGGAGCCGATGACGATCTGCGCCAGACCATGGCCCGCGACAACGACCTGATCGGGGCGCTCGGTCTCAGCCACGCCGAACTCGCTGAGTGCCTCAAGGTCATTAGCGAGCTTTCCGATGTGTGGGGTGTGCAACGTTATGTGGCCGCGGATGGCGGCATCTATTCCGTGACGGCCACCTATTACAACGGACTTCAGTACTCGCCACTGGGCGACGACGCCCGCGGTTCCGCCGACTACACCGTTGTCAACACGGCGACCGGGGCGGGATTGCCGCTGTCGCAACTCAACGCGCACCTGATCGAGCGATACGGCTTCTACCAAGGCCCGGGCAGTACGTACCGCACCGCGCCGGAGCACATCGTCGCCACCTTCAGTCACTTGCTGGAACGGGCCGGCGGACAGGATCGGCTCGACGCGGCCGTCGCCGAGGTGAACACTCAGTACGGCTGGTCCGGTCCGGGATCGATCGACTTCGCCGACCCCGAACTGGCCGCCGAATGGAAGGAATTGAGCCCGGCCGAGCAACTAAACTTGCGGGACCTTTTCGAGCGATTCGGCGGAGTTGACGGGACCGATTCGGAGGAATCACCGACCGAAGGACCGGTGGACGCTCGCTGGAGTCGGCCAGTTGGCGAACCTCCGGGTGGCGGAGGTGAGTCCGGCCGCGATGCCGACAGGGCTTGGGACGGCGCGGTGCCCGACCGTGGTGTGGTCGAGAACGGCACGATCCGGGAGATCAAGGACTACCTGAACTCACGGCACGGGGTCGGCGTCATCGGGTTCGGCTTGCCCGGTGTGGAGGCGACGACGATCCGTGCATTCGCCCAGGCGGTGGATGACATGCTCACCAGATACCCGGATGTCCAGGTGGTTTCAGTTCGGGTTGTCGGTGACCAGGTCGCGCCCGTCGAGGTGAAGACCGAACCTGACGGTGGTCGTGGTGGTCGCGGTTACGCCGAATCGATAAGTATGAGTGGTCGGATTGGTGTCGATCCTGATGCCGCCGAGGCGGTCTACCGGGCGACCGTGCAGAAGTTCGGTGCCGCGGTGGATGCGTCGGGGTACCACGCGGCCAGTTTGCGTGCCGAATCGGTGCTTCGGCAGCGGCATGCCGAATGGTACGCCGGGGTGGCGGGTAGGTCGGCGGACAGTTTCGCCAGGTGGGTCCGGCAGATTGGTTCCGACGCGGCCGACGATCGTGGCCGCGTCGACGGGGCACGTGCTGTGCAACTCGCTTTCGAGGCTGTCGGACGTTTGGGCGGCCAGGCGCCAGAGCCCGCGCGACTGCTGTCCGGGCTGTTGCATGCGGAAGCCCAAGCCGCGGTTGCGGCGCCGCGGCCGGGAATCATCCGGGCAGCGTCCGATGGTTCGCTTTCGGCGCAGCGGTCGGCCGGCGTTGCGATGCTGAATACAGGTTCCAAGCCGGAGATCGCCGAGTGGCTAGAGGAAACCCACGACGTTCGCGTCAAGGGTTTCAATGACCCGGATTTGGATGAGGAAGCGGTACGGGAATTCGCCAGAGCGGTTCACGATGCGCTGACGATTTACGGTGACATCGATCTCAGCGCAGTCGAGATCTCCGATGCTCTTCGTGACGGCAATTTCGCCGAAAGGTCCTATGTCACAGGAGATACCGGTCAGTTCAAGACCGGCCGGATCGCTTTCCGTCGCCATTGGATGACTGTGACTGGCCTGCCGGCCCTGCATGATGAGATTCGCGAAGGTGTCGAAGCAGGAGCGTACGGACCGGAGTACTTGAACCGGCCGGTGCACGCAATTGCGTTGCATGAGATGTTTCACGCGCTTGATCACGCCGGAGTTTTCAGGGCGAGAATCAACGCCGACCGTGTCCTGCTGGAACATTACGCGGCGATGGCGGACATTCACCCCGTATTCGGGCACGTCGGATTCTATGCCTGGGCACGTCAACTCGGACCCTACAGTTTCCATTCCGAATCGTGGGAGGGGTCTGACTCGGACTTGCCCGACAAGGTGCCGTCGATCGGAGAGCTCAACAACGCGGAGGCTGTGCCCGAAGCTCTTCTCGCCGTGCATGTTTTCGGCGATACCGCCGCTGAACCCGCGAGGGTGCTCGCCGATGCCGCCATCGATGTAAAGGGTGCGCAGGGATATGCGGCCCGGCCAGGTGTGCGCGGTACGGGATATCGCGCACCGCTGCCCTTGCCCAAAGATCCGGCCGCGGAGGGGGACCACGGAGGACATCGTGATTGGAGTCCGGTCGAGCCGCGGTTGGCCGAGTATCGATGGCAGCTGGCCGAGGAGGGGTTCGAAGGGATTTCGGCATATGTCGGGGTGATCGCGAACGCAGAACCCCGGTTCGTCGTGCTCGGCGTGGACGGTGAGTCCGAGGCGGAATTGGCCGCTCGGATTACGAAGGTGCTCGAGGCCAGCACGGATCGCCGGGTGCTGGACATGCTGGAAGCCGATGCGGTTTCGGTTGACTTCATATGGGTGTCTGCCGAATCCGATGTGCGGTCGCAACAAGGGCAGGTGCGCGTTGTCGAGGATGCGGTGGTGGTGGATACGCCTACCGACGGTGCTGAAGTCGCCCGTCCGGCGGGACCAATCGGCGGCGAGCCCCCGCAAGCGGGAACCCATGCTGGGCCGAAGTTTACCGGTGTCGCTGCGTTCGATTTCGACGGCACGCTGGCTGACCGCAACACCCCGCCGGAGTTTCTGGTGCGAACTTTTGGGTGGGCGCGGGTGATCGCGGTGGCGGTGCGGGTCGCTTTGCAAAGTCGTGTGCGTGGTGCTTTCGGGTTCGAGCTGATCGCACGCCTTTTCAAGGGCATGTCGGCGGAAAAGTTTTCCGAGGTAACGCAGTCCTACGCCGAGACCCTGCCCGACCTGCTCAGGCCCGAGCTGCTGAAGGCAATACGGTGGCACAAGAGCCAAGGCCACGCGGTCGTCATCGTCTCGGAGGGACCTGCCGCCAACCTGCGGCGGCTCGCCGAGGAGCTCGGCGTGGATGCCGTGCTCGGTGGTGAGCTGGAGGTCGATGCGGCGGGCAACCTCACCGGTGAGATCGTCGGCGGCAAGCCGACTCGAGGGGCCCACAAAGTCACGCGCCTGGCTTCCTGGCTCGCAGAACGCGGCGTGCGCCCCGACGTCGAGAGTTGGGCTTACGGCAATTCGTCGGGCGACGAGGAGATGCTGGCGTGGGCCACCCATGGCACCTGGGTCGGCGGCCGGGCCCGTCTCGCTGGGGGTGACTGTCTGACGCAGGGGATGGCGGTGCTCGGCGGGCTCGGGCTCGGGGTCGGTGACGGGCGTCGGTTGTCGGCGGCGGGTTCGACCGATTGGCGCACGTTGCGTGACGGTGCCGGGGCGGTCCTGGAGCCGCAGGCTGGCGGTGATGTGAGATCGGTTGCGGAGGCGGCGGTTGCGCTGTTGCGGGAGGATGTTGGCCGCCGGCTGGGCGCCGACAGTGACGGGGCGCGGCGCGTGGCGGCGGCGTTGATCCTGGACACCGGCGGGCCCGATGACCATGCTGTGGTGTTCGTCGAGGTCGGCGGGCACCTCGTCGTGTTCGATCCCAGAGCGCGTGAATGGCTGCGCGCGGCTGGTGAAGACGGGGGTGTTTCGGCTGCGCCTGCGGGGAAGGATCGCACGGCGCTGCCGCTGGTGTACGAAAAGTGGCTGCAGGTGCAGGGGTACGGCGACGTCGAGAAGGCGTGGGCCGCGTACTACGGCCATCGCGAACCCGGCGATCCTCGGCTGTACCCGATGCCGGTGGACCCCACCGAGCGTCGGGACGAGCTGATGCCCGACAAGCCCATCCGCACCGCCGAGCGCCCCGAAGAGGGGTCGAGGCGGCGGTGGCGATGGCGTGTCCGCGGTGAGGACGGGGCCGGCGTCGACGCGCGGCAGGACTGGTCTGCAGCCGGTGACGCGGTGGAGTGGTTGACCGAGCGCCTGTCGGACTGGCCGCAGGGCCAGCGTGAGGAGTTCGTGGACGTAGTGGTGTCGTTGTTGACCTATGCGCTCGATAACACTGTTGGGGCGGTGGAGCTGGTCGTGCAGGAAACCGGCGCGCCCGGTGATCGCGAGCTGGTGATCACCGTCCTGGACGGCGCTACCGAGCTGCCTGCGGCGAATGTATTTGCCAGCCGGTTGGATTCGTCGTTGGATGCCCGGTTGCGCGTCGACGCGACGCGGGGGGGTCGTGAAATCCAGTTCAGCATCCGCGAACGCGCCGATGAACACCTCGATCTCGGTGTACGGGACGAGGTGGCGCCGTCCCTGGAACCGAAATCCGAAGCGAGGCAATCGGGCCCGCCTGTTGATGCTGCGTTGGCGGACGACGACGCCCAGTTGTACACCGTCGACGGCGGAGAGGCCGAGGTTCCGCTGCAGCTGGGGGTGCAGCAGGCGCCGGACGCTCTCGGTCAGCAGGGCGCGCCGCCGGCGGGGCAAACGGCGCCGGCACGGGCCGGGGCGCCCAACTTTGGCCGCACTGCCGACACCGCACCGGGGTCCGACCCGGGTGCTGCTGCCGGCTTCGCGAAGTGGCTGAAGGCGCGGCTCAAAGAGGCCGGCATGACCCAGCGGCATCTCGCCCTCCTCGTGGGTGTCAGTGAAGCCACTGTCAGCAAGATCGTGAACGGCCGCAGAAGGGCGAGCCGGGATATGGCCGAGCGCCTGTGTGTGGCGTTGGGGGTGTCCGGCGAGCGGCTCGAGCAGGTTCTTGTCCACTTCTTTCCGTCCGCCCCGCCCGTCGACACCGCTCCGGGGTCATACCGGGGTGATGCTGTCGGGTTGGGGCAGTGGCTGGCGGCGATGCGCCACAACGCCGACCGCATGACACAGGAGCGGCTCGCCGACCTCGCGGGGGTCAGTATAAGCACTGTCAGCGGCATCGAGCACGGCCGCCGGCGGACGAGGCTGCGCACGTTGCGGAAGATCCTTGATGCGTTGGGCGTGTATGGGCCGGTGCGGATCGAGGCGGTTCTCTGGTTTGTTTGCGGCCGTTTTCCGAGCGGCGCCCCTCTCGAAGAGAAGATTATTTTTTGGAAGCTGGTCGACACCACGGTGGACAGCGATCAGGAGACCGAGCTGCGCAACCGGATCTATTGGGGTGATCCCAAGGCGGAAGATACGGGCGATCCCGCGGCGGAAGGTCGGTGGCGAGGCTTTGACGGGATCGCTGAACACGCCGCGCGCCGCTGGGCGGGCAGTGCGGGCGGCGAATACGAGGATCTGCTGCAAGTGTGCCGCGAGGTGTTGCTGGTCGCGATCGGGCATCACGTGCCGACCTCGCCGTTTATCGCCCACGCGTACGCCTCCTGCCGCGGCGCGATGCTCACGGCCTATTTCGAGCGCCGCTATCCCGATCTGGACCGGCGTACCCGGTATGTTGTGGTCGCGGTCGGCAGTTACCTGCGCCGTGTCGAGCCGGCCGCGCCCGGCCCGACGCCCGCCGAGGTCGCCGCGGTGCTGGGGCTGACTGTGGCCGATGTGGCCGAGGCGTGGCGGATCCTGGGCCTGCGCAGCGTCTCGCTGGATCAACCCGTCCGGGCCGGATCCGGTGAGGAGAGGTCACGGCAAATCGCCGATCCGGCGGCCTCGGCGGCCTTCGCAGCCCCCGACTTCGAAGACCTCATCCGCACCGCTGTGGCCGGTCTGGAGGACCCCGAGATCGCCACCAGGCTGGTCTTCCTGCATCTGGTTGACGGCGTCCCTCTCGATCGGGAGCCCGACCCTGCACGGGGGATCGCTGCGGGTGCGGCCCAACAGTTGGGCCTGTCGGGGTCGCGGGCCGCCGAGATCATCTCCGCCGCCGTCCCGCTGCTGCGCGCCGACCTAACTGGTGTCGATGCCAGTGTGGGCGAGGGTCAGCGGCGATCGGGCGGTTCCGACACCACCGGGGAGCCGGCTGCCGGCGAACAACAGACCCACACCGACTCGGAATCACCGGAGGCGGATTCCGAGTCAGACGATGCTCTCGACCACCCCAGGGTGAAGGGGTATGACGGTGGACGGCCACCCGCGCCGGATGTGTCCGACGCGCCGGAACTGAGTTATCCGTCTCCGGACGAGGTAGAGCTTGCCGTTTTCTGGGATCGGATCGGGGAGTTGGGTCCGGCGGCGTTGTCGCCCGAGGCGATTGCCGAGGCGGTCTATCGGCCGGTGTTGATCGATGAGGTCACTGGTTTCTATGAGGGTCGGGTCTCCGGGTTCAAGACCGGCGAAGTGGTCCGCGCGCAGCGGCACGTCCTCGACGCACGGGTAATCGCGTTCTTCGTCTCGGTCGACATTGCCAACCTTCGGGGCCTCAATGAATGGTGTGCCGATCGGTCCGAGGCCAACGTCCACTTCTCCGCGCTGGCGGCGATTTTCCGGGCCGCACTCACAGAATCGGGTGCCGTAGTGGTGCCGATGCGCGTCGGCGGAGACGAACTGGGCGCGGTTGTCGTCGGCATCGACCAGGAAACCATCGACTCGACTGTCGCGATTATCCGCAGTCGGGTCGAGGAATATGCTCGAGAGCACAACCTGGCCGACATCGCCCATCCCAAACATCCGGGGCAACCGGAATACAACGGTGTCGGACTCCATCTCGGCTATGCGAAGATCCTGCCCCATCAGGATGTCCGGAAGATCTTCAACAGAGCCGACCTCGGCGTCAACCGCAGTAAGAACAGGAGCACCGATGTCGCAGGAGAACCGGGACGAGCGACTGGGGCTGACGGGGTTGACTCCGGAGCAGCGGCGGCGACGGATCGAGGAGATGGAACGGGAACTGGACCGCTCAGAGCAGATCGCGGAGGCGAAGCTGCGCGCCGCGTGGGCGGCAATGGACAATCCGGACACTCGTTAGGCGACCGCACCCGCTACTTGTTGCCGGAGGAGGTGAAACACGCGTCCTTCATGCAGGCGGCGGCTCGAATCGGTGATGCGGCACCGGAGGCGCGCATCGCCTTGTACGAGGCCTTGAACGAGCCCCCTGGCAGGGACGCGGTGTCCGGGTTCTACGACGGCCGCGCTTTCGAATTCAAGTCCCGCCAGATAGATCGGGCCCGGGAGTGGACAGCCGGCACCGGCGAAACGGGCGCATCGGCCATGTGGGTGTCGGGCCAGCTGATCAATCTCACCGGCATTAACCAGCACGCGCAGAACCGGGTCGAGGTCGCCAACGCACACTACCGTGCCATTACGGAGATTTTCCGCGCCGCGCTCGAAGCGACTGGGGCGGTGGTCGTTCCGATGCGGACCGGCGGAGACAGAATCGACGCCGTCGTGGTGGGCAGGATCGACGCGGCCGCCATGGACACCGCAATCACCGCGATCAACAGCAGCGTCGATGCCTACGGCCGGCAGGAGGGCCTGTCGGACATCGCGAACCGATCCAACCCGCAACAGCCCGGGGTCCATCTGCGCGTCGGGTATTCAGGTATCGCGGCAGATGCCGACGTCGACGACATCGTGGACGCGGCTGAGCGGATGATGTTCGAGCTCGAGGGCTCTGGAGACCACAGGCAAGGGCCGGTGCTGGACATGCTGGAAGCCGATGCGGTGGTGGTGGATACGCCTACCGGCGGTGCGGAAGTCGCCCGTCCGGCCGCGGCTCCGGAGGACTCCAGTACGCCGACGTCTGGACAGATGGTGAGTCGGATACCGGCGACACTCGGGGACGTGGTCTCTCAGCGTTCCGAGGTGGGTTGTTTTCCGGAGGCCTTGCGGTTCAGTGAGGCGATGGGATATTCCGGTGTGGACTGGAATGCTCTGGGGCCGAAGATTTTCGGTCATCTGGAGGGGCATCACACGACGACGGCGCCGTATGCGCTGCGGGCGCAGTGGCGTCGTGGTGAGGGACGGTTGCGGTCATACCCTGCGGCGGCTGCTCATGTGTTGGCTACAGGTGGTGTGGTGCACGTGTTTGCGCAGGGGGATTCCTACCCGGCAGTCGATGGTCGGCTACCCCCGCCCGCGGCTGCTCGGTTGGATGGGCATGTCCGGTCGCTGTTCGCGCGGGGCGGGCAGGTGTGGGTGCACGAGTGGAACCTTGATGAGGCTCAGATACCCCCCGGTGCTGTCTGTGTTGGTGAGAATGTCTACGAGTATCGGTTGGCCGACCGGCTTTTCGGTGACGTCCCCGCTCGTGGGCCGTTGGGGGCGGTGGTGTTGGTCCGTGCCGAGGGAGGTTCTCTGGTGGCGGAGACCGAGTTCGATCCCGGCGCCCCGCGCGCGCTGGACAGCGAACCGAGGGCGGGTGAGGACTACCCCATCACCCGCATGGGGGCGGCCGACACGCAGCCACCCCACAATGACGGCGAGGTGTTCTTCGGTCCGGGTTGGCCGGATTTCGCGGTGCCGACCGATCGCGAGGTGATGGCCGCCATCGGTTACACCGCTGAGCTGCACGGCAAACTGCTCGACACGAGCCGGATTGACAACGGATCCCATAGGGTGAGACGGACTCGCCACAACGTTACGGTCGTGCGGAACTGGCTCGAGGGGGCCGGAGATCCGAACTGGCTCACGGCCATCGGACAGCTTCACGAGGGTGACGGTGCGGAGGTACGGGCCGGGTTGCGGCATCTTCCGGTGCTGATGTCGGAGGGTTTTCCCGCCGCCGTGCGCGATGACGCAGCGCGGTGCGCACTGCAGTCCGCGGTGTCGTATCCGGATTCCGGAGACAATGAACGGAACTCGGCGCGGGTTCGCGCACTCGGTGTGTTGGTGTCACGATTGGGTGTTGCGGTTGAGGGCGCGGCGGCGGTCCATGTGCTCGACTGGAAGTCGGACACTGGGGGGTTCGAGGTTGCTGTCGGTGATATCGACGGTGCGGCCCATCTGCTGCAGATCGAGATTCCCGGGTACGCCACGGCGGAGTCGGTGGAGTCGGCGGTGCTGGATTTGCCGGGGCTGCACCGGCATTTGTCTGCAGGGTTCGAGGGAGCGGTGGCGGTGGCGCTTCGGTATGGGGCAGTCCGGCGAACCGGTCCGGGGTTAGACGCCGCTGGCCAGTTGATGGCCGAACATCTGTCGGCCCGGCAGAAAGCGCTTGGTGGTGCGGAGGTGACTGTGGTGGTGCTCGGTGATCCGCTGCCGGTCTTTCATGCTGCCGAGGTCGGCGGTTTGACCTCGGTCAATCGGATCCTGCTCGATGCCGGACACGACGACATGGTTCCGTGGGTGGAGGCGCCGGGCAGGGCCGTTGGCACCCTTAGGGATTCCCGCCTGGATACGCCGGCGAATCGCGATCGGATCACACAGGCCGTGGCCGGACAGTCCGATCATGATGAGCCCGGTGCGGACACTGAGCCGTCGGTCGACCCGCCGGACAACGCCGACGGTGAGCGGGCGTGGCGGAGCCTGACCCCGGGGCACTTTGGCTGGTCGCCGCGGAACGTCACCATCGTATGGGTCTCTGATGCGGTGTTGGCCCTGGAGACCGACGGCAGTCGGGTGTTCGTCGAGTTGGGTGAGGTGGAGGCGCCGGGGTCGGGGACGAGGGAGGACCCGCACCGGGTCCGGGCCGGTGCCGAGGTCACGCAGGCGGCGCGGGCGATCGTCGCGGCGCTGGAGGGTCCTGCCGGGCGCGGCCACGTGGAGTTCGTGAACGCGATCGAGGCCCGGTACGGTGTGGCGCCCGGTGGTGGCCGCTGGGCGGTGATCGCAGAGTATTGCGCCCTGCGGGCCGCCATCCTGGAGGACCCGGCGAGCCGGGAGCGACATCTCCCGCGGCTGCGGGAGATTGCGCCGGACTGCGCGACGGCGCCACCGCCGTCGATGGCTGATCTGCGAGGCGCCCATCTCGAGTGGCACGACATCGAGTTTCATTGGTCGGGATCGACACTGGAAGTGCGTACAGGGTTCCACGGTTCGGTTTATTTCCGGGTGGCGGTACCGGGCGATTCGACCCTGGCTGTCGCGGATGGAACCGAGGCGAATCCGTATCGGGTGGCGGTGGGCGCCGGCGCGGACAGTCCGTTCTTCGTTCCCGAGGTCGTGGCCGCCGTCACCCGCGCGATCGAATCGCCGGGGAATGCGGAGACCGGGAACCGCGCACTGGCAGAGGCAAACCGTCTCATCGGCAGGGTGGTCGGTGGTCGCGATCGGAAAGCCTGGGGCGGCCTGGCGCAGTTCCACCTCCTGCTCTCCCTGCGCGAGATCGACCCGGTGCACCGAGCCGACTATGACCTGATGCTCGCCCCGCTCTCCCGGGAACTCGTGTTCATCGGAACCATCCCGCCGGACGAGCCGCCCTCGGACCTCGGACAGGCCCCGGTGGTGGGGCAGCTCGACGATTTGGTGGAGCGGGCGCGGCGGCTGGTTCCTGATGTGCCGAATGCCGAGCGAAGCGGTGATCTAGCGGCGGGTGCCCGTGCGGAATACCTCAACTACTTCGGGGCCCTGGATGGGGCGGGGTTCGACTCCTTCGGTGCGTCGCTGGCGGCGTGGCAGCGTCTGGAACAGGAGCAGCGTCAGGCGTGGGCGGCCCAGTCCGAGGATTTCCCCGGTATCGGGGGAGTTGTTGGGCGCGAGGGAGTTCCAGCACGCTGGCAGGATGCGGCCAACCGGTGGCGACTGGTGCACCGGCTGCGTGCGCTGTACCTCACGGCCCTCGTGGAACCGTTGTCTGAGACTGATCTGGCCGAGATGGCGGCGTTGTCGGACGCGGTGGTTCAGGTGGAGGTGCTCAAGGACAGCGCCGCGGTGTTCGATCACCGGGTGCCGGTGTATCTGGTGCTCTTCGATCCGCAGACCGGCGTGATCGGATTGTCGTTAGGCGAACCCGACGTCGCCGACAGCGTGGTCGCCGATGTTGTGGACGGATTCCCTTGGAGGTCGGGGTCTGCCGGCCGGTACCTGGCTGGTTTGCATGCCCAGCGGGCCACAAATGAGAATACCGGCTCTGTTGCATCGATGCTGTACTACGGTCAGCGCCTGAAGGCGGTACGGGATCAGGTCGACAACCATCTGCGCGATCGGGAAAGCACCCGCGAGTTCTACAATGATCGTCGGCCCGATCTGCAGCAGCCGCCATCGGCGTGGCAGGTGCAATGGCACCGCTACAGCGACATCGCCGGTGACGTGGCGGCGGTGGCCGACCGTCCGCTCGACGTGGGTCAGGTCCTGTTGCCGGTGCTTGATCCACTGCGAACCGCCGAGTTGAACGGCCACCCGCTGGATTGTGCGCAGTTGGGTGTCCGGGTAGTTGTCGGTGCGGGCCGAGATGCCTCGATCGGCGATCGACCGCTGTGGGGGCGTGAGGTCGCTATGGGGGCCGATGGGGATTGGGAGCCCCCCGGGACGTACGACTCCGTCGCGCAGATCATGGGGGGCCTCAACGACGGCGATTGTGCCATCGTGTCGATCGACCGAGTCGATCAGGCGCTGAGCCCCGACGATCCGGTTGCCCACCTCATCGTGGTGACTCACCTCTTTGGTCTACAGCTCTGGCTCGATCCGACTCAGATCAAACACGAAGCGCCTGCCGACCACGAGGAGTTGCGGGCTGGTAGGCCGATCGAACTGGCCAAGCATTTCAAGAAATATCGTGACGGTGACTGGGATTTCTCCGGTCGCGTGCAGGTCGATGCCATTGTGTTCCCGGGCGGCGAGGCCCGCCGGCCGCTGAATGGCGGGCAGCCGGCGGCTGGTCGCGGCCCGCGCCACCCGATGGGAGCCGAACTCGACGGTGCCCCGGATCCGACACCAGAGCAGCGGTTCCTGAAGCCCGACGACGTGGAGGATGATTCCGTCGAGGACCGAATCGTCACTGGGCTCGTACAACTGCGGGATGGTGGTGTCGAAAATCTCGACCAGGAGTTGGTGTCCTTAACAGTCGACGACTCCTTCGATATCGGTGAGTTGTATGACCGGATTGCGGAGCACGGTCTCGAAGCGGATTGGGCGCTCCAGGATTCTCCTGGTGGTGAGCGCATTTCGGAGAAGCCGGTGAGTGACCGCCGGGCAACGATCGGCGCCGAACGCGATGATCCTGCGCACGCCGGGGCGCACATCGAGCGACAGCGGCTCGGTGGCGTGCCGTTTGGTGACTGGAGTGTGATCCTTCCCGACCGGATAGTCGTCATCACTCCTGCCGGTGTCACCGATTCGGTCATGGATGACTGGGTTCGCCAGGCGGTCGAATTGAACACTGCCCCAGGGGGGTCCGAGTCGGACCGGCTGTCGGTGGAGTATCGGCGGTTACGGGTCGACAGTGCAGGCAATCCAGTCACCGAGCAGCGCGGCGCAGACGGCGAGTGGGTTCGGACCAACGAGGTTCTGGAGCCGGTAGCGGCGTCGGCTGTACCGAGCGGGACTCTGTGGAAGGTCGCGGACGCGCTCGCCGCGCAGTGCCTGCTTGTGCCTCCCGGTATATACGCAAAAAGCGCGGCGGTCGGTGTCGTGGCGCTGTTCGAGGCCGCGGCCCAGGTCGACCGCTTCGACGCGCGCATCGCAGAGAACTCCGCAACCCTAGATGGGTTGCGTCGCCGCGCCGCTGCAGCTGATGCGGCCCCGACGGCGTTTTCGCCCGAGGAACGTCGCAGCCTCGAAGCGGCCTCGCGGCTGCACGACACTCTGCGGGAGAGCCGCGCTCAGGCACGCACTGATTGGGAGCAACGGGCGGTTCGGTTATCTTTGGACCCACCAGATATGGGTGATCCGGCGACGGCGCCGTTGCCGACGGAGCTGCCGGCGCTGGTGGCCGTCGCTGACGCTCGGATTTCCGATGTCGACAACGAGATCCGAAGGGTCGAGTCTGGACTCGATGAACTGGATCGGGTTGGCCCGCATGTGCAACGTCCGGGAGCCGGGGACGTCGATGGCCAGCGGGCCACAAACCGGGCTCAGCACGACGCCCGCAGGGCGCGGCGGGACGCGTTGGAATCCGAGTTGTCGGATCTGCGCGATCAGTATCAACTCGAGCAGGAGACACGTGCCGAACTGGCCGCGGCGGAGGCGTCGGCGAGTACTGTTCCGACGGATCGGTCAGGTCCCGCGGGTGGCGGGTTGCTGCACAGGTTGGCGCGCCTGCAAGCAGTGCATGGGGTTACGGCGGCGGCCGCCCGGTCCGAAGCCGCGGATATCGAGAATATGCTCCGAACCCAGGCAGATTCGCATCCAGATGCGGCGCAGCGCATCGGACGGCATGCGCTCATCGAGCAACGTCTCGCGTCGATCGACACAGTGGTCGACAATCCCGTCGACCGGCTATCGTGGCGCCGGCGGCTTGCCGACGAACTGAGTACCTTCGTCGCGTACGGGCCGAACCAGCTGGGAGCGCTCTCGTCGGTCGGAATCCCTCATCTGGTGATGGTCGCCGATCTCAGTCAATCACCGGAAACCGTGAGTGACCGGTTCCGCACCCTGGTGCAAAGTCATCCCGAACTCCTTGCGGTGGCTCGCGAGAACACCGAAGTGGATGTTTGGCTGGTCGACGACGATGGAACGGCCTTGCGCCGAACCGGCACGGTCCAGATGACCGACACCGGCGTGACAATGCATATCCCCGACACCGGGTGGCAGCGGTCCGAGGATGGGGTGCCCGCCGGGCCGGCGGTGGAGTCGCCCACCGATCTCGGACTCACGCCACGTGTGATCGAGAACGCCGACGCTCCCAGCGCCCAAGAGGTACGGATCGCCGGCCCGTTGGTCGAGTTGCTCGCTGGTCTGGTGGATCGCCCGGAGCGCATGTACACCCGCCAGTTGATCGCCGCGGCGCGCGAGGCCGCGGCACGTCCGGACTTGCCGGACACGCACTTCAGGGCGATCGACGCGGTGCTCACCGCGTACGACACAGCGCTGGGGATTGACATCGCCATGTCCGGGGTCCCAACCGCGTGCCTGGCGGCCGGTGATTGGCCGCCGGCGGCATCAACTCCGCACAGTGAGTCCGTTCATCAGACCACCCAAGACGCGAATAGCGTTGTAGAACAATCTTTTCCGTCAGATCAACGGACACCCGAGCCAACGCCGAGCCCTTCTGTCGAGACCCAGTCGACGAAAACCGATGACACCGACAACTCGCTATCTGGTAGGTCCGTCACTGACGGTGCAGGAGAACGGACCCTGGGATCCCAGAACCTAGGGGCAGCGGCTGCTGCTGTGGAAGTGGGTACCACTGGCCCGGAGCCGTCCGCCGTCGAGGGCGTCAGCGATGTAAACGAAATAGTCAAGGGCGCGCTGGAGCAGAGAGAAGTATCGGCTGACGACCTGGTCAACCCGTTGGGTTCGGCGGAGTTGGCTGAGGTTCGGGCGCGCGATAACGCCGCCTGGTGGGCCGGTTTGTCTGGTGCTCAGCGGCAGGTGGTGACCGCGGCCTATCCAAAACAGATCGGCAATGCCGAAGGCGTCTTCGCGGCTGACCGCGACACCGCGAATCGCATTATGCTGAAGCGCCATCGGAACACCGCTGATCGGATACAGGCGAAGATCGACGAGGGTGTGCGGCCGAGCGACGGTGAACTCAAGTTCCTGATTCGGGTGAACAAGCTCGACACGTCGCTGGATGCCGCGGCGGTGGCCGCCGAGCAGGCCGGCGTCGGTCGTCCGCTGCTGTTGGCATTTGATCCCATGGAGTTTGGCCTCGATGGACGCGCGGTGGTCAGCTTCGGCGAAGACCCATATAAGGCGGAGTCGGTGTCCTGGCACGTCCCGGGATTTACGACCACGATTGACCAGCTGAATGGCAATATGCGCAATGCGCTCAATCATCTGCAGTCCACACTGCGGGAGAAACCAGGGTTATCGGCGGCGTCGATCGCCTGGATCGGCTATGACGCGCCTAACGACTCGGCCAGTTGGCGTGTTGTCGGACGCAAGCTGGCGCGCGACGGGGGCGAGATCCTTTACAGCGACCTTCGCGCGTTCAACGCCGCCCGCGACACGTGGGCCGGTGATGGCAGCCGTTTCACCGGTAACCACATCTTCGGGCACTCCTACGGCTCGGCGGTCACGAGCTACGCCGGCCGCGACAGACGATTTGGCGGCCTCGTCGACACGGTAACTTTGGCGGGCTCGCCCGGGGCGGGACCGCAGCAGCACGCGCGTGATTTCGGGATCGGCGTCGACAATGTGTATGTCGCATCCTCGTCGCGGGACCCTGTCACCGCGTTGGGCGGCCGGGAACCCCGCTCATCCGGACGGATCATCGGACGCGGCCTTGGCCTCGACCCGGCGATGAAAAACTTTGGTGCTCAACGGATCACCAGCGAGTTCCCTGACGGGATGAACACCGTCGGCACCTTCGCAACCCACGTTAGCTACTACGATCCTGTGACCGCTGATGGTTTGGTCCGCACTGAGTCGTTGGCCAACTGCGGCCGGATCGCGGCCGGGCAGCCCGATCGGCTGCACCTCGAGGCGCACCGCACCGTCGACGAGAATCCTCGGCGCGGACCGCGCTTGCGCACCATCGAACCCGCCGCCGACCGACCGCTGCGCCTCGACGCCGGCACCGGCGTCCACCACCCGAGGGACCTCCACAACCGGATCCGCCTGAATCCACGATGGCGTTCGGACAACGCGGACGAAGCGCAGCGTGTCGCCGCTGAGTTATCAGCAGTCACTGAGATCGACACGAGTCCCGACCCCCAGACCGCCGATGTCGCGGCTCGGTCGGATACTGACGCCCAGGACGATCGCGCGATGGGCGATGAAGCGTTGGCGCGGCGGGGGGTATCGGCTGACGATCTGGTTAACCCGTTGGGTTCTGCGAACTTGGCCGCTGCGCGGGCGCGGGAGAATGCGCTGTGGTGGGCCATGTTGACCGATGTGCAGCGGCAAGCGTTGATCAAGACCTATCCACGCCAGATCGGCAATGCCGAAGGCGTCTTCGCGGCCGACCGCGACACCGCGAATCGCATTATGGTGCAGCGCTATCGGAACACCGCTGATCGGATACAGGCGAAGATCGACGAGGGTGTGCGGCCGAGCGACGGTGAACTCAAGATGCTGATTCGGATGAACAAGCTCGACACGTCGCTGGATGCCGCGGCGCTGGCCGCCGAACGTGCCGGCGTCGGTGGACCGCGGCTGCTGGCGTTCGACCCGTTGGAGTTCAATCGAGACGGACGCGCCGTGGTCAGCTTCGGCGAAGACCCATATAAGGCAGAGTCGGTGTCCTGGTACATCCCTGGCTTGGGAACAACGATCGACAAGCTCGATTACGCCATGCATTGCGCACTCAATACGTTGCAGTCCACCCAGTATGAAGATCCGATACTGTCGGCCGCCTCGATCGCCTGGATCGGCTACGACGCGCCTAACGACGGGCACACCTGGCGTGGAGTCGGACACAAGCTGGCGCGCGACGGGGGCGAGATCCTTTACAGCGACCTTCACGCGTTCAACGCCGCCCGCGACACGTGGGCCGGTGATGGCAGCCGTTTCACCGGTCACCACATCTTCGGGCACTCCTACGGCTCGGTGGTCACGAGCTACGCCGGCCGCGACAGACGATTTGGCGGCCTCGTCGACACGGTAACTTTGGCGGGCTCGCCCGGGGCGGGACCGCAGCAGCACGCGCGTGATTTCGGGATGGGCGTCGACAATGTGTATGTCGTATCCTCGTCGCGGGACCCTGTCACCGCGTTGGGCGGCCGGGAACCCCGCTCATCCGGACGGATCATCGGACGCGGCCTTGGCCTCGACCCGGCGATGGAGTCCTTTGGTGCTCAACGCGTCACCGCTGAGTTCCCGGCGTCGATGGACCGCAAAGACACCACCGCCACTCACAACGCCTACTTCGACTTCTTGCAGACAGACGACCCTCGCCGATGGTTGGTAACGCCGGACCCGGCGGTCCGTACGGAGTCGTTGGCCAACTTAGGCCGCATCGGGGCCGGGGGTCGGCCACACCTCGAGGCGCACCGCACACTCCATATACGACCCGGACGCCTCTTCGGATCCCGGGTGCGCACCGTCGAACCTGCCGAGCGCCACATGCTCCGTCACGAGGACTCCGACGCCCAGTACCCAGCGGACCGTCACGTTCGCCATCGTTGGACTCCACGGTGGTTCGTGAATAACAACTGCGCACATCTGGTCGCCCGCGAGCTGTCAGCGATGTACGGACGCGAAATTCACCTGGTGGCCGCACCCGCACGTACCGGGGTGCCCGCCCGGGCACTGTTCGAGGCCGTGGGGTCGGGCAGCCGATTCGCGACCTATGCCGAGGTGGCCGAAACGTTGCGGCAGATGCTCCCCGGCTCGTCGGCGTTGCTGGCGTCGAGCTGGGGCGCCGGACGTCAAGGTGGACATGCCTACCTCGCGGTCAATGTCGACGGCGAAATTCACTTGATGGATGCCCATACTGGGCAACGCTCGGGCTGGCCGCCGCATTGGGGCCAAGACGCGGTTCACCGTACCGCCGTCGGGTACCTCGATGCCAATGGTGATCCCGTTGACCGCCTCGACACTCACGTCGACACTCGCCGCGCGCTCGCCGCGGCCGGTGCGGTCGGCCACGTTCAGGGTCATCGCGATGACGCCGACTTCGCGCGGAGACAGCAGAAGTATCGCGCTCAGGACCCCACCACCCGCTGGGTGGACACCCGCTACGCCGAGTCCTTGGGTGAGGTGGTCGACAACGTTGTGGATTCGGCCGGACTCCGCCAACTCGCGGAGGATCTTTCCGGCAGGTACGGGCCATACTGTGTGCGGTTGGAGAGTTCTGGAGTCGACGGGGAAGTCTTTCTCGCGGGCGAGATCCTGTGGGGCGGTGAGCAGGTCGGCAAGTTACAGCGACGTTTCGGACGTGACACCCGCGGCGACCTGGTCGCCTTCCACACCGGACTGAACATCGACGACACGCAGTTTCGCGGCAGGGGCTTCTCGAAGGCGTTCGCGGCGGAGCTGGAGCGCTACTATATGAACTCCGGTGTTGATCGCATCGAGACGTGGACCCACGGTAAGGGCGCGTACGCATGCGCCCGTGCTGGTTTCACCTGGGATCGAGACCCGGTCCGACTGCAAAAATCCTTGAACAGCATCAAGAATGGGGCTGAACGACTGGCGCCGAGGATCAGCGACAACGCTCATGCTGTCCTTGATCACATTGTTCAGCGTTTGGATCCCGAACACCCGCGGCTTCCGGAACTCGGCGATCTTGCTGACCTCGCAGGCCCGGACGAACCGCATCTCGGATGTCGGTTGCTGGACGGCGCGACGGTGTACGCCGTCAAGTATCTGCAAGGCGAGCCGTTGTCACGCAGTGGATTCAAAGCGTGGTTGCAGCGCTGGATCGGGCTGGGTGGAGACCGCTACGGGCATGCCGGGAAGAATTGTGCGCGACTGGTTGCCAGTGAGTTGTCGGCGAGGTACGGACGCGACATCCGCCTCGCGGTCGCACCCTCCCGCGCCGGGACGCCGGCCTGGGCATTGTTCGAGACCGTCGGTTCTGGTGCGCGCTTCGCTACTTATGCCGAGGTGGCGGAGACACTGCGCGACATGCCTTCTGGCTCGTCAGCTGTACTGGCCTCGCGGTGGAGCGGAGGGCAGTCGGGCGGGTACGCGCATCTGGCCGTCAATGACGGGGGCGAGATCTACCACGTCGACCCGCATACCGGGCACCGTTCGGGCTGGCCGCCGCACTGGGGCCAAACCTCGGTCGTCCGCACCGCCGTCGGCTACCTTGATGCCAGCGGTGATCCGGTGGATTCGCTGCGCGACGTTCCCCTCCAATTGGACCTGGCTGCCGCCGACGCGATTGGCCTCGTCCAGGCCCTGGCTCCGGACTTCGCGCAGCGACAACAGGAGTATCGTGCGCAGGATGTCGCGGCCGTGGCGCCGCCCCTGGAACCGAATTCCGCAGCGAGGCATGCGGGCCTGTCTGTTGAGGGTGCGTTGGTGGACCATGACGCTGAGTTGTACACCGGTGACGGCGGTGACGTTGAGGTTCCGCTGCAGCTGGGGGTGCAGCAGGCGGACGCTCTCGACCAGCAGGGTGAGCCGCCGGCCGGACCGATCGGTGGCGAGCCCCCGCACAACAGCGGAGGGCCGTCCGACGTCGACCGGGTGTCGGCGGCGCTTGACCAGCGGGTGGCGGTGATGCCGACGGCGGAGTTGATCGACGACGTGGTCCATGACCTGGCGAACGCGGAGCGGGCTGAGGCGCGGGCGCGCGCGAATGTCGCGTGGATGGCCCGGCTATCCGTCGCCGGCGCCGAGCAGGTGCGCACGTCGATAGCTGCGCTGATCGACGCCCATCCGTTCGAGATCGGCAACGCCTGGGGTATCCCAGAGGAGTTCAGCAACAAGGCAATTCGCACGTGGCTAGAGCACAAACACGCCCGCGCCGATGAGCTGCGGTCCATCGGTCGGCGCCTGAAAAGAGGGCAACGCCAGTTTGTGGACAATGTGGACCAGGTTGAGGCCTGCCTCCGTGAAATCGATGAGGCCGTCGAGCGAGCTGGCCTGCTACCCGCGCGGTTGCTTGCGTTGGACCCTACGGAGTTTCGCGGCCCCACGGCACTTAGCGGTAACGGACGGGCCCTCATCGCGATCGGCGACGACCCGTACCGGGCGGAAAGGGTGTCGTGGCATATCGCCAGCGAGGGGATCGACCAGTTGGGGGAGAGTCTGATCAGCCCCGCGCTCGAGCAATTGCAGTTGGACCAACAGGAGACGGCGTCGGCGGCCGTCATCATCTGGGTCGGCAAGGGCTTTGCTGCTCGCCACGCGTTCTACACCGACCATGCGGCATTCCGTGCCGCCCGTGAGGCACTGGTAGAAATCGGTCCGTCCTGGCCGCCACTTTGGGGTGAGCGTGCGGTTGGGCGCTTCGCACTAGGCAACCTGAATGGCGATGGCACTGCCGTAGATCCGCTGGACGGCAGTCCGGACGAGTCGGCCGCCGCCGACCACCTCGGCCACGTCAAGGGCCCCCAACCCGACGGTCGGCGCTTCCCGCGTGATGGCGACACCGCCGACGTCGACGTCGAAGGGCTACCGCTTTACGGAGAACCGATGGGCGTCGTGGATGAGGAAAGACCCGACATCACCGGGCCCGAGGTGCCGGGCACGGCGTTCACGCTGGCGGAAACGCCGAGTTCGCTTGACGTGGCCCAGGCGGTGGCGGACTTTACCCACGAGATGGCCGCGATGGGTGACGACGCCCCGGTGCGAGTGGTTCGCCGGGTCGGCGAGACGGGCCTGGTGGTGCGGTTGCCCGACGGGCAGGAGCGGTACCTGGAGTTCGATGTCGATGAACTGGGCACCGATTCGGAGGGTCGTCGGTTGCTCGGGGTTACCACGCTAGGGCGTGGCGAAGCGGATCGGGTGACGCTGGATCGGCGGTCGGCGTCGGATCCGAACCCGGAAGTCGCGCGGACGCAGCGTGTCTGGCTGGTACTGCACGAGGTGAGTCACACTCTGCACGAGGTCGCGGCTGACCACCGGCAGGGAGTCGTCCGGCCCTGTCTGCGTGCCCGGACGGACGAACACGCCTACCTGTCGTTCAGGTACAACGCGGCCGACATCGAACAGCGCGCTTTCTACACTGAACAGCTCGAGGGCGTGCGGCGGGTCCTCCGGGATTTCGGCCAACCTGTCCCCACTCCGCCTTGGCAGGTCGTGGCGACCGAGCCGCCATCGTTCGTTTCCAGTGCCGGACTCCGTTCTCGGAGTTCCTTTGGTGACAGGTGGGAGCGGTCCATGGGGCGGGCGGAGGCGATGTTGTCCGCGGGTGGGCTGGAACTCGGCCCCCAGGGTTCGCCGGTGAACGAGCTAGCAGCCCTGCAGGCGAAAACCGAGGTCATCCAAGGACTGAGTGCGGCCATCGACCTATCGACCTATGACCTCGCAGACCTGGCGGGCTACGCGGATAGGCCGGTGCTCGACGCCGCGAAGGCACTTGTGGCGGGCGATAAACAATTCTTGTTCAGACTCTTGGAAGAGGATCATCCTTCCAAGGGGTTTGTCTTCATCAAGTGCGGTATCTTCCGCAGCAAGGCGAGGGACGCTGAGGTTCACCTTTTAGGCCGCGATGATGCGGACAAGCTCATTCGGGAGCGCGCGATCTCCGTTCTCGTCGGGCAGTGGGCGATGTCCTCGAACGCGACGCCATTCTCTCACGCTTTCCAGGAGATGGCGGCGGAGGAGTTTGGTCCGACCGAGATCCATGCATGGCGATCGGCGAACTGGCAACGCGACCTGACCGACTCGCTGATCCGGGGTTGCGGACCGAGCGTCCGCCGCTTTCTGCGGACGCAGTACGAGCTGACTCAGGACTACCTGAGGCGATGGGACATCGACACCCTTCTGCTGACGCGCGGGATGGGGTGGAGGACGTCGCTCGAAACTCCGCCGTGGGCAATGTTCGGCCATTCGGACGTGATCGATCTCCCGTTGCTCCGGCCGCTCTCTTCCTGGTCTGCTCACCCACGGGTGCCCAAGGAATTCACTGACAGGTTTCCTTACAGTGTGGTCATCGGCATCGAGGTGCCTAGACGGGTCATTCTTTCGATGCCCCGAACCGGTATGGGCTGCCTCCACGAGTGGGAATTCGTGGTTCTCGCGAACAAAGGACGAGCCCGGCTACTGGAAACCAAACGAGGGGATGATGAGTGATGACGGGTGAAGCGTTCAACGAGGACTGGCTTCGGACCCGGACGTGGGACGTCCGCAATGGTCCGGTCCTGGTCACCACGCTGGATCAGCTCTTCCTTTTTCTCAATGTGTTGTGGGAACTGGCCGAGAGGAAACGGGAGCAGCTTGAGGCGTTCACATGGTTGCCGGTGTGGACTGCGGCCCCGCCGCCCCTTCGAGTGGGCGCTGAACGCTGGCTCGCGGAATTTGCTCACCGCGGTGACGAGATGAGTTGAGGAGGAGTGATGCCGTTACTGATCGTGCGTACTCGGGACGAGGCGCATCTCTACATGGACCTGCACCCTTGCGAATGTGGTTCGATAGAGACCGACTGGGACAGTGCGCTGGTCAGTTCGGATGCCGACCTCGCCCGAGCCTACCGCGGGGCGTGTTCGGACTGTGGCCGCGAGCGGGAGTTCGTCTTCGCCCTGTCGCCCAGGGTCGTGATGCCCGATGGGTGGCCAACAT
Source organism: Actinomycetes bacterium (assembly GCA_023460175.1). Taxonomy (GTDB): domain Bacteria; phylum Actinomycetota; class Actinomycetes; order Mycobacteriales; family Mycobacteriaceae; genus Mycobacterium. The sequence continues at coordinate 64,419 of JAEWRC010000104.1, forward strand.
TCGGAGGCGGCGAGCCTTCGAAGCTGCTCGACGCCGGTGATTGGCTCTGGGTGGCCGACATGATGGCGGGCAATCTCCCGGCGGACGACGCCGACGAGGCGCGGCGGCAGCTCAACGTCGCCAGCAAGTCGATGGACGAGATCATGAAGTTCATTCCCGACGGTGCAGATGAGGTCCCGGGTGAGGCGTTCTGGTCCGAACGCGGCCAGCAGGTGCGCGACGCCGACCCCGGGCGCTTCTGCCTGGATCGTCTTGAGGTGGCCCGCGAAACCTACCGGGATATGGCCTCCGGACGGCGGCCGCTGCCGTGACCATGCCTACGGCGACCACTGGGTCACGCGCATCCGCTGCGACGCGGGCTGCCAATAGCTCGCAACGCAACTCACTGATGTAACGGAAGGATATGAGGATGGAAGCGACACAAGCGATTTCGTTGGTCACGGAGTTCATTCTGTGGCGAGGGCTGGACTATCCCACCGACGGGCTCGCAGCCGATCGCTTCGAGGCGGGTTGGAGTGTGTACGCGCCAGTGGATGTCGACGAGAGCGATCCGATGGCGTTCCTGGACATGCCGGTGGGGCGGTCGGTGTTCCTGGTCGGTGACTCCGGACGCATCGAGGAGGTCAGCTCGTCAATACCGCCGCGGCAGGCCGAGGCGCAGTTCGCCGCCCAGGAAGTCGCTGTCCAGCGGATCAACGATGACTCCGAAGACGGAGAGTTCATGGCCGAATTCGAGCGAGGGTTCCGTCAGGCCGAGTCTCATGGCCCCTCGGCCATCAGCAGTTTCACCCTTGTCGACACCCCACTCGAGGAGGGCGCCCTTGACCTGGCCGGCGACGAGGCGACCGCGCAGGAAGCCGCGCGACTGATCGCCCCGATCGTGCAGCAGCTGGCCCAGCTGGGTCCGGCCGGGTGGGAAGAGTTGTCGGTGGAGTTCGCCTTTACCGTCTCCTCGCAGATAGCCCAGCTGCGGTTCTCTTCGGACGACCGGACGGGCCTGGTGCCGGTGCCGCAGTCGATTGCCGATCTGGTTCGCGGCCAACGCGAAGTCGCGGCCCGGATGTCGGACGGGCCGTGGTGGCGGCTGTTGGTGACCGTCGCCAACAGCGGCGAGACGACGGTCGAGTATGACTATGGGGACGAACCGTTCCCCGATGATCAGCTGGTCGCCGCCGAGCACTACCGCAACGACCTGGAAGCCTACCCACGCACTCGCGTCCCTGTGTGGCTCGCCGGATACGTTGCCGGGCCCGCTGCGCTCGGCCGTGACCCCAGCCAGGCCGCGAGCGCGGTTGCAGCCGATACCGCCGCCGGTCGTGCTGCCACTGCCATCGAAAACCTACCTCCGGCAAGCGATTTGTGGGCACGCTGGGCAGTACTGTCCGCGGCCTACGTCGGTGTCGGATCCGGGTGGGGGCCACGCATCTACCCCGGGTACGGCTGGCACGAGAGCGACCACCGCAGCGGGTCGACCCTCGTCTTGTTGCCCGGTGACCGCGCGGTGCTCTCCGGCGGGAAATGGAACTCCGAGTTGCTCGATGCCGCATACAACGGTGGTGAACAGCTGCCCGACCTCTACACCGGAGCGCCGTTCTGGGTCAATGACGCTGTCCTCAATTCGCGTATCCGCAACGGCCTGCTGACATTCTGCTTCTGGTGGGCCGACGGCCACTGGTATCGGGGGGCCACCGACACCTCGGGCGAACTCGACGCCTCCGTGCCGTCTATCGGGACTCGCGACGAGACGATCCGAGCGATGGTCGGCCAAACGGGCGCCGGCACCGAGGACCCGTGCGCTGCCCTGCTGACCGCGGCGACCAGCCGCACCGCCACGCAAGATACTCTGGCCGCGATATTCGCCAACCACCCTGACGCCGACGTCGACACTGCTGCCAACCAACTCAGCCTCGCCGGGCTGCTCGCCGACGTCGACACCACAGGGCCTCGATGACGGGTGCCCGACGCGATAGCTGACCGCACCGTCGAGATCGGGCATGACCCCACCCGGCCGGCAACCCATCAAAAAGAGGGTCAGGAACGGCCGGAGTTGACCCCGTCCTCACCGACCTAGTTGCTTGCGGTGGTGTTTGTGGTTGGAATGGTTGGTAGCGCCACCAATCGGCGCGTTCTCCGGTGGGTCTGGGGCATGGAGTCTCATCGCGGCGTTGCAGCGCGTGCAGCAGCTCGAGGCGTACCGGCTGCGGCAGGCCCGCCAAGGACGCGGCATGTATCGGTTAGCCCCGGACAGCGCTTGATACTGGGTCTCGCGAGCGCCCCACGGTACCTGCTCGAGTGTTCATAGTGGCGGCCACTTACGGGATGTTGCGCACACGCGCTGTTCGACCATCGCTGCAGTTGTCCTTTGAAGGGGTGCATTGGGCGAATGTCGCGCGTTGATTCTGGATCCCAGAGGTGCACGCGTGCGCGCCGCCGGGTTTGTCCTGGACGTTCTTGCGCGGCCGCCCACGCGGGCGTTTGCCGACCACGACGGCTCCGCGCTCGACGATCTCTCCGCCCCAAACCCCGCACGGTTCCCGCCGATCCAGCGCGGCGGCCAAGCACTCGCGCCGGATTGGGCATCCCGCGCACAGCGCCTTGGCCCGTTCGCGGACGTTGGGATTCTCGGCGAACCACCAGTCGGGATCACCATCAACACATGGTAGCGACACCAGGGTTGTGTCACAGAGTATCCGGATCGACATGTCCACTATCCTTCTCGCGTTGTATACCGCGATCTGTCAAAGATGACCTGCAACCAGTTCTCCGGCGACGCCCGAAAGACATTGGTCACGAACCGTTCAAGCCATTCTCTCGACGCGCTCGGGGAACCTCCGAAGGAGGTACGAATACGAAATGAGGGGCGAGGTCGCACCGGGCGCACAAGGCTTTCTGCGGCCAGGCGGAGCTATCGTAGAAATTGCCACAGCGGTCACACCATGCTGCCATTCGTTTCCCTCCGACCACTTCGGCGAGCGAACCAATTCGAGTGCCCTTTCCCATATTCGGATGGCACACGCAGGATCTCTGTCGGGCGGTCCCTCGTCCCGCACTTCTGGCGACACTGCAATTCGGTGTGGGTTGCCGTCGTCGAGCAGCACCCAGGCACCGTGATGACGGCGCAGCCATCCTCAGCGGGACGAACGCGGATGGGTTCTGCCCGTATGGTTCTGCTGGGAGATGCGGCCATACCCGTCTCCTAATCCTGTGCGAGTGGAAACGAATTGCATCGGCCCGCGGCATTGGACGCCCGAATAACTTGCAGACCAATAGATTCCGGGGTAGGCGGCGCCGGAGCAGACAGTTCGAGCGCGGGCATGGGATCAGTCACGATCGCGGCTGACAAGGGTCTGCCAGTTGAAGCCGGGTGGTAGGTCGGTGGTCGGGGTTTGCAGCTGGGTGAGTTGGGCCGGGCCGGTGCTGCTGGATGCCGTGTGCTCTCGGTGCATTTCGGGCTGGTACAGCGCTATGTCGCGGACGCCGTCGCCGTGCAGGGCGAGCCATTGGGCGACCGGACCATCGCCGCGCGGTTCGGTCACGATCAGGCGCGCGGATCCGTTGGTCAGCAGTACGCTGTATCGGTCGGGGTGTTCGGCGAGTGCGCGGGCGGTGAATGCGAAATCGCGGGTGAAGTTCTCCAGCGCCGGGACGGCGTCGGCGACATAGAGTTCCACGTAGGCGATCGAGCTGTCTGGGTGGTTCATGGACATTAGTTCACCTCAAAAATCGGAAGTACGACGTACGCGACCTGTTGACGAATTTCCAGATCGATGACCGATGTCGGGTGTCCTTCCAGGCGGCTTCCCGGATGTAGTCGCCGATCTGGCGCAGCGAGCGGGAGGCCTCGGGGACCACTGAGGCAAGCTGGAATGCGTGCATTTGGCCGGGCCAGACCCGCAGCTCGACGAGCACTCCGGCGGCCGCCAGCCGGTGGGCGGCCTTGCGGGCGTCGCTGACTAGGGCTTCGGATCCCGACACGTGGATCAGGGTGCGGGGAAGGCCGGGCTCGATGTGGTCGAGTGGCTCGTAGATCTGTTCGGGCGTGCCGTTGAGGACGTGGCGTTCGGCAGCCTTGCCGATCAGCTCTGTCAGCGCGTGGAAGGCGCGCGGGGGAAACATCGCGTCGGTGTGGATGTTCGGGTGGTTGGCCCGGGTCTCATTGTCGATCTCGAACAGTGGCGAGATGGTGACCATCGCGGCGGGCTGCTCACCGTCGCGCAGCAGTCGTTGGGCCAGCGACAGCACCAGGTAGCCGCCGGCGGAGTCGCCGGCCAGCACGATCTGGTCTGGTTGGTAGCCCTGGCGGCGCAGCCACTGGTAGGCGTCGTAGCAGTCGTCGAGTGCCATGCCCAGCGAGTGTTTGGGGATCATGCGGTAGTTGACTACCAGCACCGGGGCGTTGGCGTGGGCGGACAGTGTGGTCACCAACGGGCCGTGCGAGTTCGCGCCGCACGTCAGGAACGCCCCGCCGTGCAGGTAGACGATGACGCTGCGGGTGCCGTCGGCGGGCAGTACGCCGGCGGCCCGGACAAGTTGCCCGGTGCAGTTCGGCAGGCCGATGGTGGCGCGAACGCTACCTGGAGTGGGCCGTCGGATTCGCGACCCGAAGTCGACCAGGCCCCACGGCCACGGCAGGTGAAGAACATGGCTGCCGAGTGCCAGCGTGGGCCGGATTGTCACCAGCGCGGCAAGCGCGGCCGCCCGTCCGGCGATGCTCGGACCGTCCTCGACGATCTCGACGATGGTGCCATCGCTGACTGGATATGTGCGGCGTTTGGGCGCTTTGCCCGCGCTGATTTCAGCGCGAGACGAACTGGAAATATCGACTGGCATCACGTTTTCCACCCTGCGGACCCCTGGCTCGACGCCGACTTGCTGAGTGCTCATAGCACCGTTCCTTGGTGGTAAGCCCGCCTGGCCCGACGGGCGAGTAACGAAGGAATCGCTTGATCGACGGTTAAGAACGATCGTTCGTGCGGTATTGCGACCTAGCGTACGACCGATCGTGCTGTGTTGTCAACATATTTGGAGTCAGCTGTCGCTTGCTACATGCCGTGTAGTCCGCCAATTCTTGCGCGAAATTGGTGCTAGCCAAGGGCGTGGTGCGCCCGATACGCTGTGTTTCGCATTAGTGCGATACACCGTGTACCTCATCAACGGGAGGCGAGGCTCCGATGGAATTCAAAGCTGTTCCCGCCGGCATGGCTGCGTTTACGGCGGCCGATAACGACGCGGCGGTCAAGATTTCCAGTGCCGGTTCGGCAGACACGGCGGCCATGCTGTATGCCGCCGCAGACGCATTAGGGCCGATGGGGGCGGCTATCTCAGCGTTTATTCGCGAGCCCAAGCCAACAATCTCGCGGCCACCCGGCTTTTAGCGCGCGTCCACGCGGGAATCGGTGAGCACACGTTTGAGGCCAACGTAGCGATTCTGCGTCAAGAGGCTGGATGATGCCGACCGCCGCTGCTGAGAACGTCGATACTGGGAGGATTCGCATTGGCAACGCCAAGCATGCCGGTGTCAGCTGGCCAGGCGGTCGAGGTGGCGCAGATGGCCGCCGCGGACTTGTCTCTACTCGCGTCACTCGGTCGAAGGGTGGGCCTTGCCGGGTCGCGGTAAGACCTGCGTTGGGTTGACGTGGATGCCACTCTCGTGCAGGTGGTGCTCAATGATCAGCCAGCACTGAGTCGTGAGTCGGTCGATGAGGCGGTCGCGGTTCTCGCCACGCCGGTCCAGCCATCGCAACACCGAGGCGTCGACCAGACCGATGATGGCGACCAGCGTGCCCTCTGCGGAACCAGGGTCGTCCGCGAAACCAGGGAAGTAGCGGGCGCCGGCGGCGGCGAGGTCGGCCGCAAAATCGCTGCGGTCGGCGACGCGACCGTGGGTGGTGCGTTGATGACCGCGGCTGACCAGAAAGCGATACATGTTGGGATGCTCTTCTGCCCAGGTGACTTGGGCCGCAATCGGTGCGCGTACCAGGTCGATCGGCGAGCCGGAGTGGTCGAGCCGACTAGTGACGGCCGCCCGCAACTCCCGGTAGGCGCGCCGCGAAAGCGCTTGGTCAAGGTCGTCTTTGCTGGCGAAATGGCGGTAAACATTGGGCCGGGCCACTCGTGCACGTTCGGCGATCTGAGCTGTCAACGCGCCTGGGCCGTGTTCTTCGATGGCGGCACTAGCCGCGGCAAGAATCGCGTCCCGTCGGTCCACTGCCCGAGCTTCGGCTCGTCCGGTGAGGGGAGTATCGGGGGCGCCCACCTGTCCAGGGTAGCTCCATGACCTGGCGTATCGCCCGACGGTCAGCGACGATGGGGTCGCGCGAGGGTTGCGGGTCGGGGTGCGGTCATTGTTGCGCTGGCGCCACGGGGCGATATGCGCGCCCCGTCGGTAACATGACGCTCGGCATCTGTAACACGGAGGTTGTAGGTGCTGATTCGGACGATGCCGCATCCTACAGAAGAACGCTGCCCTGGGGCTTGTGCAACCGGTAGTGGCATCCCCGGCACCCGACACGAGATGCTCGTCGTCGAACACCGCCCGACGACGCAGCGAACCTATGGGACACTTGCACCGGAAGTGCCTTTCTGAACGAGGGCTGATCGAAGTGTGGTAACTCCAATCATCCCAGTTCAAGGGCGCTTTCCTGATATCAACACCGCCCGACCAGCCACTTCATCGGTGGATCGAGGCTTAGCCCTGCGGACGCGGGCCGAACTGTTGGCCAGCGTGAACGTGCTTCGGGATCTACACCAGGGCTTGTGATTCATCGAATTTCGCAGCCCTGGTGTAGATTTCACTGGCGCAAGAGCTCCAGTAGCGTCACTCCTATTGATTGTCAGAAGCCGCCGGCCAAGCGGGCGTCGAGCCCAGCTGCGTCTTCCTGCGACTGGTTGCCGCGCTGCCGGGTCTGGGTGATCTCGTTGAGAACTGTGTCCATTTGCTGCGAGATCTGAATCTGCTTCTCTTGCAGCGCCATAGCAGCTTGGCCGTCATAGACGCCCTGCAGCGCGACGAAGACCTGGTTGACCTCTTCACGCATCGCTTGAGCGTTGTTGGTCGCACCCTGGATGTCGTCCAGTCCGGCGTAGTTGGCGGCGTACTGATAGCGGATCATGTCGCTCATTGTCGAACCCCTTTTCGTTTAGGCGCTGTCGTTTTGGACGTGGGCGATGATGTCGGACTTACCTTTCTCGACAACCTGCTGCAGGTTGTTGAGGACCGCGCTGAAATCCTCGTGGTGCTGCGCCATGAGCTTGCGAAACATCAGCGCCCTGCTGCCCTGCCAGGAGCTGGACATCGCCTCTGTGGAGTCGAGAATCTTGTTGGCCAGATCCCTGACTTGCATCATCTCGCTGTCGATTTGATTGATCTTCGCATCAGCCTCGGTCTGTGAAAGATTGAGCTGCATAACTTCCTCTCATATCAGTTCCGGAGTGTATCGCCGGATGGCGGTGGAGAATTCACGACAAAAGCACTGTTGTGCTAGAGCTCCTCCCATCTCTCGGTGGAAAGCTCGACGAGTTGACTGATCGCCTGCTTGATGGTGTGGTCGGACCCCGACTTCACGGTGGTCCACAACTGGCCGCTCGGAGACGCGCTAGGCGCACCGACGATGCGTCCGCGTTTGGTGTAAAAGACGCCAACGGCACTACGGCAGCGAGAGATCCGGTCCTCTTCATTGTCAAGCGTGTAGTAGACGATCTCCGCGAAGGCCATCCGGTTTGCGAGCGCCGAGCCGAGCTGCATCGCGGTACGCGGTTCAGCACCAAGTGCACGGATGCGGTCGGACAACAGAATCGCGTCATGAGTATCGGACAGGGCTTGGGCGACCGCATCGATTGGCCCGCCGACTGGGAGTATCTCTGCCGCAGCGGACGTGGGCAAGTGACGCATCAGGGCGCGGGCGGCCGCGGACAGGGTCGCCGGCGCGTCCTCGCCGTCCAGTGTGACCTCGTTGCCGATTCGTCGGGCCGAAATGCACTGCCGGCCATGTCGCACGACCGCGACCCGGGCCGTCCCGTTCGGGGTGACGAAGCGCATCGCCAGTTCCCGCTCGGGCCGTTGCAGGGCGCGCAGCAGCGGGACTACTTCGGTTGCGACTTCCCCGTCGCGGATCAGGTCTCGATCGGAAAGCGAGCGGGTAGCAAAGTCGGCCGCCATAGCGAGGGCCGTTTCCGTGTCGTGCTGCGGCCGCAAGCCCAAGACGACCGGCAACGTCTGAACATCTACACGAGATGCGAGAACCTGAATTTCGTCGACGGTGCCGACGAAATGGGGCGTGAGTGCGGCGGTCACAGGTTGAGCGCCCGATCGATCCCGATCACCGGAGGAGCCACCCAGCGGTCGTCTACATTTTCAAGGGTGCGCTCCGGTTCGCCGGCGAAACCCTCGTCGGCCGGAGCCTCGGGCACCGCCAGCTCGTCGAAGACCGCGGTGTTGGGTCCCCAACTGACACTGGACACCATGAAGGGTGCTTCGTTCTGCTCGGCCGTCGGCAGCCATCCATGCTCCGAGTCGGACAGCCCCGCTCCCGGTTCGCCGGCGCCGACCAGCTTCCCTGCCGGTTGTGTCGATTCATAGTCGCCGCCCTGATTGCCGCGTCCCATGGCGCCCATTGGCGCGAAGGGGGCGCCGCGCATCCCGGTACCGCCTGCGGAGCCGGCCTCTGCGCTGAAGCCGGTCTTCGGCAAGTTCTTCGGATCGGCGGTGGACCTGACTTGCTGGGCCAGCATCGGCGCAAGTGGGATCGCAGGCGCTGCGCCACCTCCTGCACCGCCGCTGGCCGACTGGCACTCGGTGCTCCGTTCGGTTCGCAGGGCGTTCCCCTTGGACACCTGGGGCGGTTGGGGCTGCTCCCACGGCTGGGCCAGCTGGGAGACGGCCTCCTCGTACTGGGTCATGACGGCGGCGGCGTTGGCCTGATCGGCGGTGGCCGCTTCGTCGAACTCGGCGAAGCGGCCCGTGAGCACCGTGCCGTTGTAGGCGGCCAGCGACGCCATCATGTCCTGCGCGGCCTTGGCCTCCATCGCTTCGGACACGCTGGGCATGGCCAGCACAGCGACGGTGTGGGCGACGGCGGCCTCTGCGGCTCGCTGGCCGTTGGCGGCGGCGTTGAGGCTGATTGCCTGCAGCCATTTGCCGAACTCTTCGAGGCGCCCAAGTGCCGCGCCGGACGCATGGCTTTCCCACGCGGTCCGTAGACGTACCAAAAGCTTATCGAAATCAGTTGACACACCGGCAAGTTCGTTGGCCACCCGCACCCAGGCGGCACCAGCTCCGCCCACCGATGCCGGTCCCGGTCCGTCAGTGAGGTCACGAGCTAGCTGTTCGGTGGAACGCGAGGCCCACACGATATTGGTGAAACCCATGCTGAGACCTCCCTTCGTCGATCAGCAAATATCCTGCACGTGTCGCCGGTGGCGACTAGACGACGAAGTCGTCGTCGGCGGCCACCATGTTCTCCGAATATGCGCGCAATGTCGCAGCCACCTCGTGCATCTCCCTGAGTCCTTGATCGGCGGCAGCGCCGACGGACGCATGCACTTCGTTGAGGGTCCCCGCCACGCGCTGAGACACTTCGTCGCGGCCCGGGGCCGTCACTGTGAGATTGGGTGCCTCGTCCTGCATTACGCGTTGGATCCGCCCCGCGAGCTCGTCAATCTGTCTGGTGACCTCCAGCACCTCGGTAGGCTGGATCGACATCCCGGCGCTATCGGCCATTGGTCGTTCTCCTCTCTTCTTCAGTGGGACAACTAGATCCGAAGTTCGACGTCGGGGGGCTCGTTGGGATCGGCCTCGCCGAGGACCGGGGGAGCCGCAGTCCCGAGATCTCCGACGATTTCAGTGCCCTGGTCGGAGGTGTGCAGGAACGCCGCCGAAGTATGGTTGTTCGAGGAGGCGTTGGCTCCGTGACCTGCCATGGGCGCAAACGGGCCGCCCATCATCGAGCCGCCGGCCAATCCTGTGGCGCCGGGGGCTCGGAACGTTGCGGCAGGGGGCGCAGTAGCGGGTTGGAGCTGCGCTGTCGGCGACGTCGTCATCGATCGCGACGCGAGCGTGCCCGCACCGCCGGAACTCCCGCCGCCGGCGCCGGTCCCCACGGGTGACGCGGCGCCTACGGGGGTGCCCTCGACGGGCGCGGTCGCGGAATCCTCTGCCTGCGAGGCAGATCTACTTTCCGCCGCGGCGGCCTCGGTGCCCGCCTGTAGGCCCGCCTGTGCGCCGGTGGTGGCCATCGCCATCAGCGATGAAACCAAGCCGGCCAGCGGCGAGCCGCCCGCCTGCGGGGCGGCGGTGACGTTCACGGGTAGTCCTGCGGTGGTCACCTGTGCTGCCTGGCCGCTCAGCGAGCTCTGCAGCTCGGTCATCGCAGTGGTGGTCATGGCAATGGCCTTGTTGGCGGCCGCAATCGCCGCGGCCCACCCCCACGGGAAGATGATGTTCGGACCGATGGCGGCCATGGTGGCCTGGAATTCGGTGATGATCTCGATCAGGCGCACGCGCGCTTGTGCGACATCGGTTGCCGCGGTTGCCATGCTGGCCCGCAATGCGTCTGACTGCGCACCGACTTCGGATCCGTTGGCAATCGCGGCGGCAGTCTTCGTGGCTGCGGCGGTGCTCGACGTGCCTTGCCAGGAGTCGCTCAACGAGCCCAACGGCTGCGCGAGCGATCCGCCGCTGGAGTCAAACACCTGGGAGATGGCCCCCAACATCGCCGTTGGATCCATGCCGTCGAACAGACCGGAACCCAAAGTGCCGAGCGCGTCGGTGACCGGACTGATCAGCGCACTCGGATCCATCGGACTCGCGGGCGGCTGATCCTCTTCAGGTTGCGATTCCGGCTGCTGATCTTCCGGGGGCGGGCTCGCGCCAGCAAATTGAGGGAAGCCGAGCTGGGCCAGAATATCCTGTACCGGCAAACTTAGATATTCCTGCAGGCTGTGGTCTTGAGCCGCGATAATCGGGCCTGGATCGTAGCCGGGAATCAGCTGAGCTACCTGGCCCGTGGGATTGACGGGTGCGGGACTCGCAATTGCGGGCATGGGCGCCTAGGGGTCAGCCGTTTTCAGCGGCGACGATGGCCGACGAGGAGGCATCAGTGGCGGCGCCAATGCCGGCATGTACGCCGCCCACGAGCAGCGTTCCCGCCAGATTATTCGCTTGAGCTGGGCCGTATGCGGCCAGATAGAGCGCGCCGATCGGGCCGAGCGCGGCCGCCGCGGCGCTGAGCATGGCCGCTGAGTCAGCCGATCCAACCGTGGTGATCGCCGCCGACGCGGCCACATTGGCGGCGGAGAACGTCGCCATACCCGCGGGGACGGCGACAAATTCCTCACTCATGGGGTGGGTAACCTTCCTCGCTAACGATTTGTCGATACACGATGTATCGCACCACGGAACTATAGCGGTAGACCCTCGCAGTAGCGAAGGCTTTTTTGAGCAAATGTTGGGCGCGGCGACCTCCGCGGCATTATTGACAAGGGGTCACATTGACTGAGGCAACAAGTGCGGCACCGAATATGCGCGGAGGTGTTCGCGCACGGCGTGGTCAAACGCCGGTGCAGCCCGGCAGTTAGTGCTGCGCCTCGCCCGGCTCGAAAGTGGTTCCGTCCCAGCGGGTTAGTGGTTCCTGCGCTAGCCCACTCAGGCGTCCGCTGAACTCCTCGGTGAGGTAGTTCAGCCGGTCCGCCGCCACTCGGGCCGCCGCCTGAGCGGTGTCGACGATCAGTTTGGCCAGTGCGCCCGGACCCAGTTTGTGTGCGTTGGGACCAAGCCGCAACCCGGTCATCGTGCCGAACCCGTCGACCTCGACGCTGACGTTCTGGTCGCGGCTGGTGACACGGGCCGAGATGGAGTGGCAATGGTCGTGCATCGCAGCCACCAGGTCGCGCTGCTTGATGATGCGGGCGATCAGTGAGTCGGCGAGCCCGGTCACACCGAAACCCTCCAACTGGGCGGATGGTCATCGTCGTCGCCGAGCGCCTCTTCTTCGGCGTGGGCCAGCTCTTCCTCCGTGGCCAGTTGCAGAGTGCGAATCACAGCAGTACTGAAGCCTTTTTCGGCTAACTCACGCCTGCGCGCGACCTGCGTGCGCGCAGCGGACAACCGGCACAGGGCCATGATGTCGCGTGCCAGTTGTTCGGGTGACTTCTTCAACTCGACAGCATCAAGGCTGAGCGCGACCGGCAGACCGCGTTCGGTAGTGCGCACCGAGATGGTGCCACTGCTTGACTTCACCGGCTGCTGCTGCGACATATAACAACACCCTATTGCGGTTCAGAACTTAGTACAATGACGAACATCCGCCTCAGATCGGGCGCGACCGGAGAGATTGAATCACTCGCGCTCGCCGTCGTTTCCAACGACATCTCGATGGTCACGGCTTTGTGCATCTCGGCTCAGGGAGGAGACAGGTCACCGGCGATGAGTGGGACCAGCGACGCCCAACGGGTATTCGATGCCGGCGTGCTGTCGCTCGGTATTCCGATCGACGGCCTGGAGACCGAGCGCGATCTCGCGTATGCCGCGCTGGCCTTTAAACGCGCCACCGAGTATGACCCCGACATGTGCGATGCCTGGCTGGGCCGTGCCGTTGCCGGCGACACCAGCCCGGAGGTCATCTACCACCTGTACCGCACCAGCAAGTCCTCGTTGTTTCGCGAGCAGCGCCGCACCGGCATTCCGCCCGGCGCGCTGTGCGGGCGATTTCAGACCGGGCTGTACCTGGACTACCCGCTTGCCACCAAGACCGAGATCTGGCTCGCGTATGCCGCCGGCATGATTGGCGCCAAAGATTACAGCGAAGCCGAGCAGGTTCTCGACGAGTTGGCCATCCTGCGCGCCGCGATGCCGGATCGAGATGAGGCGGCCGGCGAGATCTGTTCCTACATCCGGGGGGTCCTGCATTTCACCACCCAGCGCTGGCCGGACGTGTTGACTGCGCTGAGCAGTTCGGCGTCGTTCGAGGATCCGTTCATGGCCGCCGGCGCCCACCTCATGGTGGGTTCGGCCTGTGCGCAGATGGGTCTGTTCGGGGAAGGGATCCGTCGGCTGGATCAGGCGATCGAGGGCACAGTCCCGTTGGCGCGCCGAGCAGCGGAGTTCTGCAAGGGCTTGACGCTGCGCGAGATGGGTAATGAGCAGGAGGCACGTGACATCTTCGAGCGGATCTACAGCGAGGAACCGGGATTCGAGGCGAACGCCGCGGCATTGAAGGACCCGAAGTACCGCCTGGTCATCACGTCGAAAGAAGTCATCGACTCACGTACAGACAGGTGGGACCCGGCCAGTGCCCCCAGCGCGGAAGAACTTCTCGGCGACGAAACGTCTGAACGTGGCAACGAGTACCTGCGTGCGGCACAACAAGAACTGGATCGGCAGATCGGATTGTCGGAGGTCAAACTGCAAGTCGCCAAACTGAAGTCGGCAGCGATGCTGGCAAAGGTGCGCGGCGACAAGGGCCTGAACGCTGCGGCCCGCACGCTGCACCTTGCCTTCACCGGACCTCCCGGTACGGGAAAAACCACAATCGCCCGAGTCGTCGCAAAGACGTACTGCGGGCTCGGCCTACTGCGGACGCCGAACGTCGTTGAGGCGAAACGCAACGACCTCGTCGGGCAGCACCTCGGCAGCACAGCGATCAAGACATCCGCGCTAATCGACTCGGCGATGGACGGGGTGCTGTTCATCGACGAGGCCTACTCGTTGATCCAGACCGGGTTGTCGGGCGGCGACGCGTTCGGGCGGGAAGCGGTGGACACGCTGCTTGCACGGATGGAGAACGACCGCGAACGCCTTGTCGTCATCATCGCCGGATACGACGCCGAGATCGATCGGTTCCTTACGTCCAACGAAGGTCTGACCTCTCGCTTCTCCAAGCGAATCCGGTTCCAGTCGTACAGTCCGCTGGAACTGGGCGATATCGGGCGGCTGATTGCAAGATCCCGAGACTCGGATCTGTCGGAGGCGGCCTACGAGGAACTCGTATCGGCGTGCACCACCCTGTGCCAGGGCGAGGCGCCTGACTCGTCGGGCCAGTTGCGTCGGCGCATCGACCTTGTCGGCAACGGGCGGTTCGCGCGCAACGTGGTTGAAGCCGCGGAGGAAGAACGCGAGTACAGGCTGAGTGAAAGCTACGGTGCAAACCTGCAGGATCTCGATGAAACCCAATTGATGCGCATCGAACTCCCGGACATGCAGGCTGCGCTCAAACAGGTGCTGGGCATGCTCGCTGTGGGCTAACGAACGGAATGCGGAGATGACACAACCGGCGGATACCGGACCAGTGCGGCTGCCACAGCCCACAACCGACCTGTCTGCGTCGACGCCGTTCACGAGTGCCCCGCCGACCACGCCGCCGGCGGGGGTACCGACGAACGGAGAGTTGGGCCTGACCCGTAGCCGGCCTGTGCCACCAGCGGGCTGGCGCAAGGCAGTGTACCGTGCGACCGGCTTCAACCCAGGTGAATCTGCCAAGCAGAGCCGCCAGCGGGCGGTGATCCACCGGGTCAACCAGCCGGTGCGGGGCGCCTTCAGCGTGGCGGTGCTTTCGCAGAAGGGCGGCGTCGGCAAGACGACGACCGCCGTCGGTCTGGGGGCCACGCTGGCGGCGATGCGTGGCGACCGGGTGATTGCGGTGGACGCCAACCCTGATTTCGGTACGCTGGCGCAGCGCGGCCCGGGCGAGACCGGCTCCACGGTGCGCGATGTGCTGCTCGACGAGAACATCGTTCGGTATTCCGACATGCGCGGCCACACGTCGCAGGGTTCGAGCGGGCTGGAGATCCTGGCCTCAGAGCGCGATCCGGCAACTTCGGAGGCCTTCTCCGAAGCTGACTACCGAGGGGTGCTGGACGTCCTGAAGCGCTTCTACAACGTGATCCTGACCGATTGCGGTACCGGTCTGGTCCATTCGGCGATGGCCGGGGTGCTCGACGCGGCCGATATGATCGTCATCGTGGCCTCGCCTGCGGTGGATTCGGCACGCAGCGCACTGGCCACTCTGGATTGGCTCACCCGGCATGGCTACTCGCGCCTGGTTCCGTGGGCGACGGTGGTGGTCAGCGCGTCTCGGCCGGGTGCGCTGGGGCTGGATATCCATCAGTTAGCCCGCGGCTTCCTTCCTCGGGCGCGCGCCCTGCACATCATCCCGTTCGACGATCACCTGGCCGAGGGGTCAGAGATCCATCCGGACCTGCTGAGCCGCCAGGCCCGGCAGGCTTTCCTCGAACTGGCCGCCACCGTTGCCGATGGTTTCTCCGCCGTGCGCGCCACGGAGCTCGGCGGCGCCTAACCACTGCCTGCGCTAATTTGCCTGCGCTGAATTTCATCACCGAAACTATTGCGCGACAGTGCTTCCCGATTTGGTGGGTAGAAGAACATCTCCGCGGGCCCTGGCGCAGCTCAAACGTGTTGACAATGCAACACGAACGGTCGTACTATCTGTGTACGCTCGTTCGTTTGCATAGTTGGGTGGACGGAGTCCTCAATCATGTTGTGCGGCCACAGATCTCGTGACGGTTTGGGTCAACGCCGGCGGGCCGCGCGTCATGAGTAACGCGAACGTGACGGTGGTCGGTCCCCACGACTCACAAGCCATCGTCGGACCCCAGGGCCAACAGCTAGTCCCGTGCGTCACCACCGAAAGCTGCGGCTCAACCGATCTTTCCGCGGGCATGGTGGTGATGCCGCCGGCCACCAATTCCCTTTTGCACCATCATGTGCACACCAACATCGTGGTGATGTGCGTGCGGGGCTGGGCGGCGACCTTGATCGGTCCCGAACTCCAGCCCCGTTTTCACGGTCCTGGCGAGTTCATCTACGTACCGGCCGGTGTGCTGCACATGGCCGTCAATCTGAGCGTGTCCGACGCTCTGGTCGCTGTCGAGGTGCGCACCGACCCGAATTTCAACGACGATGTCGTGGTTGCGGCCGACGGACAAGTTGAGGCTACCGCCGTGGCGTCCGCCGTGCGGGACGGCTTCGACGGCACCGCGCCACACAATCTCCGGCGGAGCGGGTCGCGGACGCCTGCGAGGTTCGATGTGATCAGTACAGCGGCAGAGGTCTTCGTACCGTGACCGTTCAAGCAACCGCTTCAGCCAACACAGGCGCAGCAGTTCACCGTGAGCGGTGGGTAGACCAACTAATGGCGAAGCTCGGTAGCAGCATGGCGGGCGGCGACCCGATGTCGCAGATCCATGAGCAGCTGGCACAGCGTACCGACGTCGTATCGTTCGCGGTCGGCGCGCCTGACTCGAGTGTGCTCCCCGTCGAACTCGTCGGGGAGTGCGCGCAGTCGGCGCTGCGACGGTGGGGCGGCTCAGCGTTACAGTACGGTTCACTTCGCGGCTTCCCGCCCTTGTTGGACGTCGTGGGCGACATGCTGGCCGCTCGCGGAGTACCCACAGGTACCGAACGCACGCACATTTCGACTGGCGGTTCCGGCGCGCTCTACAGCATTATTGCCGCGCTTATTGACCCCGGCGATGTCGTCCTCGTCGAACGCCCGACGTACGCCCCGGCCGTGTCGGTGTTTCGTGACCACGGGGCGGTGATCGTCGACGTCGACACCGACGAGCAGGGCGCGGTGCCCGCCGCTTTGGATCTCGCGCTGGAAGTTTGTGGTGGCGCCGTGGTCTATTTGCTGCCCACCTTCCAGAATCCCACTGGCCGCACAGCTTCCGCTGTTCGTCGGTGCGAGATCGCCGAGGTCGTACGTCGCCACGGTATCTTGGCGATTGAGGACGACGTGTATTGCGACTTGCGCTACCGCGGCCAACCCGTGCCCGCCCTGTGCAGCTATGCGCCCGAGCATGTTGCGTATGTAACCTCGCTGTCGAAGACATTGGCCCCGGCTCTGCGGATCGGAGTCACGACGATGCCACCCCCGCTGTTGGATGCCGTGCTCCGGGTCAAACAAGGCATCGACATGCAG
The DNA here is from genome assembly GCA_023460175.1 of Actinomycetes bacterium. GTDB lineage: Bacteria > Actinomycetota > Actinomycetes > Mycobacteriales > Mycobacteriaceae > Mycobacterium. The sequence goes on from JAEWRC010000104.1 coordinate 81,353, forward strand.
ACCTCCTCCTTCAATCAGGCCGTCGCCACCGAACTTGTCGGTGCGCCGGATTTCGAGTTGCATCTCGCGCGGGTGGTAGACGAGTACGGAACCCGGATGGACGGCTTGCTGGACGCACTGGCCCGACACATGCCGAGTTCATTTCGCTGGTCGAAACCGACAGGTGGGCTCTTCGTCTGGGCCGAGGGACCGAAGCGTTTCGACTCCCGGGAGATGTTGACGCGGGCGCTTTCTGCGGGTGTCGCGTTCATGCCCGGATCGGCATTTCACGCCTGCGGCGGCGGGCACAGTGCGATGCGGTTGAGTATCGCCGGTGTGACGGTGGCCGACATCGACCATGGTGTGGAGGTTCTGGCCGGTCTATGCGCCGGGTACAGCGATGTTTGAGCCGCCTGCACTTACTGGGCGTGGTGCCCCGCCACATGCGGTGGTCGGTGTGTGGCAGGTGTGGGCCGACGGAGCGCCATTCGACCACCACGTGATGACCTTCAACACCGAAGGGACAATGCTGCAATCGAACCCCGACGCCGGCAACGAGCACTACAGCACTAGCATTGGCATGGGGGTTTGGCGCGCAGAGGGCGATCTTGTCGTGGGACGCTTCTTGGAGACACGAGCACATCGCGTTACCCGCATAGCGTTGGGCTGCAGCATCATTAGATTCACCCTACGCATCACACTTGACGAGTTCACCGGGCACGCGGTGGCCACGAATCACGATCGGCACGGCGCAACACTCGGAGGCAGTGCCGCGGTCACACTGCGCGGCACCCGATTCGCCGAATGATCCGGCTACCAGGCCAGAACACGCCGGGTGGCGCCGGCCGGGGCGCCCCTAAGGCTACTCCGGTGCCAACTCCACCAGCACCGGCGCATGATCACTGGGCGCGATGCTGCCCTTCTTGCCGGGCCGGCGTTCGTCCTTCACGATCTCGGCGTGCGCCACGCGATCGGCGAAAGCCGGTGAGCCCAAGATGAAGTCGATGCGCATGCCGCGCCGTTTCTGGAAGGCCAGCTGGGTGTAGTCCCAATAGGTGTAAACCCCCGGACCGGAGGTGAAAGGCCGTACCACGTCGGTGAATTGGGCCGCGACCATGGCGTCGAATGCGGCCCGCTCGGGCTCGGACACGTGCGTCTTGCCCTCAAACACCGAGATGTCCCATACGTCGTCGTCAAGCGGCGCGATGTTCCAGTCGCCGACCAGGGCCGTCGGCAGCGACGGGTCGTCGGCAAGCCACCCGGCCGCCGTATCCCGCAGTGCTGCGAGCCAGTCCAACTTGTAGCGGTAGTGCGGATCCTCCAGCGTGCGCCCATTGGGCACATACAGGCTCCACACCCGCACCCCACCGCACGTCGCGCCGAGCGCGCGGGCCTCGGCGGCGGCCGCTACATCGGGTTTGCCCGACCACGTCGGCTGGCCCTCGAACCCGACCTCGATGTTGTCCAGGCCCACTCGCGACGCGATCGCCACGCCGTTCCACTGGTTGAGGCCGACGTGCGCGACCTCGTAGCCCAAGGCCGCGAACGGCATGGCCGGGAACTGCGCATCGGTGCACTTGGTTTCCTGCATCGCCAGCACGTCGACCTCGGCGCGGTCCAGCCAGTCGACCACCCGGTCGACGCGGGTGCGGATGGAGTTGACGTTCCAGGTAGCCAGGCGCATGGATCAGATCGTAGGGGGTCGGAATTCGCGCTATTGTCTGCGCCGGAAGGGGGCAGATGCTCACGATCGCGGCGAACACGGTCCGACTGTGGTGGCAGACCTGGCCGACGCTGGTCGCGCTCTACCTCGTGGGCTGGCTCGTTCGTTACTGGGTGCTGCAGGGCGCCATCGAGGTGGGCCTGGCGCACGGCCGGACCTGGGGCATCCTGGTGGTCGTTTTGGCGCCCATCGTGCGGTTGCTGACTTTCCTGGGCATGTTCCTGGCGATCCGATCGGTGACGCCAGCCCTCCAGCAGGTTGGCGATGACGGTCAAAACCCGAGGGGTGTAACCGACATCCTGATGACGGCGATCCTGCCGTTCCTGGTCATCTACACCACCTGGAAGCTGATCTACGAGGACTACTACATCTACGTCACCATGGTCAACTTCACCACCGTCTTTCAGGGCAACAGCGCCGACGTAGAGGAGGCGGCATCGGGCCGGGTGGGCGGCGATGTCTGGATGGTGATCGTGATCGCCTTCCTGTTGCGGCAGCTGATCACCCGGTTCCGGGACAAGCTGCCGCGTCCGGCGATGGCGCTGGCGGTGTACTTCGAGGTGCTGTGGATCTTCCTGACGCTACAGGCCGGGGCGGCGGCGGTGTTCGGTTCGCCCAAGTGGATCGCCGAGCGCAAGGTGATGGTTTGGATCGGCGACACCCGGGCTGAGCTGTTCTCGCACCTCGCGATCCTCGACGGATGGTGGTCCTGGGCCGGCGCGGTGGTGGCGCTACTGATTCCGGTGCTTGGGCTGTCGTTGGCCTGGCTGGCGATCGCCGCCGCCGTGTACGGCGCCCCGTTCACGCCGACCTGGGCCGGTGCGCGTCGGGTGATGCTCGGCCACCGCGGTGACGTCGTGACCGCGCACGCGCTGGAACGCAGCCGCAACGTCGTGGCACCGCGGTGGCAGCGGATCCCCGGCGAGGTGCAGTCCCGGGTGGTGGAATTCATCCGCGGCCAGTTCGGTCGGTTCGGTTCGATCGTCGACGCCGGCCGGCTGATCCTGCACGGCGGGGCTCTGCCGATCGCGTTCTTCGTCGTCGCCTATATCGGGCTGCTGGTGCTCGCGCCGGGCGGCGCCTACTTCGACATCAAGGTCAATGACGGGTATCTGTTCCGCTGGGTCGGCCTGCTGCTCGGGCCGCACCCGTGGTCGTGGTGGGAGAGTTTCGACGACGGCATCAGGATCGGCATCGGCGCGCTGATCGAACCGCTGCGCATCTGCCTGGTAGCCGCCACCTACTGGTACTGCGTCGAGCAGGTGCGTGCGCAGCAGGTCGAATCAAGCTCAGCCGGTGTCGAATCGGATGACCGCCGTCAGTTCTGAGCGGTCCGGTGCGACCCGGGAGTCTTCGTCGGCCCGCTTGTTCAACAGCAGTTCGACCGCGACGATGTCGGCCTCGGTGGGCACCTGGGCGTACACCACCAACGGCAGTAGCTGTTCGCAATTGGCCGTCAGGCCTTCGGTTTCCAGCCAGGAGTAGGACCCGAACGGCAGCGGCCGGGTGAACCACCGCCGGCCCTGCGCGTCCAGGAACGACACCGTGCATTTGGCATAGATGTCCGGCACCGAGGACGTCCCGCCGTCCGTCTCGTGGGTCAGTACGTACAGCAGCGGGCGAGTATCCGCGGTGGTGTCGTCGTCGACGAAGTCGGGCGGTGGCACCGCGCTCAGTCGCCAGCGCACACCGTCGACCTCGGCGGACTCGCCGAACGGCACGGCCTGGGCGGCCTTCAGGTAGCCGATGTTGCGCCACCACGCCGGGTAGACCACCGTCGCACCGATCAGCGCGGTGGCCACCACGATCACGGGAAAGGCCCAGCGGTGCCGGATCAGCCAGGTCTTCATTCACCCGCCAGTTCATCGAGGTCGACCGAGTCTTGCAGGGACAGGCCGGCCACGTCGATCGGCAGCGAGATCTGCGAATCGAGCGGGGCGTCGAGCGGATTGCCCCACTTCTCCTGGGTTTGGTTGGCGACCGTGAAGTCCGCCGCGGCGGGAATGTTCGGCAACTCGAAAGCGGCGACGCCGCGCTTGGGCATGCCGATCGGAATGCGCGGCCCACGGAAACTACCGACGTTCGACTTGTAGTTGCGGCCGTCGGCGATCAGTTGCAGCATCGGGCGACCGTCGCCGTCGTGCAACGGCTCGTAGGTGAGGTCGAACACCAGCCAAGCCGCGGTGGCCGGCAGCCGGGCGGGTTGTCCGGTGTGCTGGAATGTCACCGCGCGCGCCAGATGTACGCTGTGCACCGTCACCGCGAGATCGCGCCCTACGCTGCGTTCGCCGACACGCGCTTCGACCGCGATCGGCGCCCAGGTGTCCATCTTTGTCGGCATGTTCTTCCACAGCAGCATGGCGATCCCGAGCAGCGCCGCCGCCAGGATCAACCGCGCCACCGGCGCCACGGTGCGGATGGTCACGCCGCCTCCGGGTTGGGCACCCTTAGCTGGCCGTAGCGATCCTCGTCGGTAAACCACTGGCGCGCGATCCGGAAGGTGGAGTAGCCGTGTGACATGTTCCGGAACTTGAAGGTGAGCTCGAGTGACTGTCGCAGGTCGCTGGTGGGAACCACCCAGGTCAGGCGAAGATCCTCGGTGAAGCCCGGTTCGGTGAGCGGCACCATCTGATTGTCCCGGACCCGCAGCGCCCCGGCGAACATGTTGGGCAACCCGGCCAGCACGACGGCGTCGGTCACGCCGGGGTCATTGGCGCGCTCGCAGTCGACGGAGGCGCCGACGACCGGTATCGCCGTCGGCAACGGGGCCGCGGCGCCGGCGGTGTTCTCGACGGTGGCGTCGAGCACCACGAACCGGCATTCGGCGGGCAACGGTTTGCGCACCCACGGCACCGACGACGCCACCTCGACGGAGTGCGGGGTGAAAACCATGGCGCCGGTGTCGTAGGTGGCGTCGAGCGCGACGGGTGTGACATGGTCGGCGTCCTGCAACCCACCGAAGGCGGCCGTCACCGCCAACACCGCCACCACACCCGACTTCCGCCAGCGAGCCAGCGTCATGCGCTGCCACAGCCGTTTTCGCGGGTCTGCCGGTTGGCTCATGCGCTAGATCGTAAAGCTCAGCAACGACTGGGCATCCACGTATCGGTGGCTGTGGTGCAGCCGGAAGCCCATCGACGTGTACAGCGCCACCGCCTCAGGGTTGTCGACCAACACCTGCACATAGGCCCGGCCGGCCCCGTGGGCGGCGCCCCAGGCCAGCAGGGCTGCGCAGATGGTGCGGGCATGACCGCGGCGGCGCTGATCGGCGCGGACCCGCACCGAGGAGATGCCGAGCCACCGGGTGCCGTCGGGTGCCGCCGTCACCGCGCCGCGGCCCACCGCGCACGAGTCGAGCACGGCAAAGGTCAGCTCGCCGTCGACGACCGCGGTCAGCACATCGACGGGAACATCGCGCTGGTAAACCTCGAGCCAGGCGGTATCGGGTGCGTCCAACAGCCTCATGGAGGCGGCCCGGGTCGCGTCCTGCGGTCCGGAGTCGATGTCGCGCACCAGCACTCGGGATAAGCCGAGTCCCTCGGTGCGCACCGGCAGCAGTCGCTCGGGCAGCGCGAGCCGGGCCGGCAGCCCGCGGTCGCGGTACCAGTCGGCCACCTCGGCCAAGCCGGCCAGGTGCGCGGAGACATCGAGCGGGACAGCCGAGTTGGCCCGGCTGGTGGCGCCGCGGCCCGCACGCAGGAACCAGCCGTGGCGCCACTGCTGCTCGATGCCGGGCCAGGCCATCGCCGCGGCGTGTTCGACGGCACGGATCTCGGAGGCGCGCACCGGAATGTGGGAAAGCTCACGCACGCTGACGACATCGGCGGCCGCCACCTCGATCAGCTCACCGGACTTGGTGCGTACCACGATGTCTGGCGCCCCGCGGTCGAGATAGCCCACGACGTCGGTGAGCGGTTTGGCGGAACCGGCCGGCAGCCGGTACCGCAGGCTGACCCGACTGCCCACCGCGGGCAATTCGACCGTCACGGTCAGTGACCGAACGGATCGGGTACCTCGCCGGGCATCCAGGACTGGTCGGGCACGCCCCAGCCGTTGCGCTTGACGGTCTTCTTCGCGGCGCGGGCGTGCCGGCCGATCAGCCGGTCCAGGTACAGGAAGCCGTCGAGGTGTCCGGTCTCGTGCTGCAGCATCCGGGCGAACAGTCCCTCGCCCTCGAGGGTCACCGGGTTGCCGTCGGCGTCGAGCCCGGTCACCTTTGCCCACTGGGCGCGGCCGGTGGGGAAGGACTCGCCGGGCACGGAGAGGCAGCCCTCGTCGTCGTCCTCGGGGTCCGGCATGGTCTCGGGCACCTCGGAGGTTTCGAGCACCGGATTGATCACCACGCCGCGTCGGCGGGCGGTCTTGCCCCGCTCGTCGGCGCAGTCGTAGACGAACACGCGTTTGGACACGCCGATCTGATTGGCGGCCAGCCCCACCCCGTAGGCGGCGTCCATGGTGTCGTACATATCCGCGATCAGCTCGGCCAGATCCGCGGGCAGCGAACCGTCCGCGCCGACCGGGATGGGTTGGGTCGCTGTGTGTAGGACGGGATCTCCCACGATCACAATTGGTCTGACTGCCATGGTCGGCAAGCTTAAGTCAGCCGACGCGCGGGGCTTCTTGCCGTGTCATTTGTTGCAGGCGTGGTTGAATGTTGCCGCAGACGACAGCGTGGATTTTGATTGGCGAAAGGGCCAAAAGACGATTATGGACGGCGCCATGGCAAGGGCTGAGCGGTCGGGCGATGACGCTGAGCTCACCGATGGGCTGACCCGTCGTGAGCACGACATTCTGGCTTTCGAGCGGCAATGGTGGAAGTACGCCGGCGCGAAGGAAGAAGCCATCAAGGAGCTGTTCTCGATGTCGGCCACGCGGTACTACCAGGTGCTCAACGCGCTGGTGGACCGCCCCGAGGCGTTGGCGGCCGACCCGATGCTGGTGAAGCGCCTGCGTCGGCTCCGGGCCAGCCGGCAGAAGGCGCGCGCCGCCCGCCGGTTGGGCTTCGAGGTCCCCTGATTTTTTTCAGTAGCAGGGCGACCCCGCTAGGCTGGGCCGGATGAACGAGCGCGTCCCGGATTCCTCAGGCCTACCGCTGCGCGCCATGGTGATGGTGCTGCTGTTCCTCGGGGTGATCTTCCTCCTGGTCGGCTTCCAAGCCCTGGGCGGCGGCGGTGACGCCGACGACGAGACCCCCACCACCACCGTCACCACCTCGGCGACGCCCACCTCGGAAGAGGAGGCCGCGCCAGCGGAAGAAGAGGCCGCGCCGCGGCCCGAGGTGCGGGTTTACAACATCTCCGAGGTCGCCGGTGCGGCCGATCGCACCGCCACCCGGCTGCGCGACGAGGGCTGGACGGTCACCGAGACCGGGAACCTGACGCTGCCCAGCGTTGTGGTCACGACGGTGTACTTCGGCGATGCCGAGGGCGAGCAGGCCGCGGCCGAGGAACTGGGCGCAGTCCTGGAAGCCCCGGTCGAACCGCGACTCCCCGAACTTGTCGAGCAGCCACCGGGCGTCGTCGTAGTCGTCACAGGTTAGGCTTTGGCTCATGGTCAAGCCAGCCGCCGCAATTTTGTTTGCCGCCCCTGTTGCCCTGCTCGCCGCGTGCTCGCCTCCGGGGGAGAACCCCAGCGACGCCCCGGGCACAACGCCGTCCATCTGGACCGGCTCGCCCGCGCCGTCGGGAGTCGACGAGGGCCACGGCGAAGACCACGGTTCCGGGAGCGCCGACACGCTGACCGTGCCCATCAATGATCCGTCCGGCGCGCAGGTCGCCACCGCCACCTTCGAGTTCAGCAGCGGCTACGCCACGATCACCGTCGAGACCACCGGCACCGGCAAGCTCACCCCGGGTTTCCATGGCCTGCACCTGCATTCGGTCGGCAAGTGTGAGCCCAACTCGGTGGCCCCCGACGGCGGCGCCCCCGGTGACTTCCTCTCGGCCGGTGGGCATTTCCAGGTGCCCGGCAACAGCGGACACCCGGCCAGCGGCGACCTGACCTCGCTGCAGGTGCGCCAGGACGGCTCCGCGCTGCTGGTGACCACCACCGACGCATTCACCCAGGACGATCTGCTGGACGGCGATCAGACGTCGATCATGATCCACGAGAACGCCGACAACTTCGCGAACATCCCGCCGGAGCGCTACAACCAGGTCAACGGCACCCCGGGCCCGGACGAGACCACCATGGCCACCGGCGACGCCGGTAAGCGAGTGGCCTGCGGTGTCATCTCTGGGGAGTAGCGCCCACCTCGAGTTCGCCGGCTCCTACCGGCCCACGGTCGGAGTCGAATGGGAGTTTGCCCTCGTCGACGCCGACACCCGCGAGTTGACCAACAACGCCGCGGAGGTCATCGCCGAACTCGGTGAGAACCCGCACGTCCACAAAGAACTGCTGCGGAACACCATCGAGTTGGTCACCGGCATCTGCCGCAACACCGCCGAGGCGGTGGAGGACCTGCGCGGCACGCTGCGCTCGGTCAAGCAGGTGGTGCGGTCCCGCGACATGGAGTTGTTCTGCGCGGGGACGCACCCGTTTGCCACCTGGGACACCCAGCAACTGACCGACGCCCCGCGCTACGCGGAGCTGATCAAGCGCACCCAGTGGTGGGGCCGGCAGATGCTGATCTGGGGCGTGCACGTGCACGTCGGGGTGTCGTCCTCGCACAAGGTGATGCCGATCATCTCCGCGCTGCTCAACCAGTACCCGCACCTGCTGGCGCTGTCGGCGTCCTCACCGTGGTGGGCCGGGGAGGACACCGGCTACGCCAGCAACCGGTCGATGATGTTCCAGCAGCTGCCCACCGCGGGTTTGCCGTTCCAGTTCCAAACCTGGGGCGAGTTCGAGGGTTTCGTCGCCGATCAGAAGAAGACCGGCATCATCGACCACATCAACGAGGTCCGCTGGGACATCCGCCCCTCGCCGCATCTGGGCACCATCGAGGTGCGGATCTTCGACGGGGTCTCCAACGTGCGCGAACTCGCCGCGCTGGTGGCGCTGACGCACTGCCTGATCGTGGATCTGGACCGGCGCCTGGACGCCGGCGAGGCGCTGCCCACCATGCCGCCCTGGCATGTGCAGGAGAACAAGTGGCGCGCCGCGCGCTACGGCCTGGACGCGGTCATCATCCTCGACGCCGACAGCAACGAACGGTTGGTCACCGAGGACCTCGACGACGTGCTGACCCGGCTGCAGCCGGTGGCCCGGTCGCTGGGCTGCGTCGACGAACTCGACTCCGTGGCCGACATCCCGCGCCTGGGGGCGTCCTATCAGCGTCAGCGCCGGGTTGCCGAGGAGCACGACGGCGACCTGCGCGCCGTGGTGGATGCCCTGGTCGCCGAGTTGGAGGAATAGGCTGACGCCATGACGGCCCCGACGCCGATGTTCCCGCTGCAGTCGGCCCTGCTGCCCGGGGAGTCGCTGCCGCTTCGGGTCTTCGAGCCGCGTTATTCGGCGCTGGTGCGCGCGTGCCTGGACACCGACGACCCGGCCTTCGGGGTGGTGCTGATCGCCCGCGGCCGCGAGGTCGGCGGCGGTGACGAACGTCACGACGTCGGCGCCCTGGCCCGGATCGTGCAGTACGCCGATCACGGCGCCGGCCGCTATCAGCTGAAATGTAGTGTCCAGGAACGGTTCCGGATCACCGAATGGCTGCCCGACGACCCGTATCCGCGCGCCGTGATCGAGCAGTGGCCCGACGAACCCGGCGAGGTGGATGCCGGGGAGATGGGCACGGTGATGGCCACGCAGATGGCGGCCCTCGAGGATTCCGTCTGGTCGCTGCTCGAGTTTCTGGCCGCCGCCCGCGACATCCAGCTGACCAGCCGCGACTCGGTGCTGGGTGCCTTGCCGACCGAGCCGGGGCAGCGGTTGTACGCGCTGGCCGGCTGCGTGCCGATCGGTCCCGCCGACCGCTACGCGGTGCTCGCCGCGCCCGGTCCGGCCCAGCGGCTGGCGGCGCTACGGGAGGCCGTCGAGACCGTGGACGCCATGGCGCGGTTCCAGGCCTCAAACCCGGACTGAGGACCCGGACTGAGTTTCACAGCCCGGCGCCGGCCTCGGCGAGCATCGCGGGCAACCGCCCCGCGCCCGTGACGTCGCGCAGTCGGCGCTGCGCCTCGGCGGCGTACCGGCGGGCCTCGGCGTCGCGACCCTGCAGCCGTCGGGCGTAGGTCAGTTCGATGAGCAGTGGCACCATCGCGCCGGTGCCGTCGCGTTCGGGTGGGCAGTCGGCCAGGATGTCGTAGCCCTTCGCGGCGTCGGCCGCCGCGGCGTCGATCTCGCCGAGCAGACGGTGCGCCCGCGCCGTCGAGGTCCAGGTGTTGACCGATTGCGGCACCCGGTTGAGCTGGGAGGTGGCACGGATCTCGCTGGCCGCCCGGATCGCCGCCGAGGCCCCGGGCCGCTCACCCCGGCCGGCCAGCACGACGGCCTTGAGCGCCCAGGCGCCCGCCAGGGCGATGGGTTGCCCGGCGCTGGACGGCAGGGCCAACACCTCGTCGCACAGGGCCAGCACCTCATCGGTGGGGCCGTCGACCCAACTGCACAGCAGCGCCGTGGAGGCGGCCTGCATGGGCATCCACACATGGTCGCGAGGGCACAGTCGGCAGGCGGTGCGCGCCCATTCCAGAGCCGGTTCGACGGCGCCGAAGTGGAAACAGCCGCGCACGAAGTACACCAGCGACAACGTGGTGGTGGGCCCGCCCGGATTCGTCGACAGCGCTTCGGCATTGGCCAGCCACGCGGCCATGTCGGTGGTGTCGCCGCGCAGTCCGGCCAGTACGGCGGTGGCCAGGCTCAGGGTCGTGGACTTGGTGATCAGGTCCGGCGGCAGCTTGTCGAGCCAGCGGTTGACCACCGCGCCCTGATTGCTGACGTTGACAATCGTCGGATAGAGGGCGCCGATCATCCGGGCGGCCGCGCTGAACTCGCCGGCCTCGATCAGATGGTGCACCGACTCGGGCAGCTGATCGTGCTGTTGGTACCAGTCGGCGGCGCGACGGTGTCGTTCGATGAGTTGCTCGCCGGTGGCCGCGCGGGCCCGCAGCACCGAACCGAAGGTGTGGTGCAACCGTTTCCAGTACCCCGCATCGTCCAGCGCGACGACGAACAGGTTGTCGTCGAGTTCGTCGAGCAGCTGCCGGGAGTCCGTGGCGTCCCGAACGTGGTCGCACAGTTCGGGATTGAACCGTTCGAGGATGGCGATCTGCTCCAGGAACGTCAGCTGGGCGGGTTCGAGCAGGGCGAGCACCTCCTCGGAGAAGTACTCGTGGGTGCGACGGTCCGGCTGGGTCAGGGCCTGCACGACGGAGGCCGGCGCGGCCCCGTTGCGCAGCGCCATCCCGGCCAGGTAGATGCCGGCCGGCCAGCCATCGGTGCGTTCGACGATGTGGCCCACCTGCTCGGGAGTCAGCTCGACCTTCAGGCGGTCGATCAGCAGCTCGCGGGTCTCGGCCTGATCGAAGGCCAGGTCCTCGGTGTCGAGCACCACCAGGTGGCCGCTGATGGCCAGCCGGGCCGCCGCGATCGCGGGCCGGGTGCGCGAGCAGATCAACAGCCGGCAGCACGCGGGGTGAACGTGGGTGAGGAACCACTGCAGCTGCCGCATCACCGCCTCGTCGCCGATGTGGTGCAGGTCGTCGAGCACGACGGTCAGCCCCTCGTCGCCCTCGGCCAGGAGATCGGCCATGTCGATCAGCACCGCGTCGACGTCGGCGCCGCCGGTCAGCCGGCCCAGCAGCGCACCGCCGAAATCGGTGCGGGCGGTACGGATGCCGATCAGCACCGCGGTCCAGAACCGGCTGGCCTCGTCGTCCTCGGAGTCCAGCGACACCCACGCGCAGTCGCCGGCCAGCGTCCGGACGTGCTCGGCGGCCAGCGTGGACTTGCCGCTGCCGCCCGGCGCGGTCAACTGGATGTGCGGGCTGTTGTCGCCGCGCAGCAGGCCCAGCAACCGGTCGCGGGCGATGTGGTCGGGGTGCGGTCCCGGCCGCCGGAACTTGGTCAGCGGATACAACGCCGACAGGTCGATGGCGCCGCTGCGCGTGGCGGCCCGCTCGTGCTTGGCGCCCACCAGTTCGTCGATGGTGGTGCCCGACTCCCAGGCGTCCAGCAGGGCCCGCACGGCCGCCAGCGAGAACCCCTCGGCCTGCAGCGCCTGGATGGCGGCCATCCGCTGGATGTGCAGGTCTTGGTAATAGCCGGTCCGCCCGACCATGCGGGGCGGCGGCAGCACGCGGCGCTCGTGGTAGGCCCGCACGTTGCGCGCCGACGTGTTCGTGACGCGCGCGAACTCGTCGATGGTGAGGTCGTCGGCCAACTGCGCCACCTGTCTGTCCCGGCGGGATTTCTGCCCAGCGTACAAGAGCTAGCAGCCATTAACTGATGGCTCATTGATCTGGCCATTGCGCGCGCGGTCTGCAGCTGTCGGAATAGCTGGAGCAAACAATGTCGAGCGTCGCCGCCTGACCTGCGTCGGGGCGAGGTGCGCGCGCGGCAAAGTTAGCGAACGAAAGGGGGATCGCGCAGTGCTGCGGCGATATCGTTGTCGGACCGGCGAGGGGTGGCCTTTGCTGAAGTTGCTCGTGCCGGGTCGTACCGCGCCCGTGCGGCCGCGGTCCGCGCTGGTCCCGTGCTGTCCCGGGCACATTGCTGTCCCGGGCATTGCGGCGGGACAATTTATCGGGACCGACGGGACGGCGGTGTTTGCTGCCGGCCGGGGGCACGGCGATGGCAACTAGGGCATCGGGTGAGCCGATCCGCGGCCTCATCCTCACCGCGCTGGCCGAATCGGACCGGCCCATCAGCACCGCCGAACTTCGGCGACGGCTGTCGATCGGGTTCGACGTCTACGTGTTGAACGAGACGCTGTATCGCAGCCTGTCGATCCTGGCGCGCCGCGGCGACGTCGCCCGGATCGAGAGCCGGGGCCGCTCGGCGCTGTGGCAACTGCGCGTCGAGGACCCCGACGTTGTGGGCACCCCCGACGTTGCGGTCGCCCCGCCGGCGCCGGTGCACCGACCGCCGGAGCGCGGCTGGCGCACCGGCACCGACTGCCTGAAGATCCTGCGCAGCGACGGCGTGCTGCTTCACATGAACCAGCGCGGCTGTCTGGTGCTCGGACTCGACCACGACGAGCAGAAGTTCGGCATGCCGTGGTTGGATCTGCTGCCCGAGCAGATCCGCAGTCAGGGCCTGCTGGCATTGCGCGACGCCGTCGACGGCTCCCGGTCCACCTTCGCCGGAGTCACCATGGGCACCGACGGTCAGCCGCAGTACTGGGACAACGTACTGACCCCGATCGAGGGGGAGGACGGCCGGATCCGGGAGATCCTGTGCACGTCCCGCGACGTCACCGATCAGGTCCGACGGGGTGAGGCCGCCGGCGCCGCAGCGTCGCGACAACCGGGGCCGGCAGCGTCCGGAGGAGCGGGCCGGCAGCGGCGCGGCGGGGCGGTCGCCGACCGGCTCAACCGGCTGTTCGAGACCATCCGGGCACCGGGGCAGGGGCAGTACACGAACTCCGAGGTGTTGCGGGCCCTGGCCGACCGCGGGGTGTACCTCTCGGCGCCGTACCTGTCGCAGCTGCGGCGCGGGAACCGCAAGCGGCCCTCGGAGGCGACGGTCAACGCGTTGGCCGAATTCTTCGGGGTGCTGCCGGTGTACTTCGCCGACACCTACGACGAGGAGGACCTGCAGTACCTGGTCCGCCTGGACAAGGATCTGCGCTGGCTGGAGCTGACCCACGACCCGGAAGTCCGACGGTTGACCACGATGCTGCTCGAGCTGCCGGCGCCGGAGCAGGGCAAGCTGTGGGGATACCTCGACTGAGCCGGCGCGCTGAGCTAGAGGTCCGGGGCGGCTTCGCGTTCCCGTTCGTTGCGCATCTCGTCGACCGTGAGCCGATCCTCGAGATTCTGTTCCCGGTAGGCCAATTGGCCGACGCGCTGCGCGATCACCGGCGCGGTGATCACCGTGAACAGGCCCGTCAGGATCAGCATGCCGATGTCGGCGTTGCCCTGCATGCGCGTCGCGGCCCCGGCGAGGACCAGCAGCAGGCCCAGCACCTGGGGCTTGGTGGCGGCGTGCATGCGCGAGAGCGTGTCGGGGAACCGCACCACGCCGATGGCCGCGGTCAGGGCCAGCGCCGAGCCGCCGAGGATCAGCGTGCCGGCGATGACGTCGATCAGGTCCAACTCGCTCAGGTTCATCGGGTCACCTCCGGGCTCTGGATGTCCGGCACCCGGAATCGGGCGATGCTGACCGAGCCGACGAAGCTGATCAGCGACAGGGCGGCCATGCTGTAGGTGACCGTGCTGTCCAGGCTGAACGCGGCCCACGTGCCGATCCCGCACATGGTCACGGCGATCATGGTGTCCAGCGACACCAGCCGGTCCAGCGTGCTGGGGCCCGACAGCAGCCGGAACATGGTGATGGCCGCGGCCGACGACAGCATGATGCCGGCCAGGACCCAGACGACGATCATGTGCGCTCCATCTCCGCATCCGGGTTGGCATCGGCGCCGTTGTCGCCATTGTTGCCGTTGTCGCCATTGTTGCCGTTGGCCGCGGGCCGCCACTCCTCGTCCCGCTCGAAGGCGCGGATCAGGAGCCGCTCCACCCAGGCGGCCTGCCGATAGAACTTGCTGACCGCCTGCTCGGTGCTGGCGTCGATGACGTGCACGTAGAGCATCCGGCGTTCCTGGTCGATCTCGAGCACGATCGATCCCGGGATGACGTTCATGATGTTGACCGACAGCGCGAGCACCAGATCGGACTTGAGGTTCATGTGGGCCCGCAGCACCGCGGTGATCGGCGGTCCCGTCGGCCGGATGGCCAGCCACGCGATCTGGGTGCTGGACAGCACCAGCGACCACGCCACCCGCAGGATGAGATAGGCCAGCGAGATGGGGTGGACGCGGCCCTCCACCGGGACGGGAGGCAGCGGCAGCAGCACGGTGATGACCAGCGCGAGGGCCAGGCCGCTGATCACGTTGGCCGCGGAGAAGCTGCCCCACAACAGGATCCAGACCAGCGTCAGCCAGGTCAGCATCCAGATCCGCAGGACCAGCCAGCGGCCGGTGAATTTCCTCATGGGCGATCACCCACCACCGAAGAGATGTATTCGTTGCGATCGAGGACCTGATCGGCGGCGCGGTCGCTGTAGCTGATGATCGGCCCGGCGAACACGGTCAGGCACAAGCCGACTGCGATCAGCGCGCCCGTCGGCAACAACATGCCGAGCGGCATCCGGCCGACGTCGTCGCGGTCGGCGAACACCACGTCGTCGTCGGAGTCCTCCAGCAGCGCCGACGGGGAGGCCGCCGACAGTTCGCCCTCGGGGGCGTCGACCCGCTCGCGCCAGAACGCCTTGGTCCACACCCGGGCCACCACGTAGAGGGTCAGCAGGCTGGTGACCACCGAGCCGCCGACCAGCACCCACGCCAGCACCGAACCGACCTGTGCGCCGGCCTCGAGGAGCGCCACCTTGCCGATGAAGCCCGAGAACGGCGGAATGCCGCCGAGATTCAGCGCGGGCACCACGAACACGAAGGCCAGCACCGGGCTGGCGGCGGCCAACCCGCCGATCCGGCGCAGCGTCGAGGCCCCGGCCTGCCGCTCAATCAGGCCGACCACCAGGAACAGCGTGGTCTGCACGATGATGTGGTGCGCCACGTAGTAGATGGCACCGGACATGCCCAGCTGGGTGGACAGCGCGACGCCGAACACCATGTAGCCGATGTGGCTGACCAGGGTGAAGGACAGCAGACGTTTGATGTCGTTCTGGGCGATGGCACCCAATATGCCGACGATCATGGTCAGCAGCGCGGCGACCAGCAGGATGCGGTCCAGTTCGCCGCCCGGGAACAGCAGCGAGTGCGTGCGGATGATCGCGTAGACGCCGACCTTGGTCAGCAGGCCGGCGAACACCGCGGTGACCGGCGCCGGCGCGGTGGGGTAGGAGTCGGGCAGCCAGGCCGACAGCGGGAAGACCGCGGCCTTGATGCCGAACGCGACCAATAGCACGGCGAACAGCGCGCTGCGGGTGCCGCCGCTGATGTCGTCGAGCCGCAGCGCGAGTTCGGCCATGTTCAGCGTGCCGGTGGCCGCGTAGACCAGGGCCAGGCCGAACAGGAAGATCAGCGACGAGACCATCGAGACCATCACGTAGGTGATGCCGGCGCGCACCCGGTCCTTGCTGGCCCCGATGGTCAGCAACACGAAGCTCGCGGTCAGCAGCACCTCGAAGCCGATGAACAGGTTGAACAGGTCGCCGGCCAGGAAGGCGTAACACACGCCCGCCGACAGGACCAGATAGGTGGGCAGGAAGATCGACACCGGCTGCTGCTCGTCGCCGTCGCGGATACCCTGCCCGATGGCGTAGTAGACCACCGTCAGCAGCACGACCGTGGACACGATCAGCATCAGCGCCGAGAGCCGGTCGACCACCAGCGTGATGCCCAGCGGCCCCATCCCGGGCTCGGATTCGCCCCAGCCGCCGACGTGCACGGCGATGGTGCCGTACCGGTCGGACAGATACAGCAGCACCGCGCACACCGCGACGATGGCCGACAGCGAGAACAGCGTGAGAAACCGCTGCAGCCGCGGCCGCCGGCCGGCGATCAGCGACACCGCCGCGCCGAGCAGCGAGATCAGGACCGGCAGCGGGACCAGCCCCGGGCCGAGGTGTTCGGAGATCATCGCGATCCCTCCCGGCCCGGCAGGGCGTCGAGCTCGTCGGGTTCGTCGGTGTCGGGATGGGTGATGGCGGCCTCGTCGATGTCGTCGGCGTCGAGGTCGGAGATGTCCGCGGTTTCGGCGGCCTTCGAGATACTGGTGTCCTCGATGTCGTCGGCGACCTCTTC
The DNA here is from genome assembly GCA_023460175.1 of Actinomycetes bacterium. Taxonomy (GTDB): domain Bacteria; phylum Actinomycetota; class Actinomycetes; order Mycobacteriales; family Mycobacteriaceae; genus Mycobacterium. The sequence continues at coordinate 97,921 of JAEWRC010000104.1, forward strand.
GGCGGTGGTCAGTCGGTAGGAGCGGTAGGTCAACGCCAGCACAAAGGCGGCCACGCCCATGGTGATCACGATGGCGGTCAGGATCATCGCCTGTGCCAGCGGATCGGCGGTGCTGGTCCCGTCGGCGCTGCTGCGTCCGTACACCGGCGGATTGCCCGCGCGCCCGCCGGCCGACAGGATCAGCAGGTTCATGCCGTTGCTCACCAGCAGCAGACCCAGCAGCATCCGGGTCAGGTTGCGTTCCAGCAGCATGTACACGCCGCAGCTGATGAGTGCGCCGATGAGTACCAGCTGGAGGAGGTAGGGGGTCATCGCGCCCCCATCTTCGGCACGTGGGCCCAGTTGGCGACCTCTTCGTCGAGGCGCGCTCCCAGGCTGCGCAGCACGTCGAGCACCAGTCCGACGACGATCAGGTAGACGCCGAGGTCGAAGAACAGCGCGGTGACGAACTTGATGTGGCCCAGGATCGGGACGTCGAACTCGATCAGCGCCGAGGACAGCGGCGGCGCACCCAGCAGCAGCGAGCCGACCGCGGTGCCGGCGGCCAGCGCCAGGCCCGCGCCCAGGATCTTGCCGGCGTCCAGCGGCAGGGCCTCGCCCAGTTCGTAGCGGCCGCCGGCCAGGTAGCGCAGCACCAGCGCCAGGCCCGCGGTGAGCCCGCCGGCGAAGCCGCCGCCCGGGGTGTTGTGGCCGGTGAAGAAGAAGTACGCCGAGAGCACCATGATCAGCGGGAAGATCAGCCGCGTGGCCACCTCCAGCACCAGGGAGCGGGCACGCGGGTCGCGGTATTCGCTGCCGCGCAGCCAGGTGATGTCGCCGACGGCCGGGCTGTAGCTGGTGCTGATCATGCCGATGTCGGGCTGGCCGGCATCGGCGATGCGGGGCGCGACGCCGAAGCGCCGGTTGCGGAACACCAGCGAGGCGACGCCGGTGGCCGCCACCACCAGCACCGAGATCTCGCCCAGGGTGTCCCAGGCGCGGATGTCGACGAGGATGACGTTGACGGTGTTGGCCCCGTGGCCGCGCAGGTAGGCAGCGTCGGGCAGCAGGTCGGCGATGGGGCGCCCGTCGCGCGCGGCCATGGCGAACGCGGCCAGGCCCGTGACAGTGGAGCCGACGGCGATCGCCAGCAGCGCCCGCGGGAGCCGGAACCGGCGCATCTGCGCTATCTCGGCCTCGGCGGGCAGCGTGCGCAGCACCAGCACGAACACCACCAGCGTCAGGGTCTCCACCAGGAATTGGGTGAGCGCCAGGTCGGGGGCGCCGTGGAAGGCGAAGATGGCGCCGCAGCCGTAGCCGGTGAGGCCCACCAGCAGCACCGCGGCCAGCCGATTACGCAGCAACGCCGCGCCCAGCGCACCGCAGACCATCAGCACCCCGACGATCACCTGCAACGGTTCGTCCCACAGCGCGATTTCGGGACGGTCGCGCGCGCCCAGCAGCAGCACGCCCACGGGCAGCAGCACCAGGGTGATCAGGATGGTCGACTGGGTGGCCGGCAGCGAACCGCGCTGCGTCGAACCGGTCAGCTTGATCGACAGGAAGTCCAGGGCGCGCAGCGTGAAGTCGTACATCCGGTCGGCGTTGCCCAGCGGCAGGTAGCCGATGCGGGTGCGGCGCAGCCGGGCGCGCAGGAAGAACGCCGCGACGCCGCCGCCGAGCACCAACCCCGACAGCAGCAGCGGCAGGTTGAACCCGTGCCACAGCGCCAGGTGGTACTCGAGTCCGCCCGGCAGCGTGTTGGCGTACGGCGCGAGGATGCGCTCCAGCGCAGCCGGCACCAGCCCGAACCCGAGGCCCGCCAGCGCCAGGACGGCCGGCGGCGCCATGAACGCCACCTTCGGTTTGTGCAGGTCGGCGACGCGGGTGCTGGGAACCCGTAAACCCTTGCGGGCGAACGCGCCCCACAGGAAGCGCAGGCTGTAGATGGTGGTGAACAACGAGCCGAGGACGACACCGGCCAACACGTACGGCGCCCACGGTCCCAGCGCGTGGCTGTGCAGCAGCGTTTCGAACGCGGCTTCCTTGCCGATGAAGCCGAGGAACGGCGGCAGCGACGCCATGCTGGCCGTCGCCAGCGCCGCGATGGCGAACAGCCACGGCGCCTTGTCGCCCAGCCAGGCCAGCCGGCGGATGTCGCGGGTGGCGGTCGAGTGGTCGATGATGCCGACCACCATGAACAGCGCGGCCTTGAACATCGCGTGGGCGCACAACATGGTCAGGCCGGCCAGCATCAGGTTGCCGCCGCCGGCGCCGACCAGCACCGTGATCAGGCCCAGCTGACTGACCGTGCCGAAGGCCAGGATGAGCTTGAGGTCGTATTCGCGCACGGCCCGCCAGCCGGCCAACAACATGGTCGCCACGCCGAGGATCACCACCATCGGCCGCCAGGGCGCCGCGTCGGCGAAGCCGGGCGTCATCCGGGCGATCAGGTAGACCCCGGCCTTCACCATGGCCGCCGCGTGCAGGTAGGCGCTGACGGGGGTGGGGGCGGCCATGGCGCCGGGCAGCCAGAAGTGCATCGGAACGATCGCCGACTTCGACAGCGCACCGACCAGGACCAGGATCAGCGCGATGTCGATGGCCAGGCCCGTCGGCGGGTTGGCCACCAGCTCGGAGAGCAGATAGGTCCCGGAGGCCTGCCCGAGGATCACGATGCCGACCAGCATCGCCAGCCCGCCGAAGGTGGTCACCAGCAGCGCCTGGGTGGCGGCGCGGCGGCTGGTGGCCCGTTCCGCGTAGTGGCCCACCAGCAGGAACGACAACACCGTCGTCAGTTCCCAGAAGACGTAGAGCAGCAGCGTGTTGTCGGCGACCACCAGGCCGAACATGGTGCCGGAGAAGGCGACCAGTTCGGCGGCGAAGCTGGGCAGCCGATTCTCCATGCGGCCGTCGCGATGGTGGAAGTAGCTGCCGCAGTAGAACAGCACCAGCGCGCCGATGGCCAGCACCAGCACGCTCATGATCGCGGCCAGGGTGTCGAACCGCAGGTCGATGTCCATCGCCAGCTCGGGCACCCACTCGATGCGCACATGGTGGGCCGCATCGCCGCGGTTCTCGGCCGTGGGCCAGTAGGCCACCACCCAGATCAGCGACAGCAGCGGTACGAGTGCCAGTGGGTAGAACGCGCGCCGCCCCCACCTGTTCACCAACAGCGGCGCGACAGTGGCAGCGACCGCGTGGGCGAACAGGACGGCGAGCATGGCACTCCTAATCTCGGGCGCTGAAGCGCGCCGGGCTCGGGGTGTCAGCCTCTGCGGGCTATGTCTTTCCCGAGAATTCTACGGTGTGTCTCAACTCGAACCGTCGCCCACTATCGGCGCAGCGGGCTAACGGTTGTCGGCGAAGGCGCGCAGGGCCTCGACCTGAATCGGATCGAGCGAGGGCCGCACGGTCTGCAGCGCGGCCTGCACGTCGGCCAGCGTGACGTCGGCGGCGTCGATGGAACGGCGCATCGCGGTCAGCGCCGCTTCCCGCAGCAGGGCAACGCAGTCGGCGGCGCTGTAGCCGTCCAGATCGGCGGCGATCGCGTCGAGGTCGACGGCTTGGGCGCCCTCGGTCACCAGCGGCACCGACTTGGCGGCCGAGGCGAGGATGTCGCGGCGCGCCTCGGCGTCGGGCGGCTCGACGAACACCAGCCGCTCCAGCCGGCCGGGCCGCAGCAACGCCGGGTCGATCAGGTCGGGCCGGTTGGTGGCGCCGAGCACCACGACGTCGCGCAGCGGTTCGATGCCGTCGAGTTCGGTCAGCAGCGCGGCGACCACCCGGTCGGTGACCCCGGAGTCGAAGCTCTGCCCGCGCCGCGGGGCCATGGCGTCGATCTCGTCGAGGAACACCAGCGACGGCGCGGAGTCGCGGGCCCGCTGGAACAGCTCGCGGACCGCCTTCTCCGAGGAGCCCACCCACTTGTCCATCAGTTCGGCGCCCTTGACCGCGTGCACGGACAGCCGGCCGGTGCTGGCCAGGGCGCGCACCACGTAGGTCTTGCCGCAGCCGGGCGGCCCGTAGAGCAGCACGCCGCGCGGCGGGTCGACCCCGAGCCGGGTAAAGGTGTCGGGATGCTGCAGCGGCCACAGCACGGCCTCGGTCAGCGCCTGCTTGGTGGCCACCATGTCGCCGACGTCGTCGAGGGTCACCGAACCGACCGCGACCTCCTCGGTGGCCGAGCGCGACAGCGGCCGGATGACGGTCAGCGCCCCGGTCAGGTCGTCCTGGGTCAGCGCCGGCGCCGACCCGTCCGCGCTGGCCCGCGACGCGGCCCGCAGCGCGGCCTCGCGCACCAGGGCCTGCAGATCGGCGACGACGAATCCGGGTGTGCGCCCGGCAATCTCGTCGAGCGTCAGCCCGGTCGCCGGGTTGGTCGGGACGCCGCGCAGCAGCACCTCGAGCAGCTGGGCGCGGGTGCCGGCGTCGGGCAGCGTGAGGCCGAGTTCGCGGTCGCACAGATCCGGTGCGCGCAACCGCGCGTCCAGGCTGTCCGGGACCGCGGAGGTCGCGACGAACGCGACGCCGGCGGTGGTGACGGCGCCGCGCAACTCGGTCAGGATCAGGCTCGACACGGGCTCGGGGCGGCCGTTCACGCCGGCGGGCAGCAGCGCGTCGATATCGGTGATCAGCAGCACGCCGCCGCGGCGGACCGCGGTGATCGCGTCGGTGACGGTGCGCAGGCGGTCCTCGGCGGCCAGCGCGCCGACCTCGGGCCCGTCGAGTTCGACCAGGCGGCGCTGCCCGCACACCGTCCGCACCATGGTGGCCTTGCCGACCCCGGCGGGGCCGGTGACCAGCACGCCCAGATGCGCCGGCGCGCCCAGGGTTTCGAGCAACGCCGGTTCGTCCAACGACAGCTTGAGCCACTCGGTGAGCTTGCCCGCCTGCGCGTGCGCACCCTTGAGGTCGTCGAAGGCCACGGCGGGGGGAGTCTGGGGTGCCGGCGCGGTGCCGGCCCCGGTCGTGGCGGTGGTCCCGGTCTCGGCGGCGGTACCGGCTGGGGCGCCGTTGCCCCAGGTGACCACGGAATTGGGCTGCACGCTGACCGGGCCGGCCGGGTCCACCGCGCTGACCGTGAGCAACTCCGAGGTCCAGGTGATGCCGACGGCGGCGGCCAACGCGGCGCTGGCCGCCGAGGTGGAGGTGCCCGGACCCAGGTCGCGGGGCAGCAGCGAGACCGTGTCGCCGACGGTCATGACCTTGCCCAGCAGGGCCTGGCGCAGCGTCGCCGACGACACCGAATGGGCGGCCAGGCCGGTGCCGGTGACCGTCACCGACTTGGCGCCGTACACCGTCACCGGGGCCACCACCACGGTCGCGTCCTCACGCAGATCCGCATTGGACAGCGTGACGTCATCGAGCAGCGCGGTGCCGGCCGGCACGTCTGGACCCGCCAGGCCGACGACGGCCGCGGTGGTCCGAGCGCCGATCAACGACACCGCGTCCCACTCCCGGATGCCCAGAGCCGCAACGGCTTCCGGATGTAGCCGCACCACGCCGCGGCGGGCGTCCAAGGCGGCGGTGTTGAGCCGGGCGGTCAACGACAGTTGGGTCACGGACCACCCGGTCTACGCAGGCCCAGCCGGGCGGACGAGCGCCGCCGCACCAGGCGCCGGTTGGGGTGGTTGGCGCGGCGGATGGCGCGGCGCGCCTGACGCTGTTGCTTGGGCTTGTCGTCCCACACCTCGGGGTGCTTGGACAGCCAGTCCTTGGTGCGCACCGCGAACGGGATGTGGATGACGTAGGCCAGGATGATCGCCAGGATCACCAGGTAGCCGTACTGGATGGAGGCGGCGACGCCGATGGCCAACAGCGCCAGCAGCGGGACGACCATCCGCGGCGGGATCGCGAAGGTGTGGATCTTGCGCATCGGGATGGTGCTGACCACCAGCAGCGAAACCCCGATCATCCAGATCGACACCGCGATCTCCGAGGTCCACCAGCCGTCGCCGAACTGCATCTTGGCCGCCAGCGGGCCGATGGCGCCGATCGCCCCGGCCGGGGCCGGCATGCCGGTGAAGAACTGCTTCTCGTACTCGGGTTGCTCGCCGGACAGCATCGCGTTGTAGCGGGCCAGCCGCAGCACGATGCACACCGCGTAGAGCAGCACCACGATCCAGCCGATGCGCGCCTCGGACAGCAGCGCGGCGTACACGATGAGCGCCGGTGCCACGCCGAAGTTGACCGCGTCGGCCAGCGAGTCGATCTCCTCGCCCATCTTCGAGGTGGCCTTGAGCAGCCGCGCCATCCGGCCGTCGAGGGCATCGAGGATGGCGGCGACGGCCAGGAACGCCATGGACTCGGTGTAGCGGCCGTCGAGCGCGAACTTCACCGCGGACAACCCGAAGCAGATCGCCGCCACCGTCATCGCGCTGGGCAGCAGCCGGGTGGCCTGCCCGGTGTTCAGGCGTGGTTTGTTCAGGCGTGGTTTCACGGCAGCTCGGCAATCACGGTCTCGCCGGCGATCGCGCGCTGCCCGAGCGAGACCAGCAGCTTGGCGCCCGCCGGCAGATAGGTGTCCAGGCGCGAACCGAACCGGATCAGGCCGTAGGTGGCGCCGATGTCGACCTTGTCGCCCACCCGGGCGTCGCAGACGATGCGGCGCGCCACCAGCCCGGCGATCTGCACGGCGACGACGTCGAGACCCTCGGGGGTGCGGATCACCAGGCTGTTGCGTTCGTTGTCGGTGCTGGCCGCGGGCAGGTCCGCGGTGCCGAACAGGCCCGGGCGGTGCACGGCGGCGATCACCTCGCCGCCGACCGGTGCGCGCTGCACGTGCGCGTCGAGCACCGACAGGAAGATGCTGACCCGCAGCAGCGGCTCGTCGGGCAGGCCGAGTTCGGGCGGCGGGGTGGCGTTCTCGATCAGGCAGACCTGCCCGTCGGCGGGGGCCACGACCACCCCCGGCCGCGTCGGCGAGACCCGGGGCGGGTGCCGGAAGAAGGCCGCGTTCGCCGCGGCGGCGGCCAGGCCGGCCGTCCAGATCCAACGGCGGCGACGGCCGAGCGCGGCGACGGCCAGGCTCGCTCCGACGAACGGGATGCCCGCCGGGTGCATCGGCGGCACCTGGGAACGGACAAGCTGGCTGAAGTGTGCAGCGTCGAAACGCGGAGCTTCGGACGTGCGAGGGCGTCTGGCCACGTCGGCCATTCTATGTAGTGCGGCCGACGGCGGGCCTAGCCGCCACCGAGGTCCCAGACCCGCACCGGGGTGTCGGCGTCGATGTTGGTGACGTCTTCCGGTATCTCGAGCAGGCAGTTCGCCGACGCCAGCCAGCGCAGGTGATGCGAGGCCGGCGGCCCGTAACTGGTGACCGTGCCCGCGGCTCGGTCGAGGACACCGCGGCGGAACTGGCGCTTGCCGCGCGGGGAGGAGCACGCCTCGGTCAGCACCGCCTCGCGGTGCGGGCGGCCCGGCTGCGGCAGGTCCATCGCCGCGCGCAGCGGGGTGCGGATGAACACCTCGAAGGACACCAGCGCACTGACCGGATTGCCCGGCAGCGTGATGATCGGTACCGAGCGGTCGCCCACGGTGAGCGTCCCGGCGCCCTGCGGCATGCCGGGCTGCATGGCGACCTTCACGAAGTCGACCTGCCCGCCGAGGGCATCCTTGACCACCTCGTAGGCGCCCGCGCTGACCCCGCCGGTGGTGATGATCAGGTCCGAGTCCCCGACGTGGGCCGTCAGCGCCGCGCGGAACTCCTCGACGTCGTCGCCGGCCGTCGGCGAGGCCACGACCTCGGCGCCCGCCTCGCGGACCGCCGCGGCCAGCATCACCGCGTTGGACTCGTAGATCTGGCCGGGTTGCAGCGGGGTGCCCGGGGCCACCAGCTCGGTGCCGGTGGACATCACCAGCACGCGGGGTCGTGGCCGCACCGCCAGCTCGCCGATGCCCAGCGCCGCGGCCAGGCCCAGCGCCGCGGGCGTGACGATCTGACCGGCCCGCAGCACCGTGGTGCCCGCGGTGACGTCCTCGCCGGCGCGGCGGATGTGGCGCCCCGGTTCGGCGGCGGCGCGGATCTCGACGGTCTCGGTGCCCGCGTCGGTGGCCTCGACCGGCACCACCGTCGTTGCCCCCGCCGGCAGCGGCGCGCCGGTCATGATGCGGTGCGCGGTACCCGGTCGCAACGTCAGCGCATCGGTCCGGCCGGCCGGAATATCCTCGGCGACAGGGAGTTTCACCGGGGTCTCGGCCGAGGCGGTGGCCACGTCCTCGACGCGTACCGCATAGCCGTCCATCGCGGAGTTGTCGAAACCGGGCAGCGAGAGGTCGGCGACCACGTCGGCGGTCAGCACCAACCCCTCGGCCTCGGACAGGGGCAGTGTCGCGGCCGGGCGCGCGGCGATCAGGTCGGCGACGACGCGCTGATGTTCGGTGACGGTACGCATGTCAGACATCGAACGTGACGCCGGTGAGTTCCTCGGAGACGGCCCACAACCGCTCCTGCACGGCCACATCATGGGACTGCTTGCTGGACTGCACCAGCACCGGGTTGCCGCGCAGTTCGCGGAAGCCCGCCGGGCCGTAGTACTGGCCGCCGATGACCGCCGCGTCGGTGGCCGCCCGCAACGTCGCCAGCGCGCCGCGGGCCGGGCTGTTGGTGACCAGCCCCGCGACCTGACTGAAACCGGGCAGGCTGCTGCCGGGGATGTGCCGCATGAGTTCGGTGTTGGAGATGCCCGGGTGCGCGGCCACCGCGATCGTGGGTGCGCCCGCGGCGGCCAGGCGGCGCTGCAGTTCGTAGGCGAACATCAGGTTGGCCAGCTTCGACTGGCCGTAGGCGGCCACCCGGTTGTAGCTGCGCTCCCACTGCAGGTCGTCGAAGCGGATGCCGGCCTGGATGTTGTGCGCGATGCTGGCGACCACCACCACCCGCGAACCCTCGACGTTGCGGAGGTGCTCGAGCAGCAGGCCCGTCAGCGCGAAATGGCCCAGATGGTTGGTGCCGAACTGCAATTCGAAGCCGTCGGCGGTGGTCTGCTTCGGCGGGTACATCACCCCGCCGTTGTTGATCAGCAGGTCGATGCGCGGATGGGCGGCCCCCAGTTCGGCGGCGGCGGTGCGCACCGACTGCAGCGAGCCCAGATCCAGGGCTTGCACGCGGACGTCGGCGCGCGGGGTCAGTCCGAGGATCTTCGCGGCCGCGGCGTTGCCCTTCTCCACGTCGCGCACGGCGAGTACCACCGTGGCGCCGCGGGCGGCGAGCACGCGTGCCGTCTCGTACCCCAGGCCGGTGTTGGAGCCGGTCACGATCGCGACGCGTCCGGATTGGTCGGGAACCTGTGCTTCGGTCCATTTCTGGCTCATGAATAGAACATACGTGGGGCATGCTCTAGTCATGGGTGCACCACTGCAGATGATGAGGGACCCGGCGTATCCGCCCAGCCGCAGCGCGCCGGTGGTGTGGGCGCTGGGTGCGGCGATTCCCTGGCTGATCTTCGCGTTCGCGCAGGTGATCTGGTTCGCCCTCGACGGCCGGTGGCTGTGGTTGCACGGCGCCGCCGCGCTGTTGACGGTGCTGGGCGCGGTGATCTCGGTGGTGGTCGCACCGCTGTGGCGCTATCGGGTGCATCGCTGGGAGATCAGCCCGCAGGCGGTGTACACCCGCACGGGGTGGCTCACCCAGGAGCGCCGCATCGCGCCGATCTCGCGCGTGCAGACCGTCGACACCTACCGCGGTCCGCTGGACCGCCTGTTCGGCCTGGCGAACGTGACGGTGACGACGGCGTCGTCGGCCGGTGCGGTGCACATCGTCGCGCTGGACGCCCCGGTGGCCGACCAGGTGGTGGCCCAGCTGACCGACATCGCCGCCCTCGGCGCCCATGATGCGACATGAATCCGACTGATTGGCAACGGCTTTCGCCGCGCATGCTGCTGGTGCACCCGGTGCACGAGCTGCTGCGGCAGATCCCGCTGCTGATCGGCTCGATCGTGCTGGGCTCGGCCACCGAGAACCCGCTGTGGCTGCTGGTGGGCATCGGCGTCATCGTCAGCCTCGGTCTGGCGCGCTGGTTCACCACCACCTACCGCATCGACGAACACGACGTCTCGCTGCGCACCGGCGTGCTGCAGCGTAACTCGCTGTCGGTGCCGCGCAACCGGATTCGCTCGGTGCAGACCGAGGCCCGGCTGCTGCACCGGCTCCTGGGCCTGACGGTGCTGCGGGTCAGCACCGGACAGGAAGCCCGCGGCGACAACGCCTTTGAGCTGGATGCGGTCGAAACCCAGCAGGTCGAGCAGTTGCGCGCGGTGCTGCTGGCCGACGCCGTGCAGGCCGACCCGGGGCGGCCCGCCGCGGCCGAGACGGTGCTGGCCTCCTGGAAGCCGGCGTGGCTGCGCTACAGCCCGCTGAGCTGGTCCGGGCTGCTCACCATCGCGGCCGGGTTCGGGCTGATCTACCAGGCCGGGTTCGGCGCCGCGCTGCAGGAATCCACGGCGGTGCAGACCGGGCTCGACGCCGCCGAGCGGATCGGCGCAGCGGCCACCGTCGCGGTCGTGGTCGGCGTCGTCGTGCTGGCCTCGGTGGTACTCGCCGTCGGCCGGTCGCTGCTGACCTACGGCAACCTGGTGCTCACCCACCGCGTCGACACGCTGCACCTGACGCACGGTCTGGTGCGGGTCCGCGAGCACACCTACGACCTGCGCCGCCTACGCGGCGGCACGCTGCGCGAACCGCTGCTGGTGCGGTTGATGGGTGGGGCCCGGTTGGACGCGGTGATGACCGGTGTGGCCGGGGTGGGGGAGTCGTCGTTGCTGCTGCCGCCGTGCCCGGCCGAGACCGCGCAGCGGGTGCTCACCGGTCTGGTCGGCCGCGGCGACGTGGTGACGGGCCCGTTGGTGGCGCACGGCCCGGCGGCGGTGCGGCGCCGGTGGTTTCGGGCGTTGGTCGTTCCCGTCGTCGCCGGGGTGGCGCTCGCGGTGTGCGCCGGGTGGGTCGGGGTGCCGGGCTGGGTGTGGCCGCTGTGGGTCGCCTTCGGCGGGCTCAGCGTCTGGCTGGCGATCGACCGGGTGCGGGCGCTGGGGCACCGCGTCGACGACCGGTGGCTGGTGGCGCGCAGCGGCAGCGTCGAGCGGCGCCGGGACTGCGTGCAGACCGCGGGCATCATCGGCTGGACGGTGCGGCAGACGTACTTTCAGCGCCGGGCCGGGGTGGCGACCCTGGTCGCGGCGACTGCGGCCGGCACCAAGCGCTACGTGGTGGTCGACGTGCCCGCCGAGTGGGCGTGGACCGTGGCCGCGACGGCGTCGCCGTGGGTGGCCCGCAGTGTGTGGGCGCACACATAGCTGCCGGGCGCCGCAGCCCCTAGGGTCGCAGCATGGCGATCGGCGGAGTGCTCTTTGACATCGACGGTGTGCTGGTCACGTCGTGGCGGCCGATCGAGGGCGCCGCGGAAACCCTGCGGACCCTGGCGGATCGGCAGATCGCGCGGTCGTACCTGACCAACACCACCACCCGCACCCGGGTCCAGATCGCCGACCTGCTCACCGAGGCGGGCATGCCCGTCGGGCCCGACGACGTCGTCACCGCCGCCGTGCTGACTGCCGACTTCGTCCGTAATCGGTACCCGGACGCGCGATGTTTCCTGGTCAACAGCGGCGACATCGCCGACGACATGCCGGGGCTGGACATCGTCTCCTCGGTGGACGCCCGGGGCGGGCCGATGCCCGAGACCCCCGATGTGGTGCTGCTCGGCGGGGCCGGACCCGAGTACGACCACGTCACGCTGTCGTGGGTGTACGACTGGATGGCGCAGGGGGTGCCGGTGGTTGCGATGCATCGCAGCACGTCGTGGGAAGCCAGCGACGGGTTGCGGATCGACACGGGCATGTACCTGCTGGGGATGGAGGAGGTCAGCGGGCGCAAGGCGATCGCCGTCGGCAAGCCCGCCCCCGAGGGTTTCCTCTCCGCGGCCGCGCGCCTCGGCGTCGAACCCGACGAGATGTACATCGTCGGCGACGACCTGAACAACGACGTGCTGGCCGGGCAGGTGGTCGGGATGACCGGGGTGTTGGTGCGGACGGGCAAGTTCCGCCAGGACACCCTGGACCGGTGGGCTGCCGACGAATTCGCGATGCAGCCCAACCACGTCGTCGACTCGGTGGCCGACCTGCCGGAGTTGCTCGGCCTGTAGGGGTTGTGCGATGAGTTCCGGTGCGCACCGCAGTCATAACTGGCATGACCAATGAAATGGTGAGCACGACTGAAATGGTGAGCACGACACGCACGATCGCGGCGGACGCAAAGGCGGTGTTCGGCGTCCTCGTCGACCCGTCCACCCATGCCACGATCGACGGCACCGGGTGGGTGCGGGAGTCGTTGGACGACATGCGCCTGACCGAGGCCGGCCAGATCTTCCGGGTGGTGGTGGGCCACGACAAGCCCGCCGACGGGCGCTTCGAAACGGCGAACCGGGTGGAGGTCTTCGCTGCGCCCAATGCCATCGCGTGGCGGCCGGGGGAACTGCTGGAGGACGGCAGGTTCGTGTGTGGCGGCTGGATCTGGCGCTACGACCTGGCGCCCTCGGGCCCCACGGCGACGGCAGTCACGCTGTCTTATGACTGGTCGGAGGTCTCGACGGAGCTCCGAGAGAAGATCGGCTTCCCGCCGGTCAGCGCCGAACCGCCGTTCGGACTCCAACACCTCGAGAACTCGCTGCGGAATCTGGCCGACCTCGCCGAGGCGCGCGTCTAGCGCGGTCACCGCCCCTGGCCCACCCATTATGGTCGACCGATGGACTTGGTGGTGGCCGCGGCGGTGGGAATTGTCGCGCTTGCCGCGATCATCACGTTGACGGTGCTGCTGATCGTGTCCCGCCGGCAATTGGGAGCGGCCCGGCAGGAAGTCGAACGCCTGCGGGAGGAACAGGGCCGCCGTCGCCGTCGGCGCGGTGTTGCACCGTTGGCGATCAAGACCGTCTGGCAGACCGCGGATTCCCTGTTGAACAAGGGGATTGGCGCCACGGTGCGCAACTCGATCGAGGATCTCGCCGGCTGGGCGCAGGTCGAGCGGCCGGATCTGGCGCGGCTGACCGCCGACGGGGACGTCGTCATCGCCTTCTCCGATATCGAGGGTTCGACCGAACTCAACGAGTCGCTGGGGGATCGCGAGTGGATCAAGGTGCTCGAGCGGCACAACAAGCTCGTCGGCAAGCTGGTATCCGAGCACGGCGGGCATGTCGTCAAGAACCAGGGCGACGGATTCATGATCGCCTTCGGGTCCGCCGCCCAGGCGGTGCTGTGCAGTATGGCGATCCAGCGGGCGCTGGCGGAGCGGGCCGAGCGGCATCGATCCATCCGGGTGCGAATCGGTATCCACCTGGGCAGTTCGGTGCGCCGTGGTGACGACCTGTTCGGCAGGAACGTGGCGATCGCCGCGCGCGTCGCCGACCAGGCCGCCGGTGGCGAGGTCCTCATCACCGATGCGGTCCGAACCGCGCTGGACACCGCGGACGTGGAGTTCGGCCCGCCCCGCGAGGTCGACCTGAAGGGGATTCGCGGTAGCCACCAACTCTTTCCGGTGCGTTGGGCCGAGCAGGTCAGTCAGGGGTAGGCCCTACTTCGGTAGGCCCCATTCGCCGAGGGTGCATCGAGTGCACGTTTTCGGGGCGTTTTATGTACACCGGATGCGAGCTCGCCGGTCAGAGATCCAAGATCATCTTCAACGCGCGGTCAACCTGGCCCATCGTTGACTCCGAGAGCGTTCCGAGTCGACGCACCAACCTGGCACGGGCCACGCCGCGGACCGCGCGACAGACCGCGACACTGTCGGCGTCCACCCCGTCCGCCGCGGTCAGCGTCGGCCGCAACGGAGTCGCGACCCGTGAACTCGACACCGGTACGACCACAACAAGTTCGGCAGCCTCACCGGTCAACAGCTGCTCCGTCGAAACGATGACGGCCGGGCGGTGTTTGCCCGGTTCCCCCGGCCGGGCTGCGCCCAGTGCAACGAGCCACAGCTGGCCTCGCCGGGGATCCTCAGTCGAGGCCATCGGCATCCGCCTGAGCCCAGTCACGCTCCTCGTCGGCCACGTTCGGGTCGCCGGCCTCGGCCAACGTCGCTGCCCGTTCGGCGGCAAACGCGGCCTCGCGCTCAGCTCGAGCGCTCCATTCCTCCAGCAGTGACGCCACGCTCACGCCACGCTCACGCGCTTGCGCCGCGAGTCGATCGCGCACCGTCACCGGCACCCGGATCGTAGTTGTTGCGGTAGCCATATCGAGATGCTATTCAGGTAGATAAATTCTGTCTACCTATCGGCGATGCCGCGCACACCTACCGGGTGGGCCTGAACGCGACGCGACTGCTGTACGCCCTCGGCGACGTGGTGGTCGGCTGGCTGCTGCTGCGGGGAGGACTTCGTGATGGAGTTGGACGAAGCGGCCTTCTGAGGCCCAACGCTTCACGCGCTTACGCCGAGGTTCGCAGTCATCAGGTGGCTGCGAACCTCGGCGTAAGCCGTCGTCGGGCTGCGAGGTCGAGGCGGTCGAACGCACACCCCGGCCCGCAGGCACGGCCGTCGACTGCGATGCCGACGCGAGATCACCCCGCCCTGCAGGTGCAGAACCTCGTCGATGCCCACGGGTTCGGTCCTGACGAAGCAGGTGTGGGGTTACCAGTGCCCGGCGGCGATCTGTGGGCAACCGTTTATGCCGAGGTCTGCAGCCACCCGGTGACTGCGATCCTCGGCCTTGAGGTCACTTACGCACGATGCACAGGGCGTCGACCGCGACAACCCCGTCCCCGGTCACCAGAAGTGGGTTGACGTCCAGGGATTCGATCCAGTCCCGGCCCGCGGCGGCCAGCCGGCCGAAACCTCAGAGCTCGCGGTGCAACACCCGCACGGCCTCGATGCGAGCCTGCAGCTGATCGCGGGTGGCCGCGGCCACGGGCGGACCGCCGCAGCGGCGCCGCAGCTCGTTGTGGATCCAACCGTGCGGCTTGCCCGACTTGTGATGCGTGGCCGACACCAGCGCGTTGAGTTCGCGGCGCAACTCGCGCAGCTGGCCGTGCGTCGAGGCCACCTTGGGCAGTTCGCCGGAGGCCGTGCGCTTCTGCAGCTGCTCGTCCTGGCGGCGGTTCAGCAGATCGCGCATCTGGCTGGCATCCAGCAGGCCCGGGATGCCCAGGTAGTCGGCTTCCTCCTCGCTGCCCGACGGCGTCGCGGTGCCGAACGACGAACCGTCGAAGATGACCTGGTCCAGCTCGGCCTCGGCGCCCAGGGACTCGAAGCCGTTGTCCAGTTCGCCGGGTTCATCCTTGCGCTGCTCGCGCAACTCGGCGTCGAGCGGATCCTCGTCCTGGTTCTCCCGGTGCGGCTTGCCGAGGACGTGGTTGCGTTGCTCCTCGAGCTCGCTGGCGAGCTGCAGCAGATTCGGCACCGAGGGCAGGAAGATGCTCGCGGTCTCGCCCGGGCGCCGAGACCGCACGAACCGGCCGATCGCCTGGGCGAAGAACAGCGGGGTCGAGGCGCTGGTGGCGTACACGCCGACGGCCAGCCGCGGCACGTCGACACCCTCGGAGACCATCCGCACCGCGACCAGCCACCGCGACGTCGACTCCGAGAACTGGCTGATGCGGTCCGAGGAGCCCGGGTCGTCGGAGAGCACCAGGGTGGGCGCCTCGCCGGTGATCTTGTGCAGTAGCTCGGCGTAGGCGCGCGCGGCGGTCTGATCCGAGGCGATGATCATGCCGCCGGCGTCGGGGACGTGGGCACGCTTCTGCTGTAGCCGCTTGTCGGCGGCGGCGATGACCGCGGGCATCCACTCGCCGGCCGGGTTCAGCGCGGTGCGCCAGGCCCGTGCCGTCTGCTCGGCGGTGAGCGGTTCGCCGAGTCGGGCGGCGTGTTCCTCGCCAGCGCTGTCGCGCCACCGGGCCTCGCCCGAGTAGGCCATGAACACCACCGGCCGCACGACACCGTCGGCCAGCGCGTCGGCGTAACCGTAGACATGGTCGGCCACCGAACGCTGGAAGCCGGCGGGGTCGGGCTCGTACTTCACGAACGGGATGGGGCTGTCGTCGCTGCGGAACGGCGTCCCGGTCAGGGACAGCCGCCGGGTCGCGTCGTCGAAGGCCTCGCGCATGGCCTCGCCCCAGCTCTTGGCGTCGCCACCGTGGTGGATCTCGTCGAAGATCACCATCGTCTTGCGGTTCTCGGTGCGCACCCGATGCCGGGTCGGGTGGCTGGCCACCTGCGCGTACGTGACGACGACGCCGTGGTACTCCGAGGATGTCTGCGCCGAGGAGTTGCTGAACCGCGGATCCAGGGCGATGCCCATCCGGGCGGCAGCGTTGGCCCACTGGATCTTGAGATGCTCGGTGGGGACGACGATGGTGACGGTGTCCACGGCGCGTTCGGCCAGCAGTTCGGCGACGATCCGCAGGGCAAAGGTGGTCTTGCCGGCCCCGGGGGTGGCCACAGCCAGAAAGTCCCGCGGCTTCGCTGCCAGGTATTTCACCAAAGCTCGTCGTTGCCAGCCCCGCAAAGCCTGGGTGCTGGGCGCTGCGTCAGCCCGCACCCGATGACTCCTCTCTGGAACGGAATGCAGCCTAATGCAATGGCTTCAGGCGGGGTATTCGGCCGCGGCGTGTCGAGGGCGCGTGTCGGGATCGACTTCGCGGAAGGCCCGGTGAGCGTGGTTGCTACGGACCGTCAGGACGGCGTGTGCGCGCGGTGAGTGCGCAGGTTGACCGCCCGCGCGGGCAGCAGCTGGCTGCGCTCCTCCTCGGTCAGCCCACCCCAGACGCCGAACGGCTCCTGGAAGGCCAGCGAGTGCTCCCGGCAACGCAGCATCACCGGGCATTCGGCGCACACCCGCTTGGCCTCCTGCTGGCGGCGCCGCCGGGCCCGGCCGCGTTCCCCATCGGGATGGAAGAAGATCGACGGATCCCGTTGCCGGCACAGGGCCTCCACGCGCCAGTCCCACGCCTGGGGGCTGAACACCGGCGGGTCGGTCAGCAGCGACGCCATGTCAGGACCCGGCACCCGCGGTCCGGCGCTGCACCCGCGCATACGCCGCGGTGGCGCCCAGGGCCATCAGACCCACCAGCAGGTACTGCCACGCCTGCGACAGCTCGAGGAAGATGGTCGCGTTGCTGATCACCTGCAGCAGCAGCACACCGAACAGCACGCCGATGAAGCTGCCGCGCCCACCGAAGATCGACGCGCCGCCGAGGACGACCGCGGTGATGGCCGCCAGCGTGTAGCTGATGCCGGCGGTGGGATCGCCCACCCCGATCTGGGCCATCAGGAGCAACGCGCCGACCGCCGTCAGCAACGAGCAGGCCAGGTAGGCGATCATCTGCACCGCGTCGACACCCACGCCACGCTTGCGGGCGGCCGCCTCGTCGGATCCTGAGGCCCGCAGCCGCAGCCCGAAAGAGGTTCGACGGGACGCGAATTCGAGGCCGACGAGCACGATGACGCCGACGATCACGGCGATGGGGAGCGGTCCCACGCGGGTGCTGATGGCCTCCACCACGTCGAGGGCGATGATGCCGCCCGGCGCGTCGCGCCACACCAGCGACAGGCCTTGCAAGCCGGTGTAGGTGATGAGCGTGGCCACCACCGGGACCACCTTGGAATATCGGACCATGGCGCCGTTGGCGGCGCCGACCCCGGCGGCGAGAACGAACATCAGGACGAATCCCAGTATCCACCAACCGAATCCGTAGCCCTCGACGATGAAGAAGGATGCGACCACCACCAGCGTCCCGCTCAGCGGTCCGACGGAAAGGTCGATCCCGCCGGTCAGCATGACGACCAACTGCCCGGCCGCGAGGAACAGCACCGGGGCCATGAGCATCAGCAGATTGGCGATGTTGAACTCGGACAGGAAGCGGCCGTTGACAGCGGTGGTGAGGGCGCCGAGGGCCAGGATTGCGGCCAGCAGCACCAGACTCGGCGACTGCTGGCTGGCGAGCAGACGCTGCCAGCGGCTGGGTTTGCCGACCCGCGGGGCCGTGACGGCCCCGGCCTCCTCGTCGGCGCGACCGGCGGTCAGCGAGGCCTCGGTGATGGCGTGCTCGGTGACCTCGTCACCCACCAGTTCCTTGACGACGCGGCCGCGGGAGAACACCAGCACGCGGTCGCACAGGCCGGCGAGTTCGACGTCGTCGGAGCTGAGCACCACGACGGGGGTGCCGGACTCGGCGACGTCGCGCAGTCGATGGTAGATCTCCGAGCGCACGCCGACGTCGATGCCCTGGGTGGGCTCGTCGCACAGCAGCAGTTCCGGCGAGGAGAGCAGCGCCCGGCCCAGGACGACCTTCTGTTGGTTGCCGCCCGACAGGGTGCCCACCTCGGTGTCGATGGTGGCGGTCTTGACGCCGAGTTCGTCGACCTGTTCGTGCGCCAGCGAGCGTTCGATGCTCGGCGAGACGAACCCGGCGCGGGACACCCGGTGCAGCGCGACCAGCGAAAGGTTCTCGCGCACCGACAGAATGGGGGAGATGCCCTCGATTCCGCGTTCCTGCGGCATCAGGATGATGCCCTTGTCGCGGGCCGCGCGCGGCGACGACAGGCGCAGCTTGCCGCCGCCGACGGAGACCTCGCCGCGGCAGGCCGTGGCGCCGCCGAGCGCACGGATGAACTCGCGCTGGCCGTTGCCCTCGACACCGGCCAGGCCCAGGATCTCGTGGCGCCGGATGGTGGTGGTGACGCCGGGTGCGTCGGCGGCCCCGAAATCCGAGACGACGACGGCCGGTTCGCCCAGATCGTCGGAGCGGTCCGGGAACAGCGCCTCCACGGTGCGTCCCGCGATCAGCGTGACGATCTCTTCCTCGGTGGTGTCGGCGGCGTCGAACTGACCGCGAATTCGCCCGTCCCGCAACACCGTGATGCGGTCGGCGAGGGCGAAGACGTCGGGCAGGCGGTGGCTGATGTAGATGACGGCCACCCCGGCCGCGGACAGCTCGCGGATCAGCTCGAAGAGGCGGGCGGTTTCCGCGGCGGCGAACGGTTCGGTCGGCTCGTCGAGGATCAGAACGCTCGGATTGCAGGCGAGCGCGCCGCAGATCTCGATGGCCTGCTTCTCGGCCAGTCCGAGCTGACCCGCCGGCACGGTCGGATCGATGGGAATGCCCATCGGCGTGAGCTTTTCGGCGGCCCACGCGTCGACCTCGCGCAGCGGCGGGCGCAGGCTGGGCGGCACCGCCAGGGCCAGGTTCTCGGCCACCGTGAGATCGGGCAGGATCGCCGGGATCTGGTAGGCGATGGCCAGGCCGGCCTCCTTGGCCGCCAACGGCGAGGCCGAGGTCAGCTCGTCGGCGCCGATGCGCACGGTGCCGCGGTCGGTGGACAGCGCACCGGAGGCGACCGCCATCAGCGTCGACTTGCCTGCGCCGTTGCCGCCGACCAGCGCGTGGACCTCGCCGGGGACGGCCTCGAAGCTCACGTCGTCCAGTGCGGTGACGCCAGGGAAGGTCTTGGTGATGCCGGCGACCGACAGTCCGCGCCGGGAGGCGGGTGCCATGGATGTGGATGCCACGGTGGTGGGCCCTTCGTCGGTGTGGCTGAGTGCGGGGGAGTGGGGGGTCATCGGTAGATCTCCGCGAGCTGCTCGGTGCTCAACTCGGCCGAGGTGACGGCGCTGCTGGGCAGGTCGCGATCACATTCCGGGGGCAGATTCGGGTCGAGCGAGTCCCAGACGATCGGCACGTTGACGATGTCGGGTTCGGGCTCCGGGATGTCCTGGGCGGCGGCGACGGCCTTGCGCAGCGCGAGTCGCACGATCCAGGTCCGGGACGTCACGGCGACGATCTGGAACTGCGGCTGGGCCGCCTTGTTGTCGACGTAGGCGCAGGCAAATCCGTTGTTGTCGTTGGCCGTCCACACCGGCAGCGGTCGGCCGGCCTGCAGGAAGGCCCGGATCCCGCCCAGTGAACCGTCGCCGGAGTCGGTGATGACGGCGTCGATCTTGGGGTACTTGGCCAGCAGGCCCGAGGTGACGCGCTGGGTCTGCGCGGGGTTCCAGCCGGTGTCGATCGGGGTGCCGGGGTCGTTGAGCAGCGTCACGTTGGCGCAGTCAGGGTTGTCGGCGAGCTCGTCCTCGATGCCGTGGATCTCGCTGAGGCTCTGCGCATTTCCCGGTGTGCCGCCGAGGAAGACGGCGTTGCCGCCGGCGGGACCCAGGGCGTTGCACACCCACTGTGCCCACATCGCGCCGTCGGTCACCGTGTTGTGGCCGACGAACGTCGTGTAGTCGACGCCGGGGGTGCCGCCCGGGCTGGCGGTGTAGGGCACCACGGCCACCCCGGCCTCGAAGGCCTCACGCAGGGTCGGTAGCAGGGCGGGGCCCGCGTCGGGGAACACGACGAGCGCCTCGACGCCGAGCGCGACGAGGGCCTTGATGTCGCTGATCGCCTTCTGCGGGTTGTTCTGCCCGTCCGCGTACGGCAGCACCTCGAGGTTCGGGCACTTGGCGGCCTCGTCCTCGAACTCGGCGCGCGCGGTCTTGCGGAAGGCGTTGTCGCCCACACCGTCGGCGAGCGCGACCTTGATGGGGCGGTCGCCGCAGAACTCGGTGATGGGCCGCAGTTCGTCGACCGCACCGCTGAGTTCGGGGTCCAGGTAGACGGGGTCGACCTCGAACGCCGCGGGTTCGCTGAACGGTCCGCCGGCGCACGACGTCAGCGACAGGGCCAGCAGCGCCGCCGCCGGGGCGGCCAGCATTCGGGCCGAGAGGAAACGGCTGAGCACGTTGATTCTCCTGGGGGTCAAGACGTCTGGGTCTGGGACGCGGGGCGGAGCCGGACGAATCGGCGCCAGTCCACGCCGCGCAGAATGATCGCGGCCGCCAGCACGAGGGCCTGGATCAGCAACTGCATGGCGGTCGACGCACCGGCGGCAAGCACCACCTGTCCGAGTTGGGTGAGGAACAGCGCGGCGACGGCGGTGGCGATGATCGACGAGATCCCGCCGCGCAGCAGCGTGCCGCCCAGGACCACCGCGGCGATGGTGGTCAGCTGGTAGCTCTGTCCCAGCTGCAGGTCCGGGGTCCGCAGATACGCCGCGAGCAGCATGCCGGCCGTCGCGTAGGCGATCCCGGCCAACACGTAGGCCATCACGCCGTGCGTCGAGGTGCGGATGCCGGCGATGCGCGCGGCCGGCACCCCGGCGCCCACGGCGATGAAGCGCCGCCCGGCCACGCTCTGTTTGAGCACCACGTGGGCGACGACCACCAGCACGACCGCCAGTAGGAACAACGTGGGGATGCCGCCCACCGAGCTCACCGCGAACGCGCTCACGGCCGGGTCGGCGGTACCGGGGAAGCCGCCGGAGAGCACCAGCACCACGCCGGTCAGCAGCGAGTTCACCGCCAGCGAGGCGACGAAGGCGGCCACCGAAAACCACACCACCGCAAGGCCGATCACCAGCCCGGACAGTGCACCGGCGGCGAGGCCCAGCAGCACGCACGTCAGCGTGGACATCCCGGTGCCCTGGGCGAGTTTGGTGACGCACACCGCGGCGATCGCCATCACGCCCGGCACCGACAGATCGATGCCGCCGTGGGTGATCACCAGGGTCTGGCCCAGCGCCGCGATGGCCATCACCCCGGCGAAGGGCAGCATCGCGGTCAGCGCCGAGGCGGTCATGCTGCCGGGCGCGATCAGCGGGCTGATCACGAAGACGGCGACCGCGAGCAGCCAGATCGGCATGAACCGGTCGCTGCGGATGCGCTGTAGGAGGGTGGTGTGGCCGGTCTGCGGCCGGGTGTCCGTCTCGGACGTCAGAGCTGACATGGTCGAGTTCCTCGAGTTCGGGGGGGGGCGGGTTCGGCTCAGACGCTGGTGTAGCCGCCGTCGACGGCCAGGGCCGCACCGGTGACGAAGCTGGAGTCGGGGCCGAGCAGAAACGCGATGGTGGACGCCACTTCGGCGGCCTCGGCGACGCGGCCGATGGGGTGCGCGGCATAGAGGGCGCGGCGGGCGGCCTCGGGATCGGGTTGCGATCCGAGATAGGTCGCGAGCTGCCGGGTTTCGACGGTGCCCGGGCTCACGACGTTGGCGCGGATGCCGCGCGCGGCGTATTCGACCGCGATCTGCCGGGTCAGCTGCGCGACGGCGCCCTTGGAGGCGCAGTAGGCGGCCTGGTTGGGTAGCGCCACGGTGCCCGAGATCGACGACAGGTTGACGATGGCGCCGGGCCGGCCGGTTTCGACGAGGCGGCGCACGAACTCGCGGCAGAGCAGGAAGACGCCGGTCACGTTGACCGACTGCAGCCGGTTCCAGTCCTCGAGGGTGGTCTCGGTCAACGGTTTGGAGATCATCACCGCGGCCGAGGTGACCAACCCGTCGACGGTGCCGAAGGCCGCATACCCCGCGTCCAGCGCGCCGGCGGCGGCGTCCTCGCCGGAGGCGTCGGCGGTCACGGTGATCGCCTCGGCGCCCGTCGCGCGGAGGCCCGCGGCAACCCGCTCCAGCGATTCTTCATCGATGTCGACGAGGACCAACCGGTGTCCGCGCGCGGCGAGCAGAGTCGCCGTGGCCGCGCCGATCCCGCTGGCAGCGCCGGTGATCAGGGTCGTGTTTGTCGTCGTGTCGGTCGTCGTCGAAGCAGTGGTCGATGCGGTGTCGGTCATCAGCGCGACCGCCCGTCGACACACTGCATGCTGCACGCAGAGTATGCCACGTCACACACATTGACATGCTGCATGCAGCATGTCAATGTGGGGCGAAGAAGACGAAAAAGGGAGCAGCGTGACCGACGATCAGTCACCCGTGGACGCGGGTGGGGCGGGTACCGCGGTGGTCGCCGTTGCGCAGGTTCCGTCTGTGCTCGGCGACCCGGACGCCAACATCGCATCGATGGCCCGCTGGTTGCGGCTGGCCGCCGATCGGGGTGCGAACCTGACGGTCTTTCCCGAGTGTGCCCTGTCCGGCTACATGATGGACTCGCGCGCACAGGTCGAGGCCGCGGCCGTGGAGGCCACCGCAGAGCGGCTCGCTCCGCTGGTCGAAACCGCCTCGGACACAGGCTCTTTCGGTGTGCTGGGCTTGCTCGAGCGCGACGGCGACAAGGTCTACAACAGCGCCGTGCTGATCGGTCCCGACGGCATCGTCGGCTCCTATCGCAAACAACACCTGCCCCGGCTGGGTGCCGATGCGTTCGTCGACCCCGGCGACGGCAAGGCGCCGCGGGTCTACGACATCAACGGACTGCGCGTGGGCATCATGATCTGCTTCGACCTGCGCTTCCCGGAGTCGGCCCGCGAACTGGCGCTCGGCGGGGCCGATGTCATTGCCATGCCCACCAACTGGCCGCTGACCGCGGGGTTCCTCGCCGACCACATGGCGCGGGTCCGCGCCGTGGAAAACCTGGTCTACGTGGCGGTCTCGGACCGCTGCGACCGCGAGTCCGACACCGATTTCCTGGGCCGCAGCCAGATCGTCGCCCCGTCGGGGGAGGTGCTGATCGACGCGGGCACCGAGGAGGGCATTGTCCTGGCGCCACTGGACCTCACCCGATCCCGCACCAAGACCCTGACTTTCGACGACCCGCCGTTCTCGCTGCAGGTGTTCGACCAACGCCGCCCCGAGCTGTACTCGGCGCTGACCACCCCGACCGACCGTTCGACAGGAGACGACCACCATGTGTGGACCCGGAATCATCGATGAGCGCACGCGCAACACGATTGCCGCGCATGCCGCGAAGTTCCGCGAGATCACCATGAGCCCGTTCGGCCCCGACGACGAGATCGGCATGCTGAACCTGATCAGTCCCGAGAAGTCGCGCGAGGTGATGCGGGCCGCCGACGGCGGCGCGGCCATCGACCTGTCGGTCGACTACTTCATCGGCATGCCGTCCTGGACCAAGGCCGGCGACCCCGGCTTCCAGCAGTGGATGACCCACACCCCGGTGGGCACCGTCCTCGACGACATCACCGGAGTCGGGACCGAACAGAACGAGCTGGTGGCCTACTCGGGTGACGCGATGTCGATGTACACCCACTGCGGTACGCACATCGACACGCTGAACCACTTCGGCTATCACGGCAAGATCTTCAACGGATACGAAGCGGCGCAATGCATCAGCTCGCGGCACTGGATCAAGTGCGGGGCCGACAAGTTCCCGCCGATCATCACCCGCGGCGTGCTGTTCGACATCGCGGGCCTGCACGGCGTCGACGTCCTGCCGGAGAACTACGGCATCGGCGCCAAGGACCTCGCCGACGCGCTGGCGCGGCAGCAGGTGGAGTTCCGGCCCGGCGACGTCGCGCTGGTGCGTACCGGTCGCATGCAGTACTGGCCGGACACCGATCGCTACATCAACAACGCCCCCGGGCTCAATCGCGAAGGTGCGGAGTTCCTGGCCGAGGCGGGTGCGGCGGTCATCGGCGCGGACAACCTGGCGCTGGAGCAGTCGCCGTCGCCGGATGCCGAGAACTGGCAGGTGGTGCACACCTACCTGCTCGCCGAGGCGGGCGTGCCCATCATGGAGGTCGTCGACTGCGAAACCCTGGCCGGGGAGGGCCTTTACGAGTTCGCCTTCATCGGTGCATGCATGAAGGTTCGCGGCGCCACCGGCGCTCCCATGCGTCCGCTCGCGATGCCGCTGCTGCCCTGACCGGGCTCGAAAGGATCCACATGTCTGAATCGTCCGGGTACCAGCCGGGCACCTCGGCCGTCGACAGCAGTCGGACGTCGTACGGGGATGCCGGCTTCAGCCGTTATCTGCGGCGGGCGTTCTTGGCCTCGGCGGGCTACGACGACGAGAGTCTCGAGCGCCCGATCGTCGGAATCGCGGTCACGCAAAGCGATTACAACACCTGCCACCGCGACATGCCCGCGTTGCTCGCGGCGGTCAAGCGGGGAGTCGAGCAGGCCGGCGGCCTGCCGATGGAGTTCCCGACCATCTCGTTGGGTGAGATCCTCACCGCGCCGACCACCATGCTGTTCCGCAACCTGATGGCGATGGACACCGAGGAGATGATCCGGGCGCTGCCGATGGACGCCGCGGTGCTGCTCGGCGGCTGCGACAAAACCGTGCCCGCCCAACTGATGGCGGCGGCCTCCTCCGAGATCCCGGTGATGCTCGAGGTCGTCGGACCGATGATGACCGGCTCGTGGCGTGGGGAGCGGCTGGGCGCCTGCACCGACTGCCGCAGGTTCTGGGGCGCTCACCGCGGCGGCGAACTCGACAGCGACGAGATTGTCTCCGTGCGACAGGAATTGGTCTCGACCACCGGCACCTGCACGGTGATGGGCACCGCCTCGACCATGGCCGCGCTGACCGAGGCCTTGGGCATGATGCTGCCCGGCGGGGCGACCCCGCCCGCGGTCAGCGGGGCGCGGCTGCGGCACGCCACCCAAACTGGTCGCCGCGCAGTGGAATTGGCGCGCACCGGCGGGCCGCTGCCGCGCGAGGTGCTGACCCGCGAGGCGTTCGAGAACGCCATCCGGGTGTTGGCGGCGATCGGTGGTTCGACCAACGCGCTGATCCACGTGCTTGCGGTGGCGCGCCGCGCCGGCGTGCCGCTGGAGATGGCGGACTTCGACAAGATCGGCTCGGACACCCCGTTGCTGGTGGACTGCAAGCCGTCGGGCGTGGGCTACATGGAGGACTTCCACCGGGCCGGCGGCGTGCCCGCGCTGCTGACCGAACTGGCCCCGCTGCTGCACCGCGACCATCGCGGTGTCAGCGGCCGGTCGATGGGCGAGCTGATCGCCGAGACCGACGGGCCGGCCGAGTGGCAGAACACGATCCGGCACCTGCCGGACCCGCTGGGTCCGCCCGGGGCGCTGGCCGTGCTGTCCGGGTCGCTGGCGCCCAACGGGGCGATCATCAAGGCCTCGGCGGCCAGCCCGCACCTGATGCAGCACACGGGCCCCGCACTCGTCGTGGACAACCCGGCTGACGCGTCGGCGATCCTGGACGACCCGGATCTGGACGTCACCCCGGAGCACGTTCTCGTCATGCGGTACTCCGGGCCGGTGGCGGCCGGGATGCCGGAGGCGGGTGCGCTGCCGATCCCGGCGAAGCTGGCGCGCGCCGGGGTCCGGGACATGGTGCGCGTCTCGGATGCGCGGATGAGCGGGACGTCGTACGGCACGGTGGTGCTGCACTGCGATCCCGAGGCCGCGGTCGGCGGACCGCTGTCGGTGGTGCGTAACGGCGACCTGATCCGACTCGACGTGCCGAACCGGTCGATCGACCTGCTGGTACCCGACGACGAGATCGCCGAGCGGCTGCGTTCGTTCACGCCGCCGGCGCGGGCGGCACGCGGATGGCGCCGGCTCTACGAGGAGACGGTGCTGCCGGCAAGCCAGGGCGCGGACCTGTCGTTCCTGTGAGCAGGGACGACACGGCCCGCGGAAGCAATACGGCGCATGCTGCATACATCTATGCTGACGAAAATGTGCTGGCTCACCAGGGAGACGTGAATCGTGTTCGACGCCGGGCAGGTTTCACTGACCGATCGGGTCTATGAGGAGTTGATGCGCGCCATCCGCGCGGGCGAACTCCAACCCGGCACCATGCACTCCGTCGTGGAGATATCGGGCCGGCTCGGGGTGTCCCGAACCCCGGTGCGCGAGGCGCTGCTGCGCATGGCGAGCAACGGCATGGTGCGCTTCGAGCGCAGCCGCGGCGTGCGGATCCTCGAGGTGTCCACCCGCGACATCGAGGAGATCTACTCGCTGCGGATGATGCTGGAGGTCCCGTCGGCGTACCGGGCCGCCGAACTGCTGACCGACGAACTGCTGGCCCCCATCGAGGACGCCTTCGGCCGGATGCAGGACGCGACCAAGGCGGGCGACGAGGCCAGCTTCCAGGCCGCCGACGTCGACTTCCACGCCGCGATCCTCAACGTCGCAGGCAATCGGCGGGTCACGGAGGTCGCCGCGAACACCCGGATCCAGATGATGGACCGGGGCCTGTCGACCACCGCCACCCGCACCCTGGTCGACATCCTCCTGGTGCACGAGCGGATCCTCGATGCGATCCGCGGCCGCGACCCGCACGCGAGCGCGGCCCGGATGCGCGATCACCTGGTCGAGACGGTCACCCTGCTGCTGACCCAGTCCACCGGCGACGGCTCGCTGGCGAGCGCGTACACGCCGCCGCCGCTGCCCGTCTAGAGGACGGCGCCGGGGCCGGCTCCGCCGCGGGCGAACGACCTTGCACTCAAGGTGTCCGAGTGCTAAGAATGCTGTTGGCACTCGCGACCGGCGAGTGCTAGGTCGGGACGGTGAGGCAAGGGTCCGCACCTGCGGGGCACACCCAGGCCGTCCGTCGCGGGCACTGCACCCGACCAAGAGCACGTGCATCCCCAATTCGGAGGAACACTTCGCAATGGCTAAGACAATTGCGTACGACGAAGAGGCCCGTCGCGGCCTCGAGCGGGGACTCAACGCCCTCGCCGACGCGGTAAAGGTGACGCTGGGGCCCAAGGGTCGCAACGTCGTCCTCGAGAAGAAGTGGGGCGCCCCCACGATCACCAACGATGGTGTGTCCATCGCCAAGGAGATCGAGCTGGAGGACCCGTACGAGAAGATCGGCGCCGAGCTGGTCAAGGAAGTCGCCAAGAAGACTGACGACGTCGCCGGCGACGGCACCACCACCGCCACCGTTCTGGCCCAGGCGCTGGTTCGCGAAGGTCTGCGCAACGTCGCGGCCGGCGCCAACCCGCTCGGCCTGAAGCGCGGCATCGAGAAGGCCGTCGAGACCGTCTCGGAGAACCTGCTCAAGTCGGCCAAGGAGGTCGAGACCAAGGAGCAGATC
This sequence comes from Actinomycetes bacterium, assembly GCA_023460175.1. Lineage (GTDB taxonomy): Bacteria > Actinomycetota > Actinomycetes > Mycobacteriales > Mycobacteriaceae > Mycobacterium. The sequence goes on from JAEWRC010000104.1 coordinate 125,625, forward strand.
GCCGCCACCGCCGGGATCTCCGCGGGCGACACCACCATCGGTGACCTGATCGCCGAGGCCATGGACAAGGTGGGCAACGAGGGTGTCATCACCGTCGAGGAGTCCAACACCTTCGGCCTGCAGCTGGAGCTCACCGAGGGCATGCGCTTCGACAAGGGCTACATCTCGGGCTACTTCGTGACCGACGCCGAGCGTCAGGAAGCCGTCCTGGAGGATCCCTACATCCTGCTGGTCAGCTCGAAGATCTCGACCGTCAAGGACCTGCTGCCGCTGCTGGAGAAGGTCATCCAGTCCGGCAAGCCGCTGCTGATCATCGCCGAGGACGTCGAGGGCGAGGCCCTGTCGACCCTGGTGGTCAACAAGATCCGCGGCACCTTCAAGTCCGTCGCCGTCAAGGCCCCGGGCTTCGGTGACCGCCGCAAGGCGATGCTGCAGGACATGGCCATCCTCACCGGTGGTCAGGTCGTCAGCGAAGAGGTCGGCCTGTCGCTCGAGACCGCCGACATCGCGCTGCTGGGCCAGGCCCGCAAGATCGTCGTGACCAAGGACGAGACCACCATCGTCGAGGGCGCCGGTGACTCCGACGCCATCGCCGGCCGGGTGGCCCAGATCCGTTCCGAGATCGAGAACAGCGATTCCGACTACGACCGCGAGAAGCTGCAGGAGCGCCTGGCCAAGCTGGCCGGCGGTGTTGCGGTGATCAAGGCCGGGGCTGCCACCGAGGTGGAGCTCAAGGAGCGCAAGCATCGCATCGAGGACGCGGTCCGTAACGCCAAGGCCGCCGTCGAGGAGGGCATCGTCGCCGGTGGTGGCGTGGCCCTGCTGCAGTCGGCCCCGGCGCTCGACGCGCTCAAGCTCGAGGGTGACGAGGCCACCGGCGCCAACATCGTCAAGGTGGCGCTGTCGGCTCCGCTGAAGCAGATCGCCTTCAACGCCGGCCTGGAGCCGGGCGTTGTCGCCGAGAAGGTCAGCAACGAGAAGGCGGGTGTCGGCCTGAACGCCGCCACCGGCGTCTACGAGGACCTGCTCAAGGCCGGCGTCGCCGACCCGGTGAAGGTCACCCGCTCGGCGCTGCAGAACGCGGCGTCCATCGCGGCGCTGTTCCTCACCACCGAGGCCGTCGTTGCCGACAAGCCGGAGAAGGCCGCCGCACCCGTCGGCGACCCGACCGGTGGCATGGGCGACATGGGCTTCTAAGAAGCTCGGCTTCTGAGAAGTTCAGCACCAGTATCGGGAAAGCCCGGTCCCTCGCGAGGGACCGGGCTTTTTCGTATTTCGCTCAGAGTTCGTGCAGCGGAGTGGGTTTGAGCAACGACGTCGCGACCACGCTGATGAGTGCGGTGCCCACCAGATACGCGCAGGCGATCCACGGGGAGCCGCCCGCCGCGGCGATCAGCGCCGTCAGGATCATCGGCGTCAGCCCCGAGGAGAAGATCCCGGACAGCTGATAGACCGTCGACAGGCCGGTGTAGCGGATCCGCGCCGGGAACAACGACGCATACAACGTGCCCTGCGCCCCGTAGAACAGCGCGTGGATGGCGCCGAAGACCACCAGCATGCCGAGCGTGTAGAAGACGAAATTGCCCGTACCGAACAACGCGAACACCGGGAAGACCGCAACGGCGTAGGCCGCGATGCCGACGGTGTAGATCCGCTTGGCGCCGAACCGGTCGGTCAGCAGGCCGGAGACCGGCAGCAGCACCGCCATCAGCAGGGAAGCCGCCGTGACCGCCATCAGCACCGGAACCTTCGGTAGGTCCAAAGTGGTTGTGGCATAGGCGATCGCGAATACACCCCAGGTGTTGAACGCCGCACCCTCGCCCCACCGGGACAGCATGCCCAGCACCGTCGAGCGCAGCGCCGGCGGCCGGAACACCTCGCGCAGCGGCACCGCGGCCCGGTCACCGCTGTCGCGGACCTTCTCGAACGACAGTGTCTCGCTGGCCTTCAGGCGGACCACGACGCCGAAGATCACCAGCACGATGCTGAACAGGAAGGCGATCCGCCAGCCGTAGGTCAGGAACGCGTCGTCGGGCAGCACCACCTGCAGCAGCGCGAACACCCCGGTGCCCAGCGCGAGCCCCAGCGCCAGGCCCACCTGCGGGATGCTGCCGAACAGCCCGCGCCGCCGCGGCGGCCCGTGCTCCACGGCCAGCAGCACCGCGCCGGCCCATTCGCCGCCGAGCGCGAAGCCCTGCACCACGCGCAGCAGTAGCAGCAGGATCGGCGCCAGGACGCCGATCTGGGCGGCGGTGGGCAGCACGCCCATCAGCGCGGTGGCCGCGCCCATCAGCAGCATCGTCAGCGCCAGCGTCTTCTTCCGGCCGATCCGGTCGCCGATGTGGCCGAACACGAAGCCGCCGATGGGGCGGACCACGAAGCCGACCGCGAAGGTGGCGAACGACAGCATGGTGCCGACGAACGTGCTCTGGTCGGGGAAGAACGCCTGGTTGAACACCAGGCTGGCGGCGGTGGCGTAGAGGAAGAAGTCGTACCACTCGATGGTGGTGCCGACCAGGCTGGCCCACAGCGCGGTGCGGGCCTGCGGGGTGATCGCGGTGCTTTCGTGGTCGTCCGCGGGCACCCGTTCGTCGATGAGAGTCACGTCGTCTAGTTACGCCACAGCCGGGGGCCGCAGCGCCACGGTTGCGCGCGCGGTGATTCGAACCCCCGGGCCGTGGGATAGGCTCGCCGATGCCCGGCGTTGCCGGGGCCGTGGTGTCCAGTGAAGTCCGGTACAAGCCGGCGCTGTCCCGCAACTGTGAAGCCGACACCCCTCGGGTACGGACGAGCCAGGTCAGCTGAGCCGCGGTCAGACGGACTCCTCGGACGAAGGACTGGTTCTGATGCACACCGTGCGCCGACTCCCGGCGCTGCTTGCCGCGTTGCTCGCCGTCGGGTTGATCGCCGCGTGCGGATCCGACCCCGAACCCGCCGAGACCGATGCGCAGGCCACACCCGAACGCGTTGTCTCGCTGAGCCCGTCGTCGACCGAGACGCTGTGGGCCATCGGCGCGGGATCACAGGTCATCGCCGTCGACGGGCAGTCGAACTACCCGGCCGACGTGCCCACCCAGCAGGACCTCTCCGGCTTCACCCCGAACGTCGAGGCGATCATCGCCTACCAGCCCGATCTGGTGATCATCGATGACGCGCCGGACGATTTGGTGGCCGGCCTGCAGGCTGCCGGCATCCCGCTGCTGTCCCAGCCGGCCCCGACCACGCTGGACGACGCGTACGCCCAGATCGAACAGATCGGCGCGGCGACCGGGCGCATCGGCGACGCCGCCGAACTGGTGTCCCGGATGCGCGCCCAGATCGCCGAGGTCGTCGACAACACCACGCCGACCGAACTCAGCTACTACCACGAGCTGGACCCGTCGCTGTTCAGCGCGGGCAGTGCCTCCTTCGTCGGGCAGCTCTACGGCCTGTTCGGGCTGACCAACATCGCCGACGGGGCCGACGCCTATCCGCAGCTGTCCGAGGAGTTCGTCGTCACCGCCGACCCGGACCTGATCTTCCTGGCCGACGTGCAGTGCTGCGGTGTCACCGCCGAGACCGTCGCCGACCGCGCCGGGTGGGCCGAGGTGGCCGCCGTGCGGGACGGCCGCATCTACGAACTCGACGCCGACGTCGCGAGCCGCTGGGGCCCGCGCATCGTCGACACGGTCGAGCGGATCGGCGAAGTCATCACCGAGGTCCACGCTGTCCCGGCACCCAACTGACCGGCGCCGCGCGCTGGTCGTGGCCGCGGCCGTCCTCGGCACGGTCGGGGCGGCATTGGTGGCGATCTTCGTCGGCCCCGCCGACCTGCCCGCCCGGGGCGTGCTGCTCGCGCTGCTCGACGGGCTGCCCGGGGTCGACGTCGAGCACGGGCTGACCGCCGCCCAACACGCCGTGCTCTGGCAGATCCGCCTGCCGCGCGTGATGCTCGGGGCACTCGTCGGTGGCACGCTGGCGATCGCCGGCGCCGCCTATCAGGGGGTGTTCCGTAACCCGCTGGCCGATCCGTACCTGCTGGGGGTGTCCAGCGGCGCCGGGCTGGGCGCGACCGCGATGATCGTGTTCGGCCTGGCCGCAAGCACATTCGCGGTTCCGCTGGCGGCGTTCGCCGGCGGGGTCCTCGCGGTGACCGCCACCTATCTGCTGGGCCGCGGAGTGGGCGGCGGGCGCACCGAGGTGGTCATCATCCTGGCCGGTGTCGCGGTGGCCGCATTCGCCAACGCGGGGCAGACCTTCCTGCAGCAGCGCTACGACGACTCCATGCGGCAGGTGTACAGCTGGCTGTTGGGCCGGCTGAGCACCAACGGTTGGACCGAGGTCGGCGTCGCCTTGCCGTACGTGGCGCTCACGGTGGTGGTGATCCTGCTGTTCGGGCGGATCCTCGACGTGATGGCCGTCGGCGACATCGAGGCGGCCAGCCTGGGTATCGACCCGCGGCGGGTGCGGCTGCTGTTGGTCGCGGTGGCGACGTTGGGCACGGCGGCGGTGGTCAGCGTGAGCGGTCTGATCGGATTCGTCGGCATCGTCGTCCCGCACGCCGTGCGGCTGCTGGTCGGCCCGGGTCACCGGCTGCTGCTGCCGCTGTCGGTGCTGTTCGGCGCGGCCTTCCTGATGCTGGCCGACGTGCTGGCGCGCTGGGCGCTGGCCCCGGCCGAGTTGCCCATCGGCGTGGTGACCGCCGCCATCGGGGCGCCGTTTTTCCTGGTGGTGCTGCGGCGCAGTAGGAAAATGACATGACCGCGGTGGTGTCGTGTGCGGACCTGACGGTTGTCCGCCGCGAGGCGTCGGTGCTGCGCGATGTGCACCTGACCGTAGCCGCGGGCGAATGGGTCAGCGTGGTCGGCCCGAACGGGGCCGGCAAAACGACGCTGCTGCACGTGCTGGCGGGGCTGATCCCGACCGGCAAGGACGCCCGACTGACCGGCACCGTGCGGGTCGCGGGCCTGGACCCGCAGGCGGCGCAGCGCCCGCAGATCGCCGCGGCGGTCGCGCTGATGCCGCAGCGGCCGACCGTGCCCGACGGTGTCAGCGTCACCGAACTGATCACCCTGGGCCGCACGCCGCACATACCGCGGTTCGCCATGCCCTCGGCCGCCGACCGCCAGGTGGTGCGCGATGCGATCGAGCGCCTGGACCTCGGTGGCGTGGCCGAGCGGCCCGTCACCGAACTGTCCGGCGGTGAGCTGCAGCGGGTGGTGCTGGCCCGCGCGCTGGCCCAGCAGCCGTCGGTGCTGATCCTCGACGAGCCCACCAGCGCACTGGATGTCGGCCATCAGCAGCAGGTGCTCGAACTCGTCGACACGATGCGGGATGTCGACGGCCTCACCGTGATCGCCGCCATGCACGACCTGACGCTGGCCGGCCAGTACGCCGACCGGATGGTCATGTTGCGCGACGGTCGAGTGGTCGCCGACGGCGTCCCCGCCGAGGTGCTGACGGTGGCCCGGATCGCCGAGGTGTACCAGGCCCGGGTCGAGGTGGTGCAGCGCGGCGGGAACATCGCGGTGCTGCCGGTGCGGGACCGGGCGCGCTGATGGAAGTGTTGTTGCTGGGGACGGGCAGCGCCGACGGGTGGCCCAGCCCGTTCTGCGAATGTCGTTCGTGCCGTTGGGCGTCGGCGGCCGGCGAGATCCGCGGGCAGACCGCGGCGCTCGTCGACGACACGCTGATGATCGATTGCGGTTTCGAGGCGCCGCGCGCGGCCGTGCGGTTCGGGCGGACGTTGGCCGGGGTACGCCACATCCTGTTCACCCACGGCCATTTCGACCACATCGGGCCCGCGGCCCTGGTGATGCGGCACTGGGTGGGGGCCACGGAGCCGCTCGAGGTGCTCGCCCCGCCGGCCGTGCTGGATCAGTGCCGCGACTGGGTGGGGCCGCGGGATCCCGTGACGTTCCGCGCGGTGGCCGCCGGTGATCGGCTACGGCTGCCGGGACCGCGCGGCGACTACCTCGTGCGGGTGCTGGCCGCGGCGCACGCCGGCGTGATCGGTGATCCCGCGGTGCTGTACGACGTATCCCGCACCGGTACAAGGTTTCTGTGGGCCACCGACACCGGCCCACTGCCGGCCGAGACGTCCGCGGCGATCGCCGGCGCGAAGTTCGACGCGGTCTTCTTGGAGCAGACCTTCGGCACCAAGACCGACCACGGCACCGAGCACCACGACTTGCCGGCATTCGAGCAGACGGTGGCGGGTCTGCGGGAATCCGGTGCGGTGCATGCCGATACGGACATCGTGGCAGTGCATCTGAGCCACTACAACCCGCCGGGGGAGGAGTTGGCGCGGGCGCTGCAGCGGTGCGGTGCGCGGGCCGGGCGCGACGGGGAAGTGGTGGGGGTGAGCACATCCGACGCGGTCGGCGCATACCATCACTGCCGTGGGGAACGGTGAGGCCGGGCTGAGGGGCCGGCGGACGGCGTGGGTGCTCGCCGCGGTGGTGTGCGCCCTGGCCGTGGTACTCGGACTCGTATACGTATCGAAGCCCGCACCGGCCGCCATGGCCATCGCTCCCGGCATCGGCATCGTGGCCGAAGATCCCGCCGGGCGCGTCGCCACGGTTTGCACTCTTGGGTTTCTCGCCAGGGGGGCCGATGGGGCGCGTTACGCATTGACCGCCGGACACTGCGACAAGGGGGGTGACGTGACGCTGTCCGATCGGGCCGAGGGCAACCTCCGCAAGATCGGCCGGTTCGCGCACTCGGTGCCCGGGCACGATGAGGGTCCGGACATCGCAGCGATCCGGCTTGAAGGCGACTTGCCTCGCGACCCATGGATTTTGACCGAGCGTCGTGTCAGGGGTGCCACCACTACCGTCCTCCTCGAAGAGGACATGCTGTGTTTCGACGGCCGGATCAGCGGCCAGCAGTGCGGCAACTATTCGCTTGTTCTGCACTCGGTCCGATCGCGGGAGGCCATGGAAAACCTGGCCTTCTTCACCGCCACAGCGCAACCCGGCGATTCCGGAAGCCCCGTGTATCGGCTCGAATCCGACGGATCGGCCACGGCGGTGGGAATCCTCAGCGGCACCGTGGGGGATATCGGGGTGGTGGCGACTCTGGTGGAGCCCTACCTGGAGCAGTGGGGCCTGAGGCTGGACACTTTCAGGCTTTGAACACGACGCAGTCGTGCAAACAGCCGCTCTCGGCGGCCGGCGAACCGGGGGCGGCCTTGCGGTGCAGCAGCGCCTTGGTCGGCACCACCCGCAGGGCACCTTCGTCGGCCGGTTCGGCGCGGCCGTCGACCATCAGCGCGTAGCCACCCGACTCGCGGGGCGGCCACAGCAGCGAGACGTCGGCCCGGGCAGCCACATTGGTGCTGGTGCGGTCGCCGACCGCCCCGACGTCGAGGACGCCGTCGACCAGGGTGGGTTCGACCATCACGGTGTGTGGTTTGCCGCCGTCGCCGGTGGTGATCAGGAAGGCCTGGTCGAAATCGGACAGGGCCTCGGTGAGGCGGATCAGGTCCACTGCGGCGCTCATGCTGCCCCTTCGGGTTCGGGTTGACGGCCGCGGACCAGCTTGCCGGGCCGCGCTGGGGTGGGGACACCATTCTCGGCGATGACCTCGCCGGAGACGATCGTGGCGACGTAGCCGTCGGCGGTCTGGTCGAGCCGTCGCCCGCCGGCCGGCAGGTCGTGGGCGACCACCGGGCGGTGCAAGGTCAGCCGGGCGGCGTCGATGATGTTGAGATCGGCCTTGTAGCCCTTGGCAATCCGACCGCGGTCGGCCAGGCCGGCGACCCGGGCGGGCACCGAGGTGAGCTCGCGCACCGCCTCGGGGATCGACAGTCGACCCGAGGCGCGGTCGCGCACCCAGTGCGTCAGCATGTAGGTCGGGAAGGATGCATCGCAGATCATCCCGTAGTGCGCCCCGCCGTCGCCCAGGCCGAGCACCACGTCGTCGCGGCGGATCAACTCGGCCACGGTGTCCAGCGAGTTGTCCCGATAGTTGGCCAGCGTCACCAGCAGCATGGCGCGGCCGTCGTCGTCGAGGACGCGGTCGTAGGCCTCCTCGAGCGGGCTGACGCCGCGGGCGCGGGCCCGCGCGCCGATGCTGTCGGCCGGGTCCGGCTCGTAGTTCGGCGGTTCGCCCAGCGGGAACATGAAGTCCCACAGTTGCGCGGCGAACATCAACGGATGACCCTCGCCCGGGGCATCGGACAGGATCCGTTGCCGCACTTCGGGTTTACGCATCTCGGACACGCGCTGATCCAGCGGTAGATCGGCGATCTCCTGATAGCTCGGGTACAGCACGAACGGGTTGCCGGACAGTTCCAGGCCCAGCACCAGCCCGATGGGGCGGGGGAAGATCTGGGCGGTGATGTCGCCGCCGTCGGCGTTGGCCTTTTCCACCATGGTCAGCGCGTCGAGGAAGAACGGCGGGCCCGCGTTGCCGATGGCCAGCGTGAACGTCACCGGCAGGCCGACGTCGGCGGCCACGTCGAAGACGGTCTGCAGCACGGGTTGGTAGTCACCGGCCACCAGGTCGGGCACGAACTGGATCAACCCGCCGCCCGCGTCGTCGAGGCCGCGGGCGATGGCCTCGATCTCGGCGTAGCCGGCGTCGTAACTGGGGATCGGCCGGCCGCTCTCGCTCTTGTGGATGGTGAAGCGCGAGGTCGCGAAACCGAGTGCGCCGACCTGGACGGCCTCGGCGGCCAGTTTGCGCATCAGGGCCAGATCCTCCGGGTCGGCCGGTTCGAGGTCCACGCCGCGCTGTCCCATCACGTACACGCGCAGCGGGGAGTGCGGCAGGAAGGCGGCGACATCAATGTCCCGTTGTCGCGACGCCACGGCGTCGAGGAACTCGGGGAACGTCTCCCAGGTCCACGGCAGCCCGTCGACCATCACCACGCCGGGAATGTCCTCGACCCCGGCCATCACGTCCACCAGCACCTCGTGGTCCTGCGGGCGGCACGGCGCGAAGCCGACCCCGCAGTTGCCCATCACCGCGGTCGTCACCCCGTGCGCCGAGGAGGGCGTGAGCCGGTCGCTCCAGATGGCCTGGCCGTCGTAGTGGGTGTGCAGGTCCACGAACCCCGGCGTGACGAGCAGTCCGGTGGCGTCGATCTCGCGGGGCGCGGTCCCGGAGACGGTGCCGACCTCGGCGATCACTCCGGCACGGACGGCGACGTCAGCGGTCCGGGGCGGGGCGCCGAGCCCGTCGACGACGGTGCCGTTGCGGATGATCAGGTCGAAGTCGGCGTCGGTTGTCATACCTCGAATGTACGGTGACCCGATGATCGATCACTTGGGAATCAACTGCACCGACTGGGGCCGCGCGCAGGAGTTCTACGACCGGGTGCTCGGGGTGCTCGGCTACAGCCGGCAGCTGGACTACGAGGTGGCCATCGGCTACGGCCGCGACGGGCATCCGGCGTTCTGGATCGCCGACGGATCCCGCAACGGTGCCAACGGGCCGAACCGGGAGGTACACATCGCGTTTCAGGCCGCCGACGCCGCTGCGGTGCGGGCGTTCCACGACGCGGCGCTCGCGCTGGGGGCCGAGTCGTTGCACGCGCCGCGACTGTGGCCCGAGTACCACGAGAAGTACTACGGGGCGTTTGTGCGGGACCCCGACGGCAACAACGTCGAGGCCGTCTTCCACGGCGGCGCTTAGAGCGCGTCGCGCACGGCGCGGATCTGCGCCTCGTTGCGGTGCTCCATGTCCTCGAACTCGGCGGCGGTGCACTGCGCGTGGTCACCGATGCCGCCGAGGTTCTTGGTGTGGCTGTTGATCAACTCCACGTTGTGCGTGTGTGCACCGAGGACCTTCTGGCCGAAGGCCTTGGCCTCGGAGAAGTTGCCGAACATCCCCGACCCGACGGTAGTGCGCGCCAGGGTTCCGGCGCTCTGGTCCGCGTGGTCGGCCGCGGTGTAGGAGTCCTTGCCGCCCGCCCGCAGCCCCGTCGTGTTGACGTACATGAACCCAACTTAGAAAGGTTTGCCCGGGTGCCGCAATTCAGGGTGAATTGCCTGTGTCGTGACAACCGGTAGGTTTTTCGTCGTGAGGGGCGTCGGTCTGGGGGCGGCTGGGTGAGCGCGCCCAGTTTTCAGTGGCTGGACGCCGCGTTGTTGGTGGCCGCCGCCGGGGGCGATCCCTGGCAGGCCGACGAGGAGATTCAGTCGGGTGACCCGGGGGAGATCAGCGGTCTGGCGGATGCGTTCCGTCAGGCCGGCGGGCATCTCAAGGACGCCGATGACCAGTTCAACGCCGCCAAACGGCAGTTCGAGGAGTCCTGGGACCGGGAGGACACCGTCGAGCATCCGATCAACGACGCCGCGGAGGTGCAGAAGGTCAGCGCCGCGCTGGGTGGGCAACCCGCGGCGCTCACCCAGATCGCGGTGGCCCTCCAGCAGATCGCGGCCGCGTTGGCCACGGCGCAGCGCGACAGTGCCGCCACCATCCGAGATCTCAACGCCGATCTGCTCGACATCGATGACGAGATCGGCGAGGCGATGGACAACCAGCCACTGAAGGTTCCGGGACTCATCGTCGAGGCGCAGGACCTGACTAAAACTGGTCTGGGACAGGTTAATTCGAGCCGTGGCGCGTACGTCCTGGAGCTTCAGTCGGGGGAAGCATCGTTGATGGAAACCGGGTACGTCCCCGCGGCGATCGACGGGTCGGACGGGACGCCCGGGGATACGCCGCAGGAGGCTGCGGCGGAGTACGACCGGTCCGGTCAGCGCGCCAAGGACGAGGAGACGGTGGCGAATGCTCGTCGGTTGCATCCGCACGGGCATCTGCACTGGTCCCTGGACGAGGTTGCCGCTGATCGCAGGCTCGACGACTACACCAGCGTGACCGATCCCGCCAACGGTGCCGAGCGCTACGGCGATGCCGGAGAACAAGAGGAGGCCGCGCGCCTGGCGGGCAGTCGGCTGGCCGACTTCAACATGGTGCACTCCGTCGGCCCCGTCCCGAGGGACACGGTCCTGGGTGGCGACATGCGCGATCGAGCGCGAGGCCGTCTTTTGCTGCAGCGTCAGTTGCAGGATGCGCAGCTGCCATGGAGTCAGCGGCCGATGTCGGCCGACGATGCGACCCGGAAGATCAACGCCATGGAGGTCCAGGACCGAGCCGCGGCGTTGACGAAGCTGCACGAAGTGTTGCGGAAGGGCTGCGGGCTTTCCCCCGAGGCGGCGCAGGCCATGGTCGACGGGATCTCCCGGGGCGTGATGCCGCAGGAGTATTTGGATGCGGCGAACGGGGCGAGCAAGGTGTTCGGTGGGGGTAAGGGCGGCGTCGAGAGCTTCGCCGAGTTGTTGCCGCAGGGCAGACACTGGGAGCCCGGAGTTGCCTTCAGCCAAGCCGACATCGCCGCACTGGGCGACCTTTCCAAACGGATGGGGAGGGTGAACAGTGCCCTGACGATGGGCGTGGGTCTCTACGACATCTTCGTCAATGACAGATCGCCGGTAGAGGTGGCGGCAGAGGCTGGCGGAGCGGTCGTAGGTACATGGGGTGGAGTTAAGTCAGGGGCGCTTGTCGGCGGCGCTGTGGCTGGGCCGCCAGGTGCCTTCGTGGGTGCGCTTGTGCTGGGGACTGCAGGAGGATTCGCGGGCGGAGAGTTTGGAGGGAAAGTAGTCGAATGGTTCACGAAGTGATGAGTGCCAGGGGGCGAGCAGTGCACGCACAGGGGATTGCCCAACTGGCTGCCGAGCGGCCGCACACCTTGGTGTTCTTCATCGCGGCAATGGCGTGTGTCATTCTCACCCTCAGCCCGAATGGAATGCGCGGTGACCTTGCCCGTCAGCGCAAAATCTACTGGGGTGGAACATTTTTCGCTGCGGCGTTCGGATTGATCGCTGCGCTACCCAATGTAACGACGGGGCTCATCGTCGCGGGCCTCTGTGCTTTTTGCCTGACGCTGTCTGCCTACTTCGGCACCCAGTTGATCAAGATCGGCGGGCGAGTCGTCGCCTTTGACAGCGCAGAGGGCTTGCCGGCAGACGTATACGGGTCCGGAAGTGATCCCTACAGCCCACAAGTCTCGACGACCAAGGCGTGGTGGATTTTTGTAGTTTTTCTGGTGCTGTGGACACCCATGTTGATCGACTATGTCGTCGGCCGGGAGGGTGCCGCTTCGGCGCTTCTCGCGCTGGGCATGTTTGTTTTGCTGTCTGTGCTCCTTGGCTATGTCGATGGCAAACACCGCCAGCGCGTCGCCCGGGGCCAGTATCTCCAGTTCGGTGTCATCGCGGTGATCTCAGCGGGGATCTTCGCGGTGTGTTATCTGATCACTTACTCAGCGGCTCTGAGATGGAGCGACTCGACGCGATAACCGCAAAGAAGACGGTCTGCTGGGGTTGTTCCTGCTGGCCGTTCCGGCAGTAGTAGCCGGGCTTGGCGACGGAAGGCGTCGCCAACGGATCGCCTGCTGCCAGTATCTTCTCCGTTTGTTATCTGGCTACCTACAGCGTGGCGCTGCGACGCAGTGCCGCCGGAGCGATAATCGCGAGCGACGAACGTTGACAGTGAAGGGCGGGTGAGTTTGGACGCGCAGGGACTCGCGCAACTAGCCGCCGAGCGACCGCATACGCTGATCTTCTATGTGGCGACGATGGCGTTCGTCGTCCTTACCCTCATCCCACACGGCAGCCGGGGAGACCTGGCCCGTCAGCGCAAGATGTACTGGGGTGGAACATTTTCCGCGGCCATTTGCGCGTTCATCGCTGCGCTCCCGAATGTCAGCACTGGGTTGATTGTGGCGGGCCTCTGCGTCTTCTGTTTGGCGCTGCCCGCGTATTTTAGTACGCAGTTGATAAAGATCGGCGATCGAGTGGTCGCGTTCGAAAGCGCCGCTGCTCTCCCCGCTACTGCCGACGGTAGGGATCCCTACACGCCGCGAGTTTCTGCCTCGAAGGTGTGGTGGCTCGCTGTTTTTGGCGTCGTAATCGGAGCAGTGAATGTGCTCGCGTATGTGATCGACGGTGACCCGGTGGCTTACGGACTGCTGGGGTTGTTCTTCTTCACCGTTCCGCCGGCGGTGACCGGCCTTGGCGACGGCAGGTACCGCCAGCGCATTGCGCGCGGTCAGTACCTTCAATTCGGCATCATCACCATGCTTTCGGCGGGGATACTCACCGTCTGCTACCTCCTTGCTCACTCGGTGGGGTTCCGTATGCGTCGACCATCGCAGTAGCCGAGGCGTAGCGTCGAAGCCATGACTGACACCCCTAACGCAGCGGTGCAGGAACTGTTGCGAGACGCATTCACCAGGCTCGTCGAGCAGTCCGATGAGCTCACTGACGGCCTCACCGACGAGGTCTCCTTCTATCGCCCCACCGAGGACGCCAACAGCATCGCCTGGCTGATCTGGCACAGCGCCCGCGGACAGGACCTCCAGGTGGCCGATATCGCCGGTGTGGAGCAGGTGTGGACAAGTGAGGGCTGGGTCGACCGGTTCGGGCTGGATCTACCCCGCACCGACATGGGCTACGGGCATTCCAGCACCGAGGTCGCCAAGGTCCGCGTCAGCGCCGAACTGCTGGCGGCCTATTACCAGGCCGTGCATGCCATGACGCTCGACTACGTCACCACCCTCACCGACGAGGAGCTGGGCCGCATCGTCGACGACAACTGGGACCCGCCGGTTACCGCGAGCGCGCGGCTGGTCAGCATCATCGACGACTGCGCCCAGCACCTCGGCCAGGCCGCCTACCTGCGGGGAATCGCACCCGGAACATTCTGACCGGAGGCTGCAGGGTGTCGCGCAGTTGCAGGACACTGATGCGGCTCACGCGGACGAGGTTGGTCGGGCGCTGTCCGGACGGCCCCTCGATCAGATGCCGTCACCTCGGGGTGACGGATATCCACAGGGCGGCTGGCCGCCCAGGTTGTGGGTGACTGTCACCTGGAGGTGACGGGTTACGGCCGATGGGCCGCGCGGAGAGCAGTGGAACCAGGGTTCGACACGCTTTACCCGCGATCGCCCACCAGAGTGCGCTGCACCTCGAGGCGGCGCAGCTTACCCGACGACGTGCGTGGCAACGTGCCCGGTTCGACGAACAGCACCTTGGCGGGCACCACGCCGCATTCGGAAGCCACCTTGCGTACCAACGTGACTCGCGTTTCTTCCTCGTCGCTGCCGCGGAACTCGGCCGCGATCACCAGTCCCGGCCGCGCGCTCTGCTCGTCGGACCCGACCGCGACGACGGAACCCTCGCGCACGCCGGGCACCTGGCCGGCGATCCGCTCGATCTCGCTGGGAAAGATGTTGCGTCCCGCGATGTGGATGAGCTCCTTGACCCGGCCACAAACCACCAGGCCGTCGTCGGTGAAGTAGCCCAGGTCGCCAGTGCCGAACCAGTTTCCGGGATCGCATGGGGCATCACCCAGGTAGCCGGACATCATGGAATCCCCGCGCACCTGGATTTCGCCGACGTCGCGCCCGGCCGCTTCGGCGACCGGGAAGTCCACCGGTTCGATGCGGATCTCCATGCCGCTGATGGCGTTACCGAGAACCGCGTGGCGCCGTAGCATCTCGCCGTCGTCGGTGCTGACGCGGACCTCGTCGAACTGCAGTCCGTTGCCGGGCGGGGTGACCGAGACCGCACAGGTCGATTCGGCCATGCCGTAGGCCGGGGAGAGCGCACCGCCGTCGAACCCGAACCGCTGCATTTCGGTGGCGAATCGGGCCATCCCGGCGCAGTCGACGGGTTCGCCGCCGTTGAGCGCGAACCGGATGCTGCTCAGATCGCAGTCGGGCAAGCGGCTGGCGTACTTGCCGAGTACGTTGTACGCGAAGTTCGGTGCGGCGGTGAGGGTGGCGCGACTGTGGGCCAGCCAGCCCAGCCACCTGAACGGCATCGCGGAGAACGCGGACGTGGGTGCCTGGTAGGAGGGCAATCCCGAGAGTGCGGTGGTGAGCAGGAACGTCAGGCCCATGTCGTGGTAGAGCGGCAGCCAGGACAAACCGGAGTCGATTCCGCGTTCGATGCCGACACGTTCGCTGATGCCGCAAATGTTGGCCAGCACCGCGTCGTGGGACAACTGCGCGGTCTTGGGAGTACCGGTCGATCCCGCCGTGCCCTGCAGGATGGCCGGGCGGTCGGTGCTGACGGCACTCAGCGTGGTCGAACGCTGGGCGTGCGCGAGGGGACTCACATCGTGCACACAGCGTGAATCGTCGCGAGATTGCAGGTCAGCCAGGCGATCACCATGGCTGTAAACCGCAGTGACGCCGATATTTTGGCATCTGCTCAGCGTTGCCTCGGCCCACTGGCCGGAGTCCGCGCCGCGCACCGGGCCGGGCAGCAGAGCGACGCTCGCGCCAGCCAACCAACTGCCGAAGATCGCCGACAGCAACTCGATGCTCGGCTCACCGATGAGCGCGACCGCCTGCGCGGAACCGTGGTCGTGGACGGCCTCGGCGAAGTTCTGCGCACGGGCGTAAACCTCGCCCCAGGGGTGTGGCGTCCACGTCTCGTGATCGGCATTCAGGACATGCAGGTCATGGGGCGATGACGGGAGCGTCGCCGACAGGTGGTCGATGAGCCTGCTCATGCCAGTCCTCCAGCGGTTTTGGCCTCGAGAATGTCATCGAGTTCGCCGATCGTGCTGGAATCCAACAGATCCTGCTCAGACAGGACGATGCCGAGCTTGGCTTCGATGGCCGCCGCCGCAATCGTAAAACCCGTCCAATCCAGACAGACGTCGGTGACCAGGCGAGACTCCCGGGTGATTCGACATGAATCGATATTCAGGTCGTTGCAAAGGATTTCAGAAAGCGAGTTACTCACACCAAGGTGTGCTGTTGAAACCATGAAGGCGGACCGTACACCGATCAAGATCTGCCCTCCAGACCTACCTTGTCGGAGTTTCCGGTGCAGCTAATTGCTTGTGTGTTGACTTCGCGGAATGAATTCATCCGGACTCATGATCGCGAGATGTAGCGCACTGGCGCAACAGGTTTGAGTTTTACCCTCGCGAAAACTACCGACGAAAGCGCAGGTGTTCGGCATAGTCCGGGCGAGCCTGTGCGGCCCGGGGCGGCGCCGGCGGTGGGACGTGGTTCGGGTGGTTCGCGGCGGTCACCAGGTGACCCAAGGCGCGGTTCGTGCGGCCCCGTGCAAGAACAGCAACCCTGGTTTTCCCGGCCGGAACTGGGTCATGCGGCGGGCTCTCGGTAAGTTCGAATGCGACGACAGAGGGAGGCAGTCGGTGCGATTCATGCTCACGGCACTGCTGTGGCTGCTGGCCACGGTGGCGCTGGCAGTGGCGCTGCCGGCGGCCTGGCTTCAGAAGAACGTCGTTGACCTCGACGGATACGCGGCGTTCACCGAGCAGGCCGCGGCCGATCCGGCCTTGCAGCAGGCTGTGGCCGGCGAACTGACCACTCAGTTGGTGAGGCTGGGTTACACCGGGGACCAGGAGTTATTGCGGGATGTGGCGTCGGTCTATACCGGTGGTGCCGACTTCCCGGGCCAGTTCGCCCAGGCGAACCGGTTTGCCCACCGGTGGCTGTTCTCGGACACCATCACCGCGGGGGAGGATCCGCAGGGACGTTGGGTGGTCGACCTCGCACCGATGCTGCAGGACAGCTCCTTCAGCGCGAGCCTCGAGCGGTTCGACATCTCGGTGCCGGAGACGCTGCCGGTACCGTTGACGGAGAATGCGCCGGACTCGATTCGGCCCGGCCAACTGCGCGCCATCGCGACCTGGGGTCCCTGGGTGAGCGTAGGCGCGACGGTCCTGGCAGGTGTGCTGGCCCTGCTGACTTTGGCGTCAGCACGCTCGCGCGGTAAAGCCCTTGCCGCCCTGGGTGTTTCGGGCTTACTCATTGGCGCGGCCGGCTGGGCCGGATTGGAAGTCGGTCGCCGCTACGTCAACGGAGTGCTGGCGAACACCAGCGCCGACGTCCGGCAGATGGCCGAAGCGCTGATCCGGCACGCGACCGACAGCATGCATCACTGGCTCAACATCGCGTTGGCCGCCGGTGGTGGGTTGGTGGCGCTGGGAGTTCTGGTGGCGCTGCTCGGTGGGCTGCGGCAACGGACGGTCCGCGAACCGAGTTGAACCGCTACTGCTCATCGGCGTCCGGTGCGAGCGCGGGTGGTCGGTCGGGTGCGCGCTTGCTGGGTGGCATCGCGTAGATCCGGCCGTTGATTTTGATGTGGTTTGTGGACTTGAACGCGATGGCCACGATGGCGACGGCGGTCGCGACGGATACGAATAGACCAGAAGGCCAGTTCGGTAGGGACGCCAGGAAAAAGAGGACCACAGCAAGTGCACTGCCGGTCCAGAACATGCGGCGTTGAATGGAGTCGGGCGACAGCGTCGCTGACTTCCAAAGAGGAGATAGGCTCAGCACGGTTCCGAGTGCCAGCGATACCAAGCCTAATCCGCTCAACGCCCAGGCCAAGTTTTTCACGTTCTACCAACTCCTTCCGCCGCCGCCGATTTTCTCGGGGTCGAACAGGCTGCCAACCCCGCCGCCTAGCTCTCCGCCGAGGGCGCCGACAACTATCAGGCCGCCCACCGCAGCAACGGCTGTGCCCACGGGGCCGAAGAAGGAGCCCGCAACCAGTGTGGCGCCATATGTTCCGGCTGTTCCGCCGGCGATGGTCCCGACACTCCGGCCGAAGTCCTCGTTGGTGCCGCCATTGCGCCAGTCTTGATAGGCCAGGCCAAGCTGGATGACGTCGGTGACTTTGACGACTCTGCCGGCGTACTTTGCCACCACCTGCGCGTCATCTGGAGACAGGCCGGTGACCAAGGCATGTTTGCCCTGCGGAATGGACTCGGCGTACCACTGGGTGCCAGTGGCTACGCGCCCAGTGTTGTTCACCAGGTTGGACAGCGTCTTGAGCGCCCCCTCCTCCGACATCCCCTCTCTGGTCAGCGCGAAGAACGCTTGCCTGGTCGCGGTGACGCGGGCGAATTGCTCGCCGTCATTGAGAGTTTGGGTGGCCTGGTCGGGTGACATGGGGCCCACGTCGTGAAATGAACCGTCGCCCAGGTGGATTCGGCCTGACTCCAGTTGACGCTGCATGTCGATTCGTTGCTGCGCGCGGGTGCGGGCATCGCCACCCAGGACGGGATCCTTGGGAAGCGGTCCCACGAAGTTCGCCATCCGGAAATCATCGAGGCGTTCACCGGCAAGGCGGCGCGCCTCCGGAGGGGCGGCGGGGTCGTTGACGGTGCCGAAGTCCCGCAGGCGCGCGGCGGCATCGGCCTTCTCCTGGGTCATCTGGCCGGGCGCGTTCACCAGCTCTTCGTCCTTGGCGCGCTGGTTGGCGTCGTAGTGCTCGGTCGCCGACTGGCCGCGCTGTTCGTCGCCCGGCACACCGTCGCCGTCGACATCATCGATGGCCGCCGGGTCGTAGCCGTGCTTGTGGCGCAGATCGGTGAGGGCCTCCTGCAGCTTCGCCGAGTAGGTGTCACGGAAGATCTCGATGGCGCCCAGGGACGCGGTCGTCTTCGCGATCGCTGTCTCTTCGAGGCCGGAGGTGTCCATGTCCGCGGCCAGCGCCGCGCCGATCAACCCGTCGAGCTGCACCAGGTGATCATTGAGGCTGTCGATATTGAAGCTGCTCATCCGCTGCGCCTCGGCGAGATCGGCCGCGATGTTCTGCAGGTCGATGCCGATGAGGGGAAGCTGCTCGGCCTGCACGAACAGTCGGGTCTTCGCGCGCTGCACCTCCGCGGCGTCGTTGATGGGATGTTCGCCGTTCTCCCGGTTCCACGACTCGTAGAAGCGGTCGGTCGCCGCGTTGAACTCGTTCTTGGTCTCGTCGGTGCACGCCCCGGCGGCGTAGAAGGCCCGGGCCAGCTCGGCGATCTGGCCGGCGTCGCCGGATTCCAGCGACGCGTAGACGTTCCACGGATCGCCACCGGCGGCGGCGGTCAACGCGCCGACGTCGATGTGGGTCAGGTTTGGGTAAGCAACCACTTCACGGCCTGCAGCGCCTCGGTGTTGCGTCGTTCCATGTCCACGAAACACGAAGCGGTGACGTGGGTTTTATCGCCGAGCACCCCGAGGCCTCGCTCCTGGTTGCGCAGCCTGGTCGCGTGCTGGGTGTGGGCGCCGTCGATGGCGGTCTGGAACAGTTCGGCCGCGGCGAAGTCGCCGAACATCCCGGCGCACACCCGCCGGCGCGACAACGCCTGGACGCCCTCGTCGGCAAAACCGGCGGCGGCGTAGGACTTGTTGGCCCCCGCCCGCATCTGTTCGACGTCCACGAACACGGTCAGCTCCCCTCGGCAAACATCGTGCACAAGCCTAACGGCAGTGGTGGAGGTGTCTATTCACCTTTTTTCCGCGCCGCACACGGCGAGACTGCGGTTCGATCCGCCGGTGCGGCGTGTCGCGGATGACCCTGCCCAATCGGCGCGCCAGTCGGTGCCGTGCGCCCCGACGGCTCCCAGGTGCTCATGGCCGCATCCAGGCCTTGATCGTCCAGCGCATCCACGGGCAACGGCGCCTGATTGTCGTTGCGGCGCATGCCGTCCAGCAGGATCGCGGTGAACCGGCGCCACAGATCGCGGTCGACGTTGCCGGCGAATTGGCTGACCATGCCGCCGATCAGGCTGATGATCGGCATGTCGGTCGCGGAGATGTCGGCCCGCAGGTACCCGTCGGTCTGTGCTCGCTCGACCAGTTTCGCCACCACCGGGCCCAGGCGATCCTGAGCCGCGACCACGCGATCGCTGCCGTACTCCTTGCTGAAGGCCATCTCTCGAAGACCGCGGTCGGTGGCGGTCAGCTCGCACATCTGCTCGACGAACCAGGCGAAACCGTCCCAGGAGTCGTCGTGCTGCAGGCCGGCCTCCGCCAGGGCCGTGAGCTGATCCATGCCGTCGACGAAGATCGCCTCGAGCAATTCGTCCTTGGTGCCGAAGCGCCGGTACACCGTGCCCACGCCCACGCCCGCGTGCCGGGCGACGTCGTTCAGGTTGGGTTCCAGGCCCTGTGCCGCAAAAAGATCCCGGGCCGCCTCCAGGACGCGGGCGCGATTGCGCTCGGCGTCCTTTCGCAGCGGGCGGCCCGTGGTCTCGCGTGTCACCGCACCGAGTGTAATGCGACGCACATGGAAGTGGATTGACCTGATCCGCTTAGTTCGTTAGCTTTGCTGATTAGCCATGTGACCTCTCCCCGCCGCCGGGGTTGGTATGACGCCGGAAGGCCCTACATTGATTGCCGTCGATCGAACCCGCGCACCAGCCGCGTCTGCCGGCATCAACTCGGGGGGACGCCGGCGATGATGAAATTGATCATGCGGTTCTGGCTTCCCGCCATGATCGTGGTGGCCGTCGGGGCCGGTGTGCTGGTGGTCTCGCAGCTGCGGACGGTCTTCGGCGCAGAACCGGTCCTGGTGACCCCGATCGGGGCCGACACCGCGGAGAAGTTCATTCCCAAGGTCGTGACCTACGAGGTCCTCGGTACGGGCACGGCGGTCGTCAACTATCTGGATCTGGACGGTAAGCCGGTGCGGGCCGGGACGGTGGCCCTGCCGTGGACGCTGACCCTGGAGACCACGGCGCCCTCGGTGGCGCCGAACGTCATCGCCCAGACCAACGGCCAGGCCGTCACCTGCCGGATCACCGTGGACGACGAGGTCAAAGACGAGAGGACGGCGACGGGCGTGAACGCGCAGACCTACTGCTTGGTGAAGTCCGCATGAGCGCCCCGGTTGACGACACGCCGACGGCCCCGACCCCGGTCGCTCGCCCCCGTCGGGCCTGGCTGCCGCGGCTGATCCGCATCTTCGCGCTGCCGATCATCGTGGGCTGGGTCGTCATCATCGGTCTGCTCAACACCACGGTGCCGCAGCTCGAGGTGGTGGGCAAGCAGCGCGCGGTGTCGATGAGTCCGCAGGATGCGCCGTCGATGATCGCGATGAAGCGCGTCGGTACCACCTTCGAGGAGTACGACACCAGCAGCTCGGTGATGATCGTCCTCGAGGGCGAGGACAAGCTGGGCGTCGAGGCGCTCGAGTTCTACCTGCAGATGGTGGCAGATCTGCGCGCCGACACTGAGCACGTGCAGTACGTGCAGGATCTCTGGTCGGACTCCTTCACCGCGGCGGGTGCGCAGAGCGTCGACGGCAAGGCCGCCTACACCCAGGTGTACATCTCCGGCGACCAGGGCGAGACCCTGGCCAACGAGTCGGTGAAAGCGGTTCGCGACATCGTCGTGAAACACCCGACGCCGGAGGGCGTCGAGGTCTATGTCACGGGTTCGGCGGCGACGACGACCGATCAGAACGCCGTCGGCGACGAGAGCATGCGGACCATCGAGATGGTCACCTTCGGCGTCATCATCATCCTGCTGTTGCTGATCTACCGATCCGTCACGACGACGCTGGTGTTGCTCAGCATGCTCGCGATGGGATTGCTCGGCGCCCGCGGACTGATCTCGTTCCTGGGCTACCACGGTGCCTTCGGCCTGACGACCTTCGCCACCAACATGGTGGTCACGTTGACCATCGCCACGGCGGTCGACTACGGGATCTTTCTGGTCGGCCGATATCAGGAGGCGCGCCGGTCCGGTGAGGACCGAGAATCGGCGTACTACACCATGTTCAACGGGACCGCGCACGTCGTGGCGGCCTCCGGACTGACCATCGCGGGTGCCACCTTCTGCTTGAACTTCACCCGGTTGCCCTACTTCGAGAGCATGGGCACCCCCATGGCCATCGCGATGGTGTTCGGCATCACGGTGGCGTTGACGTATGGCCCCGCAATCATTTCGGTGGCCAGTCGGTTCGGCAAGATCCTCGAGCCCAGGAAGGCGCAGGGCCAGGGGTGGCGACGCGTCGGTACCTCGACCGTCCGCTGGCCGGGCGCGTTCCTCGTGGTCGCCATGGCGGCCTGCATGGTCGGCCTGCTGGCGCTGCCCGGCTATCACACGACCTACAACGACCGGCTGTACCTGCCCGACGACATCTCCGCGAACGTCGGTTACGCGGCGGCCACCCGGCACTTCTCCGAGGCGCGGATGAACCCGGACGTGCTGATGGTCGAGACCGACCGCGATCTGCGAAATCCCGCGGGCTTCTTGATGATCGACAAGATCGCGAAGGAGCTGGCGAGGGTCGAGGGCGTCGCGCAGGTGCAGGCCATCACCCGGCCCGACGGCAAACCCATCGAGCACACCACCATTCCGTACATGATCGGTCAGCAGGGCGTCGGTCAGCTGATGGCCAACGACTACCAACAGGGCGTCATCGACAACATCCTGGCCCAGGCCGACGAGATGCAGCACACGATCGACTCGATGGAGCGGATGAACTCGATCACCCGGGACCTGTCGGTCGTCGCGCGGAACATGGCCGACAAGATGAGCGACACCTCCCTGACCCTGCAGGACGTGCGCGACAGTCTGGCGGACTTCGACGACTTCTTCCGGCCCATGCGCAACTACTTCTACTGGGAGCCACACTGTTTCAACATCCCGGTGTGCTGGTCGATGCGTTCGATCTTCGAAAGCCTCGACGGCATGTCGACCATGTCGGATGACTTCCAGGACATGGTTCCCGACATCGACCGGATGGCGGATCTGACACTGGAGATGACCGCGGTGATGCCCGGGATGATCCAGTCGATGAAGAACCAGAAGCAGATGATGTTGAACCAGTACCAGGTTCAGCGGGCACAGCAGGATCAGACGATCGACCAGCAGGAAGACAGCGCCGCGATGGGCGAGGCGTTCGACGAGGCCCTCAACGATGACTCGTTCTACGTTCCGCCGGAGGCGTTCGACAACGCCGACTTCAAGCGCGGCATGGAACTGATGATGTCGCCCGACGGACATGCCGTGCGGTTCACCATCATTCACCAGGGCGACCCGATGACCGAGGAGGGCATCTCCCGCATCGAACCGCTGAAGAAGGCGGCCGCCGCGGCGATCAAGGGAACACCCCTGGAAGGTTCGCTGGTCTACCTCGGCGGCGCCGCCGCGATGTTCGACGACATGCAGGAAGGCGCCGATTACGACCTGCTGATCGCCGTCTCCGCGGCGCTGCTGCTGATCCTCGTCATCATGATGATCATCACCCGGGCCCTGGTCGCCTCACTGGTCATCGTCGGGACCGTCACCCTGAGCCTGGGCACCGCCTTCGGTGTATCGGTGGTGCTCTGGCAGCACATCATCGGCATCCCGTTGCACTGGATGGTGCTGCCGATGGCGGTGATCATCCTGGTGGCCGTCGGGGCGGACTACAACCTGCTGCTGGTATCGCGCATGAAGGAGGAGATCCGCGCCGGACTGCGTACCGGCACCATTCGCGCCATGGCCGGCACCGGCCCCGTGGTGACCGCGGCCGGCCTCGTGTTCGCGCTGACCATGGCGACGATGGCAATCAGTGATCTGATCGTCATCGGCCAGGTCGGTACCACCATCGGCATCGGCCTGATGTTCGACACCTTCGTCATCCGAGGACTGATGACGCCGTCGATCGCGACGCTGCTCGGACGGTGGTTCTGGTGGCCGCTGGCGGTGCGGCAGCGCCCCCGGCCGTCGCCGTGGCCCAAGCCGATCCAGCGCGACCCCGAGGATGCGCTGAACTGAGGCTCGCGGCCGGCCAATTAGCCCCCCCCCCCCCCCCCCAAACCGGGACGAAG